>JAJDET010000335.1 GCA_029259655.1 Planctomycetota bacterium
TCAACCAGATCTGGGAGCGCATCTTCGGCCGCGGCATCGTGTCCACCGTGGACAACTTCGGCGTGCGCGGCGAGCTGCCCTCGCACCCGCGACTGCTGGACTGGCTCGCAGCCGAGCTCGTGCGCGTCGGATGGAGCCGGAAGGCGCTGATCAAGACGATCGTGACCTCGACCGCGTACCGGCGGGCCTCGGCTCACCGCGAGGACCTGGTCGAGATCGATCCCGAGAACCGGCTCCTCGCGCGCCAGAACCGGCGCCGGCTGGACGCCGAGCTCGTTCGCGACCACTTCCTCTCGGCGGCCGGGCTCCTGTCGACGCGCGTCGGCGGTCCGAGCGTGTTCCCGCCGCTGCCCGATGGTGTCGCCGACCAGAGCTACGCCTTCCACTTCCGCTGGGACGTGAGCCGTGGAGGAGACCGCTACCGGCGCGGGCTCTACACGTTCTTCAAGCGCACGGCCCCGCACCCGAACCTGCTCGCCTTCGACTGCCCGACGGCCAGCAAGTCCGCCGCGTCCCGGCGCGTCTCGAACACGCCACTCCAGGCGCTCACGACCCTCAACAACGAGGTGTTCCACGAGGCGGCACAGGGGCTGGCCGCGTACGTCCTCGAGCGGGCTGCGACCGACGAGGAGCGCATCGGCCTGGCCTTCGGGCGCTGCGTCTCGCGGACCCCGGACGACGCGGAGCTGGAGCGGCTCGAGGACTACCTCGCGATCGCGCGTGCGTGGTACCGCGATCGTCCGGAAGACGCTGCCGAGCTGGCCGGGGCGCACCGCCCGGACGGAGTGCCCGCGAGCGAAGCCGCCGCCTGGGTCGCGACCGCACGCCTCGTACTGAACCTCGACGAGAGCCTGACCCGCGAGTGACCATGGACCCCAGGATCGAACACGCGATCGCGACCAGCCGGCGCTCGTTCCTGACGAGCGCGGCCAGCGGGCTCGGTCTGGTCGCGCTCTCGTCCGTCCTGCGCGGCGAGGGAATGCTCGGACAGGACGCGGACCCGCTCCTGCCCCGTCCCCCGCACTTCGCACCGATGGCGAAGAACTGCATCTTCGTGTTCCTCGCCGGTGGGCCGAGTCAGTTCGACCTGTTCGACCACAAGCCCAAGCTGAACGAGCTCCACGGCCAGCCGCTCCCGCCCAGCCTGACCAAGAACGTGCGGTTCGCCTTCATCCAGAAGGACAGCGCGGTGGTCAAGGGATCCCCGGTCGGGTTCCGACGCTACGGCGAGAGCGGGATGGAGCTCTCGAACATCATCCCGAACATCGGGCGGCAGGCGGACAAGCTCCTGCTCGTGCGCTCGATGCACACGGATCAGTTCAATCACCACCCCGCGCAGCTCATGCTCCAGTGCGGGCGCGGCGTGTTCGGGCTGCCGACCGCCGGGTCCTGGATGCTGTACGGCCTGGGAAGCGAGTCGCGCAACCTGCCGGGGTACGTGGTGCTCACCGCGGGGCGCGGATCGAGCGGCGGCGCGACCCTGTGGCAGAGCGGGTTCTTGCCCTCGAGCTATTCCGGCGTCCCCTTCCGCAGCCAGGGCGATGCGGTGCTGAACCTCGAGAACCCGCCCGGGCTGCCCGACGAGCTCCAGCGCGGCGGTCTCGACGCGCTCGGCGACCTGAACCGGCTGCGTCACGACGAGCTTCGCGACCCCGAGATCACGAGCCGCATCGCGAGCTACGAGCTCGCGTTCCGCATGCAGTCGGCCGCGCCGGAGCTGATCGACCTGTCGAAGGAGCCGCAGGAAGTCCTCGACCTGTACGGCCTCGACCGGAAGGACCCGAAGATCCAGGCCGACCGGGACGGCGGTCCGAACCAGTTCCGCACGTTCGCGACGAACTGCCTGCTCGCGCGGCGCCTGGTCGAGCGCGGCGTGCGCTTCGTCAACATCATCCACGCGTCCTGGGACCACCACTCGAACCTCGACACCGAGCTCGACTTCAACGTGAAGATGGCCGACCAGCCGGTCGGCGCGCTGCTCGAGGACCTCGACCGCACGGGGCTGCTCGACGAGACCCTGGTCGTCTTCGCCGGCGAGTTCGGGCGCACGCCGCTGGGCGAGAACCGCAAGGGCCACACCCCCAACACGGGCCGTGACCACCACCCCTTCGCCTTCAGCCTCTTCCTCGCGGGGGGCGGAGTGAAGGGAGGGATGACATGGGGCGAGACGGACGAGCTGGGGTGGGCGCCGGTCGAGAACCCGGTCCACATCAACGACTTCCACGCGACGCTCCTGCACCTCTTCGGCCTCGATCACGAGCGCTTGACCTATCGCTATCAGGGACGCGACTTCCGGTTGACGGATGTCGGTGGGAACGTGATTCGGGACTGGATCGCGTAGCCGCCGGCAAACGCGCCCGAGCCCGGTCGCCGGAGCGGGATATGATCCGCGCCATGGATGCGAAGAGCGGACTGGGAGAAGGAGCGCGTCCTCTTGGCGCTGCCCCCGACCCGCGTCGCATGCGGCGGCGGATGGTCGTGCTCCTCCTGTGCGTTCTCGCGGGGCCCGTCCTGGCCGAGCTCGGGCTGCGGTTTCTCCTGTTCCACCCGAGCGAGCTGGCGGCCGGATGGGGCGCCGATCTTCGCGATGCGCGGCGGTATGCCGTGCCCTCCCTCGAGGACGAGTACTGGCGACTGCTCTGGAAGCTCGAACCCGACCTCAGGAAGCATCCGAAGACGGACGAGCTCACCGGATGGGTAAAGGGGGAGATCGAACCCGGGAGCTATCGAAACGACGCGGCTCGCGAGCTCCGCGGGCGCCGCCCGATCCTGCTGTTCGGCGCCTCCTACGCGAACTGCCTGACGCCCGCTCGGTCCTGCTTCCAGGGGATCCTCGAGCGCTCCGACCTCGCCGAGGAGTTCGGTCTCGTGAACTACGGCGTCGGCGGCTACGGCGTCGACCAGACGTACTTGCTCATGCGCGAGTCCCTCGACCTCTACGAGAACTCCGACCCCGTGGTCGTCATCGGAGTGGTCGCGGACAGCGACTTCGAACGCGCATCGCTGCGCTTCCGCGACTGGCCCAAACCCCGATTGCAGTTCGTCGACGGCGCCCTCTCCGACGGCGAGCGCGTGACGCGGGACGCGGAAACGTTCCTGGACGAGGAGGGCACGGGCATCGGGAGCTACGCCTGGCGACTGCTCCTGCACTCGCCGAGCCTTCCGCTCGCCGGACTGCGGAGCGGCTTGACCGGCATCGAGGAGAAGCGGCGCGAGCAGAACGAGCTCCTGCGCGGCATCGTCCTGGCCATCCGGGACGAGCTCGAGGCGCGCGGGCTCCACTACTACTTCCTGCTCTTCGTGAGCCCGCGCGGGCTTCCCCCGGCCGGGGTTCCGAAAACGGAGCGCATGCTCGTCAGGCTGTTCGAGGAGAGCGAGGTGCCCTACGTCCACACGCGGTCCCTCGTCCTGGCGGCGGCCGAGACCACCGGCCGCGGGATCGCCCCGCTGTTCGTCCAGAGCGGCCCGAAGCTGAACCACCCGACGGCGGCCGGGAACGAGGTGCTCTTCGAGGCGCTCCGGGACGGGCTCGAGGGGCGCTATTCGAAGGAGTCTCCCCGCGCGCGGCCGCACGACGACTCGCCGCCGAGGTAGAATCGCCAGATGCGCTTCACGCCTTCCACCTGGTTCCAGCGGCGCGCCTACCGCGGCGTCTGGTCCGACCCCGCTCGCAAGGTGCGGACCCTGGAGAGCTTCGCCCAGACCGAGGCCGACGGCGGAAACGAGATCCGGGCGGCCGTCTCGTTCGCCCGGAACGATGCCCTCAAGGGACACCTCGCGCGTCACGCCGACGACGAGGTGCGACACGCGAACATGTTCACGCAACGCGCGGCGGAGCTGCGCGCTGCCGGTGTCGGCGGTCCGGTCGGCGACGAGACCTCCGACCGCGCGTTCGACATGGAGCGCAGCCGCGGCGACGGGCTCGACTTCCACGGCGACCTCTCGGGCTCCCCCATCGACGAGATCGGCGAGATCCCCTACGTCGCGAAGCTCCACGTCGCCGAGTGCCGCGCGGCCGAGCTCTTCGCCATCCACAGCTCGCTCCTCGACGACGACCCGGAGACGAAGAAGGTCTTCGACGACATCCTGGTCGACGAGAAGTACCACATGGGGTACACGAACCACCTCCTGCGCGAGTGGCGCAAGGAGGGGCGCGCGAGTGAGGTGAAGTCCGCCCTGAAGTCCGCGCGGGAGAGCCGTTTCCTCGGCGCCTGGAAACGGCTCGGCATCCGCTCGGCGGGCGGGTTCGGGCGCGTGACGATGTTCCTCGCCTACTACACCCTGGCCGTGCCCTTCGCCCTGGTGGCGAAACGCGGTCGGCTCGCCGTCGGCTGGCAGGATCCAGTGGACCGCGCCGAGCCCGACGCGATCCGCCAGCAGTACTGATCCCGACGAGCCCGCTCGCCCCACGTCACCGGTGAAGATCCTCGGACTCTCCGCGTTCCACAGCAACGCCGCGGCCGCGCTGGTGGTCGACGGCGAGTGCGTCGCCGCGGCCCAGGAAGAGCGCTTCTCGCGCATCCCGCGCGACGCGGCGTTTCCCAAGCGGGCGCTCCGGCACGTGCTCGCGAAGGGGGGCGTCGAGGCGCACGAGCTGGACAGCGTCGTCTTCTACGAGAAGCCGCTGCGGCGCTTCGAACGGCTGCTCTACAACCAGCTCCGTTACTTCCCGGCGCCCGCGCGGATCTTCTCGCGCACGATGTTCACCTGGCTCGGGGATCGGATGTGGCTCAAGAACCGCATCGCCTCGGAGCTCGGCGTGGATCCCGATCGGGTTCTCTTCACGAGCCACCACCAGGCTCACGCTGCAGGCGCCTACCTGCCCTCGCCGTTCGAGGAGGCCGCCGTGCTGGTCGTCGACGGTGCGGGCGAGCGCTCGACGACGAGCCTGTCGCGCGGCGAGGGGACGAAGCTCGAGCTCCTGGCCGAGCTCCCTTTCCCCCACTCGCTCGGGCTCCTCTACTCCGCATTCACGCAATACCTCGGCTTCGAGCCGGACCGTGACGAGGCTCAGGTCGAGGCGCTCGCGGCGCACGGAGAGCCTCGTCACGACGAGGAGCTCTCGCGCATCCTCGAGGTACGGGACGACGGGAGTTTCTCCGTCGCGGCCGACCTGTTCCGGTTCTCGTTCGACGGCGAGCGCACCTTCGGCGACGCGCTCGAGGAGGTCTTCGGTCCGGCGCGCATCCCCGGCGCGCCGCTGGACGTCTCCGCCGCGGCGTGCCGGGAGGCCGACCTCGCCGCGAGCCTCCAGCGCGCGGTCGAACGCGCGCTGCTCGGCCTCGCGAACGAGCTCCATCGACGCGTGCCGTCGGAGAACCTGTGCGTCTCGGGCGTCCTCGCGCTCAACCGGACCGCGATGTCCCGGCTGCACGCGGACGGTCCGTTCCGGAACCTCTACGTCCAGCCCGCGGCGGACGACGCGGGTGCGGCGCTCGGTGCCGCGCTCCTGACGTGGCACGTCGAGAACGGCGAGGCGTCCACGCGCTGGCGACGGAGCGCTGCGGACCTCGGACCCGAGCTGCGACCCGATCCCCGCGATGAGGCCCGGACGCTCGACGGCACGGACGCCCTCGTGGACCTCGCGGCTCGCACGCTTGCCGAGGGCGAGCTCGTCGGCTGGGCGCGGGGGCTCGGCGGCTTCGGGCCCGGGAGCATGGGGGGACGCGTGTGCCTCGCGAATCCCGTGATCGGCGACGTGCGCGACAAGCTCACGCGCGGGCTCGCGCCGCGCTCGCCGTTCCTGCCGCTCCCGATCGCGGTGCGGGCGGAGTCCGCGGCGGAGCTCATGGAGCTCCCGGAGGGCGCCGACCTGCCGCTCGCGTTCGGCCGGCTCACGGTCCAGGCGACGGGCCTGCGCGAGCTCGCCCCCGCCGTGGTCGGCCCCGACGGAAGCGTCCTCCCGCGCCTGGTGCACGCGGACGATCAGCCGGTTCTCCACGCACTCCTCGCCGCTGTCGAGCGCGCCGGGGGTCCGCCCGTGCTGGTCGAGCTCGACCTCGCGCCGCGCGGCGAGCCGTGCGTCCGCGGCGAGGCCGAGGCCCTGGGCCTCTTCGACCGCACCGAGCTCGCCCTGCTGGTGGTGGACGACCGCGTCTACGAGCGCGCGCCGGCATCCGCCTGACGGCACCGGGCCAGGGGCACGAGCGCTGCGCAGCGGATTGTGGCACCCGCCGAGGGCCAAAAGACTAGCCTCCAGAGTGGTAGGCGTCCGCTGTGGAGAGCTGCGGCGCCTCTCCGTTCTTTACCGCTCCTCTCTTCCCGGAGGACTCGTGACGATCCAGCAATCGCTCCGCAAGCTCGTCGGCGATCGAGCGCGACACGTTCCCCGCGTCTACGGCTACCTGAAGGGAGTCGAGAACCGAATCGAACGTTACCGCCACAGCGCGGCGCGCATGGCCCCCGGCCTGATCCGACCGCGCCCCTACAAGCTCATGATCGCAGTCACGGCAGACTGCAACGCGCGCTGCCACGGGTGCCGCTACGGTCGCGACTTCATGCCCGGTCACCGGCTGAGCTTCGAGATGGTCCGGGACCTCCTGGACGACGCCGCCGACGCGGGCTTCTACTCCATTCGCTTCTACGGCGGGGAGCCGCTCCTGCATCCGGACCTGCCGCGGATGATCGAGTACTGCGCGAGCCGGAGAATGCGTCCGTACGTGACGACCAACGGAGTCCTGCTCGACAAGAAGATCAACGCGCTCGTCGCTGCCGGTCTGCGGGACATCACGCTCGGCTTCTACGGAGTGGGCGAGGCCTACGACCGCTACACCCAAAGTCCGGGGTTGTACCGTGCGGTCGAGCGCGGTCTCGCAGCCGTCGCCGAACGACACGGTGGCACCGTTCAGATGCAGATGAACTGGCTCCTCATGCGCCCGACGGCTAGCGTCGAGGCGTTCCGCGCGGCGCGGGCGGTAGCCGAGCGATACGGGATGAGCATTCGCATCGATCTGATCCACTACTCGCTCCCGTACTTCCAGGAAGGACCCGATCGTTTCCTGCAGTTCCGCCCGGAGGATCGGCCGCAAATCGAGCGTGTCGTCGAGGAGCTCGTCGCGGCAAAGATGGAGAAACCTGAGCTCCTGAATCACACCGTGGTGGGACTGCGTTCGATCCCGGACTGGCTCGTGCTCGGTCCTGACATGAAGGTCCCCTGCACGGCGTACGAGATGATCTGGGTGGGAGCGGACGGCACGGTACAGATGTGCTACGTGACGTTCGAGCTCGGCAATCTGCACGAAGCGCGCCTCTCCGAGCTGCTGTTCACACGACGACACCGCTGCGCGGCCAAGGACGCTTTCGGACTCAACTGCCCGAATTGCCACTGCAGCTCCAACGAGCGAATCATGCGGCACGCGCCGAGCGTAAGGAGGTACTCCGGCCAGGGATGATCGCCGAGGACGCTTCCTATGCACCCGATCGCGGATGGTGGCCCGGACTCGCGAGGTCAGCTCCCGCGCTGCCGCTGTAGACCCGTTCCCACTCAAGAGCGATGCGCTCGATCGAGAACGGCCTGGCGCGATCACGGGCGGCGGCTCCTGCAAGGCTGCGTTGCTCTCTGCTCGAGCGCGCGAAGGCCTCGAGCTTCGCGGCCAGTTGATCCGGGCATCGGCTCGGGACGAGGCTTCCGACGCCCTGCAGGAGCTCGGGCACGCCGCCGACTCCGGTTGCCAGCACGGGCACGCCGCTCGCCATGGCCTCGAGCAGGCTCATCGGCGTTCCCTCGTGCTCCGAACAGAGCACCGCCAGGTCGGCCGCACGCCAGAGCTCCTCCATTCTCTCGACGCGGGACACGTGCCGGGTGTTTCCGAGGGCGCTGAAGAGAGTGCGCAAGCGCTCGAGCTCCGGACCGTCGCCGCAACACAGCAGTACGAGCTCGGGCGCAGAGCTCTCGAGCTTGCGAAACGCCTCCAGGAGGTCCTCGTGTCGCTTGATCCGGTCGAACCGGGCGGAATGGACGACCAGGAGCTGCTCCGCGCCGATCCCCAGGCGGCGACGCCAACCCGATGCGTCCCGACCGGGGTGAAACGTCTCGAGATTCACGCCGTTGGGCACGACACCGAGTCGCCTCGACCAGCCGGCGCGCTCCAGGCGGCGGGCGAGCTCTCCCGAGACGGCGGTCAGACGTTCGAATCCCCGGGTCGCCAGACGACAGCTCAGACGCGCCCCCAGAGTGTCGTGGTTGGGCCAGGAATGAAACGTGCCGACGAGCCGCGGCGATGCCTGTCGAAGCAGGCTGGCCGCCCACCGGGCATAGACCATTGCCGTGTCGTTGTGTGCGTGTAGCACGCCTGGATCCAGGGCTGCGATCCGGTGGGCCAACGCACGCGCGAAGCTCCGATCGATTCCTCCGCCACGAGGCAGGTATTCGACTTGTAGGGACCCACTGGACAGTTGATCCGGTCGGCCCGGGGGCACGTCGAAGAGGATCAGGCGGTGCTCTCGTCCCGCGTCCTGCGCCGTGCGAGCCAGTTCGAGAACGGCGCGCTCCATGCCGCCGATCTCGAGTCCGCGAAGCAGGTGTACGACGGGGCCGGGTCGCCGCTCCCGGGCCGTTCTTCGATTCCGAGGCATCCCTAGTATTGTGTCGACGGCGCCTGCCTTCGGCGCTCACCGCCGCTGAAACGACCCCATGGAGGAAGCTGTTCCCGCGATCGATGAGCCGCGCGTCACCCTGCGCGCGAGGGCGGACTACCTGAGAGCGCTATCGCGGCACCCGCGACGATGGCTGCGGGCCCGATCGGCTCGGCACGGGAGTCCCGAGGCG
>JAJDET010000336.1 GCA_029259655.1 Planctomycetota bacterium
CCACCTCGGTCGAGTGGGTCGTCCGCGGATACATCGCCGGATCCGGCTGGAAGGAATACCAGAGCCAGAGCACCGTCTGCGGAATCCCCCTGCCGAAGGGACTCGAGTTCTGCGGCAGGCTCGCCGAGCCGATCCTGACCCCGACGACCAAGGACGAGGTCCACGACGAGGCCATAACACCCGATCAGGCCCGGGAGCTCGTCGGGCCGGCGATCTTCGACGTCGCCCGCTCCGCATCGCTCGAGCTGTTCGCGCGAGGCACGCGAGACCTGGAGACGATCGGGATCCTGCTCGCCGACACGAAGTTCGAGTTCGGCGAGATCGGGGGCAAGCTCGTCCTGATCGACGAGGCGCTGACCCCGGACAGCTCGCGCTTCTGGCCCGCCGAGCTGTACGAGACCGGCAAGAACCAGCCGAGCTTCGACAAGCAGATCCTGCGCGACCACCTGGAGACCCTGGACTGGAACAAGGAACCGCCGCCGCCGGCGCTGCCCGACGAGATCCTGCAGCTGATCTCGGCGCGCTACATCGACATCTGCGAGAAGATCACCGGCAACGTCCCGGCGGGGGTGTGCGCATGAGAGTCGCCCTGTTGATGGGCTCGGACTCGGACCTCCCGCGGCTCGAGGCGTGCCTCGACCGGTTGCGCGAGCTCGAGATTCCGTTCGAGGCCCGCGTCCTCTCTGCGCACCGCACGCCCGCTGCGCTCGTCGAGTTCGTGACCGGCGCGCCCGAACGCGGCGTGCGCGTCTTCCTGTGCGCCGCCGGCGGAGCCGCGCACCTCGCGGGAGTCGTCGCCGCGCACACCGACCTCCCCGTGATCGGGATCCCGATGGACAACCCGCCGATGGGCGGTCTCGACGCGCTGCTCGCGACGGTTCAGATGCCGGCCGGGGTTCCGGTGGCGTCGGTCGCCGTCGGCGGAGGCGGCCCGGCGAACGCCGCGCTCTTCGCCGCGCGCATCCTGGCCGTCTCGGACGAGAGCCTCGCGAGACGACTGGCCGACTTCCGGCGGAGACAGGGCGAGAAGGTCCTCGAGAAGGATTCCCGCCTCCGCGCAAAGCTGGAGCAATAGCCCGTGCTCGGGCCGGTCGACACGATCCGCTGGGAGGGAGGGCGAGACGGCCGTCTCTCGCTCCTGGAACAGACGCGCCTCCCGGCAGAGACGATCTACACGAAGATCGGAACCGTCGACGAGCTGGTCGCGGCCATTCGTCGACTCGCCGTGCGCGGCGCCCCCGCGATCGGTGTCGCCGCCGCGTACGGGGTCATGGTCGGGCTGCGCGGCGCGGAGGAGTGCGATCCGGAAACGCTGCGCGCGCGCGTGCGCGAGATCGCCGGGACGCTCGCGAAGTCGCGCCCCACTGCAGTCAACCTGTTCTACGGTCTGGATCGGATGGTCGCCCGCGCGGAGCGCGAGCTCGCCGCCGGCGCCTCGTCGCCCGCCACGCTGGACGCGCTCCTGGACGAGGCCCACACCATCGCTCGAGAGGACGCGGCGACCTGCGACCGCCTGGGTGAGGTCGGCGCGGAGCTCCTCTCCAGCGGCATGACGGTCCTCACGCACTGCAACGCGGGTGCGCTGGCGACCGCCGGCCGCGGCACGGCGCTCGCGCCGGTCTACCACGCCACAGAGCACGGGATGAAGATCGCCGTCTACGCAGACGAGACCCGACCCCTGCTCCAGGGAGCCCGACTCACGGCCTGGGAGCTGGCCCGCGCGGACATCGATGTGACCCTCCTCACGGACAGCGCGGCGGGGAGTGCCCTCGCCAGCGGCGTGATCGACGCGGTGTTCGTCGGTGCGGATCGGATCGCCAGGAACGGCGACGTCTGCAACAAGATCGGCACCTACTCGGTGGCCATACTGGCTCGCGCCAACGAGATCCCCTTCTACGTCGTAGCTCCGCTGTCCACGTTCGACCCCGAGCTTCGCGATGGATCGGAGATCCCCATCGAACAACGCCCCGCCGAGGAAGTCACCGAAGGTTTCGGGCCGCGCACGGCCCCGGACGGGATTCGCGTCTACAACCCCGCGTTCGACGTGACTCCCGCCGCGCTCGTAACTGCGATCGTCACGGAACAGGGACTGGTCCGCGAGCCGAACCTGACGCGCGTCGAGGAAGTGCTCCGCCGCGGTGGTCGCATCTGAGCGAGCCCCGGGCCGGGCCTTCTGCCGCGTGCTCGTGGTCGCGGGGTGCCTCGCGGCGTCCTGCGCAGAGCGGCGCCCCGACATCATTCTCGTTTCGCTGGACAGCGTCCGTGCGGACGCGCTGACCTTTCGCGACCCGGCCGCTGCACCGCGCCTCACGGAGCTGGCGCGGGAGGGAACGGTCTTCACGCAGGCCGTCTCCGGCTCGAGCTGGACGCTGCCCGCGCACGCGCAGCTCTTCACGGGGACTCCGCCGGTCCTGCACGGCGTACAGCACGACGACCTCGCCATCGATCCGGCGACTCCGACCTTGCCCGAGCTCCTCCGGGCTGAGGGCTACTTCACGGCGGGCTTCTGGACCGGCTGGTACCTGGCCGGGGAGTACGGTTTCGGGCGCGGGTTCGACCTGTACGAGAACTCGATGACACAGGGGGACATGATCGAGCGCGAGCTCGCCCGGGCGCACGCAGACGAGGAGCTCGACTCGGCCCGCCGAGTTCTCGGGGCACGCCAGAAGCTCTCCCACCAGGATGTGACCTCGCACCGCGTCGTGGAGCGCGTGTCGAGAGCCCTCGAGAGAGTCGGCAAGGAACCGATGTTCCTCTTCCTCCACCTGTTCGACCCGCACTACGACTA
>JAJDET010000337.1 GCA_029259655.1 Planctomycetota bacterium
GAGTCGTAGACGTCCACCAGCCGCCCCCAGCGGATCTCCTCGATCCGAACGGTCGAGGCCTTGCCGCCCTTGTTGGGATCGAAGATCACCGACAGCTGCTGACCCTCGACGATCCCGGTGGTCGTCGTCGCCGCGCCCGAGGAGCTCGAGGGACCACAGCCCGTGACACCCACGACTCCGGCGAGGGTGGCGACGAGGGCCAGCGAGAAGGGAAGGGACGGGTCCTTCATCGAGATCGATCGATAGAGCCCGGGCTCCCCCACCGGCACGGCTCTGGGCATGCGTGCGAGGACGGAACGGGGGCTCGAAGCTGACGGAGGTGGGGTCGTCGCCGAGCGCGATTGGATCGCCAAAGCGCGCCCTTCCTACGTCGGACTGGATTCTATCAGGGCCCGCCCGATGACGTCTGCTTGGCAGCGAAGCCGTGAAGACGCAACTCAGCCGGCAGGCCCCACGGGGGCCCCCTGCGTTTCAGCTGAGTTCTCGTACCCTTCGGTCACTACTGCAAGGATTGCTGTCCAGACCGGGACGATGCCCTGCGTCGCGCAGAGCTAGTTGCGCACAGTCTTGGGAAGACATGGGCACGCAGTCCAGCGGAGATCGAGTCTGATCTAGAGAGGTGAGCGTTCACTCGCCAGGAACACGTCTCCTCTACCTCCACTCCCCGCTCAGCACGAACGCGAGGACTGGCGGCAGCGCCTACTTCTTGTCCGTCCGCCGAACGCGCAGCCCGACCAACAGTGCTGCCGCAGTGTGAGAGCATGACAACGACAGATGCCCAGCAGAAGATCTTCACCTGCGATCTCAGGTTTCTAGACTTCGGTCTGATTTGAAATAGCGCCACTACAAGTAGTGGCACAACGAACGCGTTGGAAAAGACGAAAGCAAGGGCATAGCCCATGCCACGAGGACTCTCTGTGTTGTTGCGAAGCAAGTCGGCTGTCGCTCCACACCCGTTGATCAGGATGAGGCTCAATGCAGACAGGCCAAGAAGAGCACCAACCTTGGCATCTCTATCGCCCTGCGCTTCGAACTCCTCCTTCATCATGCTCTCCTACAAGAGGACCATCTTGGCCGGGGGTCCGGAAGACCGAACGCCTCCTGAGAATCTCGAAAGGCCAGTGGGCTGGAGCGCCGGACGTCTTGGCCACATCCTGCAGCCGACCCCGCAGAACTCGTCAAGTTGCTGGTGGGGCCAAGGAAGAAGGGCGAAGCCCGCATCCTGGGCCTTCTGGAGGGGGGCCGAGGCCGTCCTTCAGAGCCGGGGCTAGAATGGCCCCGGACGCCGGCAATGCTCGCCACGATCGCCCTGCTGCTCGCCGCACCCAGCTTCGCCGTAGTGCCTCCGGCCCTCACACGTCGCGAGCCGTCCCGTGCGCAGGATAGCGCTCAGTCGTCGGACTCCGCAGCGACTCCCGAGCTCCCCGCCGACCTCAGCCGCTGGCTGGGCGAGGTCGCGACGCTGCAAGCGCGCGGCGAGCTCGACGGAGCGCGAGAACACCTGGCCGCACTCGTTGAGGACGGGGTCTACGCGGTGCTCCTGGCAGGCGCGCCCGAGGTCGTCCTGGCCGGGCTTGCAGGGATCGATAGAGTTGCCAAGTCCCTCGGCGTCCGTGCAATCCGGGGGATCGTTCTAGAGGAGTGGGTCCGCAGATTGTCGGCGAGCCTCCCCGCCGACCACCCCAACCTGTTGAGAGCGCGGGGGAACCTCGCCGTCACGCTCGCGGCGCTGGGCGATCTCCCCGGCGCCCGCGCGCACTTCCAGGCCGTGCTCGAGAGTTTCGAGCGGACCCTGCCGGCCGACCACCCCGACCTCCTCGTCGCGCGGCAGAACCTCGCCGGCACGATGTACGAGATGGGGGATATCCGCGGCTCCTTCGCGCTCCAGAAGGCCGTGCTCGAAGTCCGCGAACGGACCCTGCCCGCCGACCATTCCGACCTCCTCGAAGGGCGGATGAATCTCGCCCTGACCATGAAGGCAATGGGCGATCTCCCGGGTGCTCGCGCGCTCTTCGAGACCGTGGTCACGGTGTACGAGCGAACCCTGCCCGAGGACCACCCCGCTCTTCTCATAGCCCGGCTGTCCGCCGCCACCACTCTGGACGCGATGGGCGATTTTTCCGGCGCTCGTGCGGTCTTCGAAGTCGTGCTCGAAGTGTACGAGCGGACCCTGCCTCCGGACGATCCGAGCCTTCTCGGAACCCGGCACAACCTCGCCGTCACGATGTCCAAGATGGGCGATTTTCCGGCTGCCCGCGCGCTCCAGGAGATCGTGCTCGCAGCCCGCGAGCGGACGCTGCCCGAGGATCACCCGGACCTTCTCACAGTTCGACTGAACCTCGCTGCCACGATGAGCGAGATGGGCGATCTT
Organism: Planctomycetota bacterium; assembly: GCA_029259655.1. GTDB lineage: Bacteria > Planctomycetota > UBA1135 > UBA1135 > OFTM220. The sequence continues at coordinate 2,372 of JAJDET010000337.1, forward strand.
CATGGTTCCCGTGTGCTCCAAGAGGCGGTGCTCGAGACCCGCGAGCGGACGCTGCCCGAGGACCACCTCGACCTCCTCCGAGCGCGGGAGCACCTTGCCTTCACGATGGGCGCGTTGGGCGATCACCCGGGCGCCCGCGCACTCCAGGAAACCCTGCTCGAGGCCCTCGAGCGGACCCTACCCGAGGGCCACCCCAGGCTGCTCACCGCGCGGCAGAACCTCGCTGCCACGATGAGCGAGATGGGCGATCTTCATGGTTCCCACGCGCTCCTCGAGGCCGTGCTCGAAGTGCACGAGCGGACCCTGCCCGCCGACCATCCCGTCCTCCTCGGCGCGCGGCAGAACCTCGCCTTCGCGACGCTCGAGTTGGGCGATCTCCCCGGTGCCCTGTCGGCAACCGAGAAGCTCGCGATGGGGATGTTGCGCCGACTCCAATCACTCCCGACCCTCGCTCCGCGAGAGGCAAGGGAGGCCGCGAGAGCCGAAGCCAGGCGGCTCTCGTGGGCGCTGTTCTTGGGGGATGTCAGCGAATCCGAGCCGATGCGAGCCATGGTGTTCTCGCTGTGTGAGACGATGCGTCACGTCTCGACCGCCACGCTCACAACGGTGTTCGGCGAGGACTCCACGCTCGTTCTGCAACGCGAGGAGATCTACGCCGTCCGCGCACGCCTGAACGATCTGGTCGCGGGTGGCACGGACTCTGGAGGACTGCCCGAGGACTTCGCGAACGAGGTGGCCCGGCTCACGCGTGAGCGCGATCGGCTCGAGCGCGAGCTGCGGGTGGTGGTCGGGGAGGGTGGGGGGGACGTACCGCACATTCGGGTCGAGGACGTCGCGCGAGCGCTGCCGGAGAATGCGGTTGCGATCGGATACAAGCGGTTGAAGGGTTGGCGGCTCGACACGGAATCGGGTCGCGTCGTCGATCCGGGAGAGCAACTGTTCGCCCATCTCGTGCGACCGGACGGCTCGCTGGAGCTGATCGATCTGGGCGCGGTGGCCGAACTCGAAGAGCTCGCGAGCGCCTGGCGCCGCGCCGTCGGCAGTCCTATCTCGAGTCGAGGGCTCGGTATGGATGCGGAGCGCCCTGCGCTCCCGGCTGAGGCTGACAAGATCGGAGAGGCCCTTCGCTCCCGCGTCCTCGATCCGATTCTCGAGGCCGCCGGCGACGCCCGAGTCCTCCACGTCTGTCTCGACAGCTTTTTGCACCTCCTGCCGCTAGACGCTTTGCCCGCCCCCGTGTCCATGGGAGCCATGGAGTCCATGCAGACCGGCGAGGACAGGGTGGTCGGCGAGCGCCGTCGGTTGCACACGGAGATCTCCTTCGCTCGGTTGCTTGCACCAAGGAGCGGACCGGACACCGAGCCCGCGTTGTTCGCCCTGGGTGCCGTCGACTACGCGGCCGACCAGGTGGAAGCTGTTTCATCAACTTCGGTTGCGGCGTCCGCACCCGTCGAGGCAGGTACCCGAAGCGGCGGTCTCGCATCGGGTTTCGAGCTCTTGGCCGAGACGGGAGCCGAGATCGAGGGCATCGGCGGTCTCTTCGAGGGCGCCTTCGGGGTCGAGCCGCGCCTCATGAAGGCTGAACGTGCCTCCAAGTTCTCTTTCCATGCCCTCGCTCCCGGCAAGCGGTTCCTGCACGTCGCGACGCATGGGTGGTTCGCGCCAGAGACGATCAAGTCGGCGCTCGACACCCGGCCCAACGCCGACCGCCTCTGGTCACCGATGAGCGCGCTGCAGACCGTCACCGGCCTCGCCCCCATGACGCTCTGCGGTCTCGCCTTCGCCGGAGCCAACCATGGCCGCGACTCCCTCGGCCGTGTGCCCGGCATCATGACCGCCGAGGAGCTCGCTGGCTACGACCTCTCCGCCTGCGATCTCGCCGTCCTCTCCGCCTGCGAGACGAACGTCGGAATCCGCCGCGCGGGGCAGGGGATCCAGTCGTTGCAGACGGCGCTGCACGCGGCCGGCGCGCGCACGGCGATCACGTCGCTGTGGAAGGTCGACGATGCCGCGACGCGCAAGCTGATGGAGCGCTTCTACACCTATCTCTGGGTGGAGGAGATGGGGAAGGCCGACGCGCTGTGGAAGGCGAAGTGCGACCTGCGCGCGGAGGGGCACCCGGTGCGGGACTGGGCGGCGTGGGTGCTTTCGGGCGATCCCGACTAGAATCAGATCGCGCTGCGTGCGACGTGGCGGGGACTGGAAACGGAGCTACGGATCACCCTAATCGGGCGCGGAGGGGGAAACCCCGGACACAGACGATGGTGCTCCTACCGAGCCACCGCGCCAGTCCTCGACCCTACCGCCCATATGCCCCCTTGTCCTTGCGCGTGAACGCGAACTGGTCGGGGTTCCGGGGGGTATATCGAGCGCGCTGCCCCTGGAGCAACCTCGCTCTCCTGCTCCCGTCCAGATTCATCTCCTGGATGTCATACACGCCGTTACTGTTGAGGACCGAGTACAGCACGGTAACTGGATTGCAGATGTTGCGCAGTGCGGGCTAGGTTGCATCTGAGTTGTCGGACCCTCGGGGATCGTTGAACGTGGCGAGAATCTTTGAGTACTCCTCAGATGATTGGATGTCCAAGAAACGCCTCATCTCTCGAAAGGCCTCATCCCTGCGATCGGCTTCTATCAGGCAATGAAATAATCCGAGCGACACAGTTTCTGACGAGGGCACCAACGCAACGGCAATCGCAAAATGTGATATCGCTTCGTCGATGCGGCCCGCATCCCAACACGTATCTGCTAGGACGGTTCGAACGGATGGAGCAGATGGCTCGCCGCTTAGGAGCTCCAGGAGAATGTTCCGCGCTTCGTCATACTGCCCATTCTCCTTCAACTTGGCTGCGTGGGCAAACAATGCTTTAGACTGTTCTTTCATTCTCGCTTCCGACTAGTCGAGGTCATCAAGCAGGCTAGGGTCGCGGGCTATGTCTTTCAGTTGGTTCTTCGCCCTGGACTTCGATCCCGAAAGGTCATCAATCACTTTATCAAGTTTGCCTTGACGGGCCTTACGTTGTGCCGTTTCGAGCTCATCGAGATTGTTCAGGGCATTGTCTCGAGAAGTCATGCGCTGACCCTGCTGGCGTGCGGGCCGACATCGTGGCAAGTCATCTGCAGCGCTTACGGCATCATCTGCCAGGCCAGCCGCGTCATCTGCCAGGCCAGCCGCGTCATCGACGAGGCCTGCGGCCACACGTGCTCCGCGTAGCGAATTCACCGCTGATGTGGCAACGGGGCCCACAACACCGCTAATCACTCCTCCGATCGCGCCGGATGTTGCAACGTCTCCGAGGCTCGCAGCGTCATCGCTCGTGAGACCCGCGATCCCTCTTCCGCTGCCACTTCGGGCCGCCTCCATCTCTTTCTCATCGTCGTCTCCTCCGGCCAGGGGCCGGATCAGGAGGCGACGCACCTACCCATGCTCAGGCTTTGCGACGCGGTAAGTGATTCCTTGAGCACCACAGCATGCAGTAGGACGAGTCTCGATCACCAAGGTCGATACCGATGGTGCGTGAGGGGAGTTGACGGATCGTCGCGGTCATTGCCGATCTCCTGGGTTTGGGGACTGAAGTCCCTCCCCCTCTAGCACTTGCAGCAACATCCAAGGTGTCGGCTACGTCGGGGCTGGCCTTCTCACCCCATCACGAAACGACAACGGCTGTCTCCGGGCTGGCTAGGCGACCTCCTCTATATATGGAGGGAGCCGCCTCGGAGACTGAGGATCTGGGAGTGGGGGAGCAGCCACCCAATCAGGGTCCATGCACCAACGCCAAGAGACATCCGAACCTCAGGTGAGGCAGCTCCGGGGCACTCCGCCAAGTTCTTGGGACCCTACGGGCCTCTGGTACCGGTCTCGGGGACAGGCCAAGTACACCCCGGTCACGTTCTCCCGAGCACTCCTATGATGAGGCTCATGGCGTTCCTCGGGCTCTTGTGGGTGCTCGTCCCCCTGCAGGATGGCGGATCAATCCCCCCGTCACCCTTCGATGAGGAGATCCTGCTCGAGCTCACGGCCGAGGACCCGCCCCTCATCGACGGCCGCGGCCCGACACTGGTCGTCGAGTACACCTCGGAGTTCGAGGGCACGCTGCACCTCTGGACGAGCTCCAAGCTGGATCTCTACTTGCGTGTCGAGGACTCATCCACGATGCAGGTCCTCGCCGAGGACGACGACTCGGGGGGCGGGAATACGCCGTATCTGCGCCTACTCGTGAACGCGGGCGATCAGTTCGCCATCGCCGTCGCGGAGGCGAAGAGCTCGGCGGATGCGGGGACGAAGGAGCCCATCGTGCTGCGGCTGGTTGCGGCTCCGGAGACCGTGGCCACGCGAGAAGTGACAGCCGGCGTAGAGAGGATCCTGGGCGACGCGGCCGGCCTGCAAGAGAAGGGCGATCTCGAAGGCGCTCGCGAGCTCCTGAAGGCAGCGTTCCTCGAGCTCGAGACGAGCACCGGAGCCCAGACCAGCCAGGGAGTCGCGGACACCCTCTGGAACCTGGGGCTCAACGCGTACTACGTCGGCCTCACGGACCTGTGTCGCGAGGGCTGGGCGGGAGCGTGCAGGCACTTCGAGCGCACGATGCCGCCCCACCACCCCAACTTGCTCGCCACGCGGGCGAACCTGGCGACCGCACTGGACGCGATCGGCGACCTGGCCGGCGCCCGCGCGCAACGGGAGACGGTGTTGGCAGGTTACGAGCGCACTCTGCCCGAGGACCACCCCTCCGTGCTCAGCGCGCGAGCGAACCTGGCCATCTCGTTGTCGGCGACCGGCGACCTGGCCGGCTCGCGTGCACTCGAGGAAGCTGTCCTGGCGACCTACGAGCGCACCTTGCCGGAGGACCACCCCGTCCTGCTGGGCGCGCGCGGAAACCTGGCCGTCACGATGAAGGAGATGGGAGACCTGACCGGCGCGTGCGCGCTTCAGGAAGCGGTGCTCGCGGGCTACGAGCGCATCCTGCCGGAGGACCACCCCGACCTGCTCGCCGCGCGCGGGAACCTGGCCGATTCGAAGCAGGCGCTGGGCGATCTCGCCGGCGCACGATCCTTGCGCGCAGCGGTTCTCGCCGGCTGCGAGCGCAGCTTGCCACCCGACCACCCGCGCCTGCTGCTCGCCCGCGGCGCCCTGGCGACTTCGATGGGAACGATGGGCGACCTGGCCGGCGCCCGCGCACTCTGGTCGGAGGTGCTGGCGGGCTACGAGCGCGTCTTGCCGGAGGATCACCCCGACCTGCAGGGCGCCCGAGTGAACCTGTCCAACGCGCTGGCCGGGACGGGCGACCTCGCCGGCGCGCGCGAGCTCGATGAAGTGGTGCTGGAGTGCTACGAACGCATCTTGCCGGAGGACCACCCCGACCTCCTGGGCGCGCGAGCGAACCTGGCCGTTTCCATCGAGGCGATGGGCGACTCGGCCGGCGCCCGCGCGCTGCGGGAAACGGTTCTCGCGGGTATCGAGCGCATCTTCCCGGAGGACCACCCCGAGGTGCTCGCTGCCCGACTGAACCTGGCCTTCTCGATATCGAAGGAGGGCGACCTGGCCGGTGCCTGTGCGTTGTGGGAAACGGCACTGGCGGGCTACGAGCGCAGCATGCCGGAGGACCACCCCTTCGTGCTCGCCGCCCGGGCAAACCTCGCGATCTCGCTGGAGGCGATGGGCGATCTGGCCGGCGCCCGCGCCGTGCGGGAGGATGTCCTGGCGGTCTACGAGCGCACGCTGCCCGACTACCACCCCAGGTTGGTCGCCGCCCGCGGGAACCTCGCGATCTCGCTGGAAGCGATGGGCGATCTGGCCGGCGCCCGCGCGCTCAAGGAAAGCGTGCTCGAAGCTCGCGAGCGCACCTTGCCCGAGGCCCACCCCGAGCTCCTGCTCGCCCGAGAGCAGCTGGTCTTCACGATATGGCAGATGGGCGATTCCTCCGGCGCCCACGCCGTGCTTCCCCTGCTCTGCGCAGGCATGCGCGCTCGGGTCACGAGCTCGCTCGCCCTGGCTCCGCGTCAAGCCAGGGAGACCGTTGGAGAGGAGGGTCGCCGGCTGGCGGGCGTCCGTTTCTTCAGCGAGTCGGCCGGACCGGACCTCCGCGCCACCGTGTTCGAGCTGACCGAGACCATGCGTCTGGTCGCCGGTGAGGCCGCGCGTTCCCTGGCTCAGTTCGATACGGATCCGGAGCTCGGCCCGATCCTGGCCGAGGCGGATGGGGTGCGGCGCACACTCAATGACCTGATTGCGGGCCGAGGAGATGGAGACACGGAGTCGATTTCGGCCGAGCTCACACGACTCACGTTCGAGCGCGACCGCCTGGAACGGGTCGCCTCTCGCCGGCTGGCGGAGCGTGGAGTCGTGACGCGGCAGGTCGAGGTACGGGCCCTCACCGCCGTGCTCGGCACGGGGGATGCAATCGTGGGGTACCGGCGCATTCCCTACTGTTTCACGGACGAGGCGAGCGATCGGATTCAGGCTGGACCCGACCACGTCTTCGCGGACGTCTTGCGCTCTGACGGGGGATTGACGTGGATCGACCTGGGAGCCGCGGCGGAGTTGGAGGAGCTAGTGACCGCATGGCGCCCTGCGCTGGGCGCGCCCTTCCCGCGCGGTATCGGTGGTGAGGCGACGACGGGTGTTTCAGCGGATGAAGCGTCGGTGGGGGTGAGCTTGAGAGAGCGCATCCTCGATCCCGTCCTCGCGGCTGCGGGCGACGACGTCGAAAGGTTGTTTCTCTGCGCGGACGACCTGGTCTTCCTGGTTCCGCTCGAGGCGTTGCCTCTGGACGAGACGGGTGCGAAACGCGTCGGAGACCGAGTGCGCATCGTCAACGAGGTCTCCTTCGCGCGGCTGCTCTCGACGGAGGAAGACGACGTCGCCGATCCATCCATCCTGGCGTTCGGCGGAGTCGACTACGATGCCGAGGGCTCGGCGCCGGAGGAGCTCGGTGCTGTCTCGCCACCGGTCGACGAAGGCCATGCGCTCGCGATGCGCGGAACCCGTAGTGCGATGCCGGTGAGCTTCACAGAGCTCGTGCAGAGCGGCTTCGAAGCGGAAGCCGTGGCGGATCTCTTCGAGAGGGCTTTCGAGGTCGAGCCGACACTCATGACGCGCAAGCGGGCGACGAAAGCCGCACTCTTCGAGGCCGCGGCCGGAAAGCGCTACGTGCACCTCGCGACGCACGGCTGGTTTGCGCCGGAGCGTGTGCGCTCGACAGGGGATGCACCGTCCGGTTCGGGGGATGCTTCGACGATGAGTCTCGAAGAGCGGGTCGCGGGGTTCGCTCCGATGACCTTGTGTGGTCTTGCACTGGCGGGCGCCAACGGCGGCCGCGACTCGCTCGGTCGCGTCGCGGGCATTCTGACGGCGGAAGAGCTGTGCTCGCTCGACCTCTCGCAGTGCGAGCTCGCCGTGCTCAGCGCCTGCGAGACGAACGTCGGCATTCGTCGCGCCGGACAGGGCATCCAGTCGCTGCAGACCGCGCTCTACGCCGCCGGTGCGCGCACGTCGGTCACGTCGCTGTGGAAGGTCGACGATGCGGCGACGCGCAAGTTGATGGAGCGCTTCTACACCTATCTCTGGGTGGAGGAGATGGGCAAGGCCGACGCGCTGTGGAAGGCGAAGTGCGACCTGCGCGCGGAGGGGCACCCGGTTCGGGACTGGGCGGCGTGGGTGCTGAGTGGGGAGCCGGATTAGTGGTACGGACCGGGCACATAGGTAACAGATTTGACCGGGCACATGGGTGACACCTCGATGGGCCGGCGGAGGGACCGCCGATGCCTTGGAAGGAGACCGATGTGCTGGAAGAGAGACTCAGATTCATCGCGGCGTGGCAGACCCGGTCGTGGTCGATGGCGGACCTGTGTCGCTGCTACGGGATCAGCCGCAAGACGGGCTACAAGTACCTGGC
>JAJDET010000338.1 GCA_029259655.1 Planctomycetota bacterium
GTCGGCACCTACGACTACCTGCCAGAGGAATGAGCCCGCTGGCTGCAATCGGTAGCGGCTTGATCGAGCGCCGGCCGGGAGTCCAGGGGGTCAGCTTGCGTCCTGATCAAGCGGGAAGATCGGTCTGCGCACGTTCCGGTATGGCAGACGTTCATAGTGCAGAGTGCAAAGCGCGCCGCTATCGCAGACGATGACCTTCGCAGCGATGGGTTCGAAGGCCGCGCGAAAGTGCTGCATCGACTTCAGCGCGATGACTTGCCGGCGTTCGGGGTCGATTCCGAACGACTTGAATTGCTGCAGGTCGAGCATTTGCTTGGCGATCGTGACGATCAGGATCTCGATGCCCTTCACGCGCAGGACGGCAGTCGGACCATGCGAGCGAGCCAGTCCGCCGAGGATCGGTCCGTCGCCCACGTAGTTGCCGTCGCTGATCGAGACCAGCTCACCTTCGAGGGTCAGCGGTCCACCGCCGAACTCCGCGTCGATCTTGCCGCCGAGAACCACCTTCGTCCGCTCACCGACCTCGACCTGGTGCAGCGCCCGAGCTACTTCGCCATCCACCATCGGTCCGAAGCAGGCGTTCTTCACGCCGGCCGCGAGGAGCGCTCCGAGCAGCGCGGTGGAGTCGCCGTAGCCGCCCGCGCCAGGATTGTCGGCGTAGTCAGCGATCACGAGTGGACCCTTCTGTGAATCGAACGCCGCGGCGACGGCGGCCGCGGCCTCGACGGTGAGGTAGTCGTTCAGCACCTCATGGCGCCGCGCCCAGATGTCGTCGGCCAGCGTTTCAGCGAAGGCCGTGTGACGGTCGTGATCGCCCTGGCAAGTGACCAGCACGGTAGGCCCGACTTCGACGATATCGGTGCTCGCAAAGCCGGCGTTGATACTGACGGCAAACACGTCGGCGTGCCGCTCGTAGTCCTCGGCGGCCGCCAGGCGTTCGATCATCGGACCCGCATCGGTCCGCCCACCATTCGCTTCCTCGAGCATCGGGCGGCTGACGCGGACCGTCTTCGGAGTGATCTCGCCTGCCATGGTTCGCTGCAGGATCGCGCCCGCCCGGCGCCCCGTCTCCCGCATGTCGACGTGCGGGTAGGTCCGGAAGGCAACGAGGATGTCGGCAAGCGAACACATCTCTCGAGTGACGTTCGCGTGCGGATCGAGGGTGACGGCGATCGGGATCTCGTCGCCCAACACGGCGCGCACCCGGCGCAAGATCTCGCCCTCGCCGTCCTCGGAGAAATCGAGAACCGCGGCGCCGTGCAGGCCGAGGAGGATGCCGTCGAACTGACCGCGCTCGATCGCGGCGACAATCGGATCGCAAAGCCACTCGAAGGCCGCGCGCTCTACCCTGCCGCCGGGCCCGGCCGCGGTGCTGAGAACATGTTCGACTTGCCAGCCGTGCTTCCGACCAACGTCGAGGAAACCGGCCAGCTCGGTGTTGACCTCGCCCCGCGCGGTGATGGCCTCGTCGCCGATCAGAACGTAACGGTCCTCGAACGCCTGCTTGCCGGTGATCAGGCGACTGAAGGTGTTGGTCTCGTGCGCGAACTCGGCAGTGAGGACCCTGAATGTCATGAGCGTCCTGCGTTCGCTCTCTCACCCGCTGCTGATCGACTCGCGGCCGCCCTGGCGAGTCGGGGCGAGGTGCGTCAGCTCTTCCAGCCCGGCTGCGGTCCGGACGTGAATGTCCCTCTGCGGGAACGCGATCTCGATTCCGGCCTTTCGGAACTCCTGGTCGATGCGGCTGTGGAGGTCGTGAACGACTTCGGGGTAGACGTCTCGACGGGGGATGAAGGCGCGGAGTCGCAGGTCGAGGGAGCTGTCTCCGAACGTCATGAAGATGGCCGACGGTCCCGGCTCCTTCATGACCTTGGGAGACTCGCTCGCGCACTTCAGGAGCAACTTGGTGGCCAGGTTCGTGTCGGAGCCGTAGGCGATGCCCACGGGAATCACGAGGCGCGTGACGGGATCCGACAGAGTCCAGTTGATCAGCTGGCCGGTGATGAACTCGCGGTTGGGGACGAGGAGCTCCCGGCGATCCCAGTCGGTGATCGTCGTCGCCCTCATGCGAATGCGTGTGACGTACCCCTCGATCGTCCCCACCGTCACGATGTCGCCGAGGCGGATGGGCCGCTCCATGAGGATGATCAGGCCCGAGACGAAGTTTGAGAAGATCTCCTGGAGACCGAAAGCGAGCCCGAAGGTCAGTGCGGCGGCGAGCCACTGGATGTTCGACCAGCTGATCCCGAGCACTCCCATCGCGGACGAGATCCCGACGATTGCAATCACGTAGCGGCTGACCGTGGTGACGGCGTAGCGCGCCCCCGCGTCGATGGGCAATCGCTGGAGCAACCCGATCTCCAGCAGGGCCGGGAAGTTCATCGCGGCGATCGTCGTGAGGACGAGGACGAGGATCGACAGAATGAGGTCGGCGAGCGTCACGACGAGCTTCGCGTCACTGGAGCCGACGGGTGCGGACTGCAGTTGAGCGACGGATGGCACCGGTATTATCGATCGTCCGGCAGTGGCGGGCTCGGACGGTCCGCCGTTGCTCCCCTCGACGGGAGTCGTCACGGCCGTGCCCTGCGACTCCAGCGCCTCCACCGAGAGAACCTCGAAGCGCGGATAGACCGTCACGCGGTCGAGCCCTTTCAGCGCCGGCAGGGTGGCCGCCCAGATGAGGTAGATCCCCACCGCGACGGCGACGATCATCGCGTTCCTGAAGAGCTGTCTCGTCTGCGCATCCAGCGTCGGAATGTCGACCTGCTCCTCTTCCGCAGGTGAGAGCAGAGCCTCCTCCTCGCCGTCGGCTTCGAGCGCCTTTCGACGTGCCTGGGCCCGTTGCTGGGCCTGATCGACCGCCAGCTGCCTCCGGGTGGAGAACAGCCAGCGCAGGAGCAGCGCATTCACGAACAGGAGCGCGAGAGCGACGCCCACCGTCGCCTGGAACCTCTCGTACAGCTGGACGGCCGTGTAGTAGTACCCGCAGAGGGCCAGGCCGACGAGTGCGAGCGGAACGAGGAACGTCGCCGGATACCAGAGCAATCGGGTTCGCTCGAGGAGACTGCCTTCGTTCCTCCTCAGGTACTCCGAAAGGACCTTGGCCCGTGGGCTCAGAGTGCGATACGCCACGACGGCGACCACGAGCATCGCCCCCATGAACCCGCTCCGACCGAGAGAGACGTGCCACGACTCCGTCGCCTGCGCGGTGAAGATGCCGAAGAGCAGCAGGAACACGATCAAGAACGGCAGCGCTGCCCGCAGGGACCTCCGCAGCGAGGTCACACTTCCTCCGGGCCATCGGAAGTGCCCCTCGGCCAGTCCCTTCGGCAGGAGCAGCGCGAGGAGGAAATAGAGCGGGAAGAGAGTCGCGGCGGTCTCCCACGACGCCTTCATCGTGGCCAGGACGATCTCGCGGCCGTCCGTGAGCCAGCCCAGCAACCAACCGACCGCTGCCAGGGCCGCGGGAATCGGCGCTGCGACGATCGCGGAGAGAAGGAGCCCGCGCAGCGTCAGCTTGAAGCTGTCGGTTCGGTGACGCGAAACGAGCGCGGCGATCTTCGTGATCCGCTTCCGGCAGGGGCGCCTGACCGCGAAGAGTCCCACGATCACCAGCACGAGTGCGAACGAACGCACCCGGTCCGCCGTGGATGCGCGATGGTCGAGCCAGGCGTCGGTCCACTCCTTGGGATCGAGGATCCATGCCAGTCCGGCGCCCGCGTCGGAGAGCCGGGGCAGGTAGCCGAGCATCGACTCCGACTCGACGCTCTTCACCCACAGGATCCGCTCCTCGATGTAGGTGCGGACTTCGGAGACGAGTGCGAACCTGGTTCCGGAGAGCTGGACGAGCTCCTGGAGCAGGTCGAGGTACAGCGTGTAGTCCTGGAGGAGGCCGTCGGTCAGCCCGAGGCGCGCGATCAGGAGCTCCCGAGCCACCTGCTCGAGCTCGGCGCGCTCCGCGACGGGGGGCGCGACCTCCGCCATCAGAAGCACGAGCTCGCGCTCGACGTCCGCGATCTGATCGCGCTCCTCCTCGAGCAGGATCTGCTGGAGGTGCGAGTGGGAGAGCTCCTCCTGGTAGCGCCGGTTGGTTCGCTCGAGCTCCGCCGGTTCGGGCAGCGATTCGTACTGACTCCGGAGAATCCGACCCATCGCTCCCGTCAGGCCCGCCACGCGGACCTTGCTCCGCGTCCGCTGGTATCGGGACCGGAGGTCGTCGAGGTCCGAGCGCAGCTGGACGAGTCCTGTGCGCGACGACTCCAGCCTCGAGGCGGGACCGTCCTTGCCCGATCGGAGGGCGGCCAGCGCCTTGATCGCCTCGGACAACGCGCCCAGCTCCTCGGAGTCGGGCAACCTCTCGAGAACCGACCGCCGCAGCTCGGACGTGCGGTCCTGAGCCTCGGCCGCCTCGGTGCGCCTCCGCTCACCGATGAGCGTCGCCCAGGCGTTGGCCAGGGCCTGGGCCTGGCTCACGCGCCGCGCGACCTGGTCGCGCCGCGCCGGAAGGAGCTCCTTTCGCGCTTCGTAGGAGTCGAGCTCGCTCTGGAGGACGCGCAGTCGTGTGCGCATCGAATCGAGCAGAGCGAGCCGCAGCACTCGCGTTGCGCGCTCGAGGGAGCCGGGCGGCGACGCCGCATCCGGGACGGCAGCCCGCAGGATGCTCTCGGCGGATTCGAGCTCGCCCCGCACTCGGGCGATCTCCTCGGGAAGGACGCTGCGTCGCTCCGCGCGACTCGCCGTCTCGGCCTGGATGTCGGCGAACTGCTTCCGGGCGACCTCGAGCTCCCCTTCCGCCTGGGCCTGGAGGACCTGAAGCGCGCTGAGCGTCGAGCCGGACGGTGGCCGGACGACGGGCTCCTGCGGGGGTGAGGCCAGCTCCGCTCGAATGCTCTCGAGAAGAGCGGGTGCTTCGCCGGACGCCCTCTCCAGCTCGAGGGCCCGAGCGCGGAGCTCGGCGCCCTGCTCGAGGGCAGTCAGGGCCTGACGGTAGAGCCCCACCGCATCCTTGCGGGCCGCTTCGTCGTCGTCGGTCGATGCTTCGAGCTCGAGGATCAAGGCCTCGATCTGCGCCCGCGAAGGCGGGGAGTCCTGGTTCTCCCGGGCGATGACGGGTGGTTCCGCCCGGCCGGAGTACGCGATCGCGTTCGGCAAGGCGCTCGCGCAAAGCGCGAGGGCTGCCAGCAGTCGAGGGATTCGCATCTTCGATTTCATCTCGGGCGACCTGGATTCTATGCGCTGCGCCGCATTCCCCTACTGGCGACCGACCGAGACGGTCGGTTTTCCCTCCCTTCCCCACGCGGACTGGGGCCACGGCCTGTGTCCAGGTAGGGTCTTGGCATTCCCGGGTCGCAGTTCGGATGACCGCCTCGATCTTCAGGAGACACCTGCCCCAGCAGGGTGCACCGCCCGGCAGTTTCGCCGTGCCGGAGGTTCACGTCGAACCTCGCATGCACGTGATCTCGTACGACGCCGACGAGCTCGTGGAGAACGACGTCACTGGAGTCGAGGAGCTCCCGGGGATCCTCAGGGAGGGCGGCGTCAACTGGATCGATGTTCAGGGTCTCGGGGACGGCTCGGTCGTGCGGGAGCTCGGGGAGCTGAAGAATCTCCACCCTCTCGCGCTGTCGGATGTGGTCAACCTCGGCCAACGCCCCAAGGTGGACGAGTACGACGACGTGCTGTTCTTCGCCCTCCGCATGGTGCAGATCACGGGAGAGGGCCGACTCGCCTGGGAGCAGATCAGCATCTTCCTCGGCCCGGGCTTCGTCCTCTCGTTCCAGGAGACACACGGGGACTGTCTCGACCCTCTCCGGGATCGCATTCGCGGCGGCCGAAAGCGGATCCGCTCCGCGGGAAACGACTTCCTGGCCTGCATGATCGTCGACACCACCGTCGACGGGTACTTCCCGGTGCTCGAACACCACGGGGACCGGCTCGAGGAGTTCGAAGAGATCATCCTCGACCGGCCGACTCGACGGGTTCTCGGCGAGCTCTACCGCGTGAAGCGGGACCTCGTGACGTTCCGTCGCTCGACGTGGCCGCTGCGCGACGCACTCCAGCACCTCCTGCGTGACGAGTCGGACGCCCTCAGCCCGGATGCACTGTTCTACCTCCGCGATACGGTGGATCACGTGATGCAGGTCGTCGACGTCAGTGAGACCCATCGCGACCTGTCCGCCGGTCTCGTCGACGTCTACCTCTCGACCGTCGGCCAGAAGACCAACGAGGTGATGAAGGTCCTCACGGTCATAGCGACCGTTTTCATCCCCCTGACGTTCGTCGCAGGGATCTACGGGATGAACTTCGACACGCAACATCCCGGCAACCTCCCCGAGCTCGGTTGGAAGTACGGATACCTGTTCTTCTGGGGACTGTGCGGCCTGCTCGTCGTCGTTCTGCTCGGGGTCTTCCGGCGTCTGGGGTGGCTCGGGGGCGGCGTCAGGGACTGAGACCGCGCAGCGCGGGGGGAGCTCGGGACCGAGTGCTCTCCGGTGGGCGGCCCCATCAGGCCGGACGCTCCAGCTCCAGAATCGGCTTGCCGTTGTCGAAGAGCAAAACCGTTCCGGACGACTCCGAGATGACGAAGGAGATGGCGTCGGTCACCTTCGTGATCGCGGCCGCCGCAACGTGGCGCGCCCCGAGACCGTGGCGCATGCGCACTGTCCTGGCGGGTGCATCGAGATAGGTACCGGCGGACTCCACGACTCCCTTGCGACTCACGATGATGGCTCCGTCGAGGGCGCAGAACTCCCTGAGGGACTCCGTGAGGTCCGGGTTGTGGATGCTCCGCGAGCGTCGCGCGTGTCCCGCACACGGATTCAGGATGAGCTGACGCAGATGGGGCTCGAGCTGTTCGAAGTCCCCGAGCACGAAGATCGTGCCGATCGGCTTGCCCTCCCGCCCCTCGGCGGCGAACCGGAGGGCGAGGTCCAGGAGTCGACCGAACTCGCGCGGTGCAACCATGCTGCGCGTGCGGTCGAGGTCCTCCTGGCGAAGCCACGGGAAGTCGCGATTCGGCTGCGTGACGAGCAGCATGTCGAGTCGACCCGAGCCCGCGATCCCCGAGATGCAGAGCACCGTCTCGGAGAGCTCGACATATCCCCTCAGCGTCGAGGAGTAGAGACCGATGCTGATCTGGCTCGTTCGCGTGAGCTTCGCCTCGGGGATCGGAAGCACCCGGTCCTCGGGGCGCTCCAGGCAGCTGTCCGAGAGGTCCCTTCCCATCCAGATCACCCTCTCGAGGGTACGGTCCTCGCCCACGAGCTCGAAGCTGCGCGGGTCGTCGGCGAGGATGAGAGCCGTCTTGATGCCGAGCGCCCGCGCCAGCGAGAAGGCATGCGCCGAGAATGCCGAGTTCGCTTCCTGCTTCTTGCTCTTGGCTCCCACGTCCTCGCCAGTCTGGCAATCGGCGCACGCCCTGTCAGCACGCCGGACGCGAGTAGGGGCTGCCCCGTTCGGGTCAACCTCGCGCGACGGCGAACCGCCGGGCCAGGGAGATCCAGGCCGGTGACAGGGCCATGGACAGGACGATCGCGGCGATCGTCATCTGGTAGCCGAACTCCGTGATCAGCCCCGCGTGCCAGCCGAGAGCCGCGAGCACGAAGCTGAACTCGCCGATCTGGGACAGGAGCGCTCCCCCGTAGATGCTGTTCGCCCAGGAGTTGTCGAGCAGCTTGAGGGCGGCCGCGTTGATGAACGTGTTGGTCAGGAGGATGAGGGCGACCAGGATCAGGGCCTCGACGGCGTACTCGCGGAGGAACCCCACGTCCATGATCATCCCGACCGACAGGAAGAACACGCCCAGGAAGACGACCTCGAACGGCTTCAGGGCGTTACGAACCCAGCGCGTGCCCTCCGTCATCGAGATCAGCATGCCGCCGACGAACGCGCCGAGCCCGGTGGAGAGCCCGAGCACGCCGGTCACCAGGGCGAGCCCGAGCGGCACGAGGAGGCTGACGAACACCTCCAGCTCGTGATGACCGGAGACGTCCGCGATGCGCGGGAGCCGGACCGTCCGCTTGCGCACCATCCAGGCGAACAGCCCGACGACGAGCACGGCTCCCAGCACCTGCAGACCAACCTGTGTGGCGCTGGTGCTCACTCCCGACAGGACGCCGATCGTGAGCATCATCGGGACGACGGCAACGTCCTGGGCCAGGAGAATGGCGATGACGCTCCGCCCGACGGGCGAGCCGGTCTCGCCGCGCGCCTCGAGGATCCGGAGAACGACGGCCGTGCTGCTCAGGCTGATCACGAAACCGAGGAGCAGGATCCGCGACCAGGGCCATTCCAGGACGAGCCCCAGGCCGGCGACGCAGCCCACGCTGACGACGATCTGGACCAGCGTCCCCACGACGGCCACGCGCCAGGACTCCGCGAGCCGCGTGGGACTCATCTCGAGGCCGATGAAGAACAGCAGGAACACCACCCCGATCGTCCCCATCCGCTCGACGCTCTGCGCATCGCCCAGGAGGTCGATCCCGTGGGGCCCCAGGACGACTCCGGCGACGAGGCAGCCCACGACGAACGGCTGCCGCAGCTTTCGCATGAGAAAGCCGGCGACGACGACGGCCAGGAGCGTCGCCACGAGCTCGGGGAGAATGGGGTCGAGGTGCACGGAGGTGTGGGGTGGGAGACCGTATCGAACGAGCAAGGACGGGGCTCAGCCCCTCAAGACGAGCCTCCGCGGATCCCTCGCCACAGGCGCCCAAGAGTAGTGCTCACGCGGGCCTTCAGGCGCCTGGCCCAGCGAAACTCCGTGGCCAGAATCGCGAGCCCGAACAACATGACGGGTGTGCCCGGTACAGGCAGGGGAACCATGGCGATCCCCACGGCGATCAGCGCGAGCCCCACGAGGAAGACGAGCGCTCGCTGCATCTGCTTCAGCGAGACCTCCCCGAGCTCCTCGATGTCGTCCGCTATGGGCGAGATCAGACGGCGGGTATCCGGATCGGAGCTCGTGACGCAGGCAATCCCACCCACGACCAGGAAGCCGGCGACGATCACGAGCGTGGCTTCGCTCGGAAGGTCGAGGAGCGGCTCGAGTAGCGTTACGGAGCCCAGGTACGCCAGAACGAGACCCTGGGTGAGCTTGAGGTAGCGCAGTCGAGGCAGGTAGCTCACCGTGACGTAGAAGAGCGATCGCGGGGCGAGCAGCCCGAAAGCGCCGGCGGAGAACACGAGGAGCTGCTCCGACGTGAAGACGGTCGACGCGGGGACGGACGCGAGACCGAGAAGGAGTCCGACGGACAAGATCAGGACGAGGGCCACCAGGTCGGGAGTCGCGCGACGTCGCCCGCCCTCGTGTACGAGGAACGCGCCGGGCACGTCCGGTAGCCTGGCGAGCGGGAAGCGCGAGAGGACCAGCCTCAAGAGCAGGCTTCTCCGCGGCCGCACGGTGTCGTGCCTCGCCACCAGGAGCCTCGCTGCCGCGAAGAGGAGCAGCACTCCGAACGGGTAGAAGGCCCAAGACGCCCGAGCGAGGACCCCACTGCAGAATGCGATGGAGCCGCAGCGGAAGAGGATCGAGAGGAGCATCCCCCAGAGAAGGACGCGATTGTGGCGCTCTGCATCGGTGCCTGCGTGCGCGAGGATGAAGGCGACAAGGAGCCCGAAATCGAAGCTGATACACACTTGCAGCAGCCACGCCGCGAAGAACCGAAGAGCCACCCGGGCGCTCCCGACGAACCCGCCCGAGCCGCGGAATTCGACCCACCCCAGACGGCTGGCGGTGAACAGCAGCAAGCCGAAGACCAGGCTGAACCCGATCATTGCCGCCACTCTGGCGAGGGCTCTCGGCGTTCCGACGAAGAGCTCCCGCCTCGCCGAGACGACGTCGGCGAGTGCGACCGCGACCGGGAACACGACTCCTGCGAGCCACAGAAGCGTGATCACGACCCGCGCTTCGCGATGCCTCGCATGAGCCTCCCGAGCAGGTCCGCACCCGTCACGATCCGCTTGTGCTTCTCCGTCCACAGGAGGATGAGGTCCTGATCGATCACGTCGTCGTTCGCATCGCGAGGCTCGACGCGAAGCCGACGCAACACCTTGCCGATGTGCGTTTCGACGTCGCGGACGACGATCGGGCGGTGACAGTGCGTGTAGGGGTCGACCTCCTTCGAATCGAGGAGCGCGTCGCGCAGGAATCCGTCGGCGTCGAGGACGAGCTGGGGATCCTCCTCGGCATCGCACACCACGACCCACTTCCGACCCGAGGATTCCACCTGGCGCAGGAAGGGGTCGTCCGGATCGCGCTCGAACTCCGGGAACACGGGCAGGTCCACTTTGGACGGGAGCACGAGGATGCTCCGGGGATCGAGCGGCTCGCCCTCGCCCAGGAGCGTCAGGTCGTCGAGCGCCATGAAGTTCAGCGCGCCGGTGCCCTCGATGT
Organism: Planctomycetota bacterium; assembly: GCA_029259655.1. Taxonomy (GTDB): domain Bacteria; phylum Planctomycetota; class UBA1135; order UBA1135; genus OFTM220. The sequence continues at coordinate 10,391 of JAJDET010000338.1, forward strand.
GCTCGAGGTCGCTCTCCGTCGCCGCCATGTGCTTCTCGATCACCGCGCGCAGGTCGCGCTCATTGAGGTACGAGATCCCCTCGGGCCCCAGCAGCCGGTCGAGCATCATCGCCGAAGGGCGCGCAACGGGGTACAGGACCCGCTGATAGAAGCGAACGAAGGGCACCAGCAACGCACCGAGCCGCAGCGCGTTTCGCGAGAAGTACGCCTGCGGCAGGATCTCTCCCACGAGCGTGATGCCGAACGTGGAGAACGCGAAGGCTCCCACTCCGGCCATGACCGAGTCCGAGAGCAGGGTCAGGAGACAGTTGAAGCCGACGTTTCCCCACAGGATCGTCGTCAGGAGGAAGTTGGCGTCGTGACGCACCTCGAGCACGCGGACGGCCTCGGCGTCTCCGCTCTCGGCGGCGATCTCGAGCCTCATGCGCCCGAGCCCGAAGAGCGCGAGATTGAGGCCGGAGAAGGCCGCGGAGTGTGCAATGCAGACGATGATCAGAGCCCAGGTCACCCAGTGCATGCGGTCATCCTCCTCACGACGTAGCTCCGCCGTCCGCGAGACCCTGAGACGAGCGACTCGCGGCGCTCCTCAGGGCATCGAGGAACTCGAGATCGACCGACTTGAGGTGTAGGTCTCGCTGCGGGAAGGCGATGACGATGCCCGCCAGCCGGAAATCCTTGTCGATCCGCTTGTGAATCTCGTGCTGCACTCGCGGCAGGATCTCGCGCCCCGTCACGTAGACCCGCAGCTCGAAATCGAGCGAGCTGCTCCCGAAACCGAGGAAGACGACGTTCGGAGGGGGCTCGCTGAGAGCGTGGGTGCTCTCGCGACCGATGCGAAGCAGCGTCGACTCCGCGAGCTCGACGTCCGATCCGTACGCGATTCCGACCGGGACGATCACACGCGTCACGGGGTCCGAGAGCGTCCAGTTGATGAGCTGCCCGGTCACGAACTCGCGGTTGGGAACCACGAGCTCCTTGAGGTCGCGGTCGACGATCGTCGTCGCGCGGATCCGGATTCGCGTCACGACGCCCTCGATCTCGCCGACCGTGACCCAGTCCCCGACGCGGATCGGACGCTCGAAGAGCAGCGTGAGGCCGGAGACGAAGTTAGCGAAGATCTCCTGGAGCCCGAACCCCAGCCCGACGGAGACACCGGCCGCCAGCCACTGGACCTTCGCCCACCCGATGCCGAGCTGGTCGAAGGCGAGGATCAGGCCCACGATGGTGATCGTGTAGCGCGTGAGCGTCGTGACCGCGTATCTCTCTCCCGGTAGCAGGGGGAGTCGCCGCAGGAGCACCACCTCGAGCAGAGCGGGCAGGTTCTTGTTCGCGATCACCAGCGCGAAGAGCACGAGCATGGCGAGCAGGAGGTCCGCGAGGCTGACCGGAACGATCGTGTCCAGTACCTCGAGCCGCTGCGTCCCGTCACTGTCGGTGTAGGGGCGATTGACCTGCTCGCTCTGGGTCCAGAGGGGCACTTCGCGGAAGACCCCGAGCGCCGGCAAGACGTCGACCCAGATGAACCAGAGCCCGACGACGGCGGCGATCCCGATCACGGTCCGCGCCAGGCTACGGATCTCCTGCGTCAGCGAGGCGGCGTCTCGGATCTCCTCGGCCACGACGAGCTCGGGGGTCTCCTCCCCGGCCTCCCTCGCGGCCACTTGGTCCGCCGCGCGCTTCTCGCGCGCCTGGGCAATCGCCAGACGGCGCCGCACGACCAGCACCCAGCGAAGGGCCACGCCCTGGAGGATCAAGAGTGCGAACACGAACCCCGCGGTCAGCTGGAACTGGAAGGCGAGCTCGCGGGCGGTGAAGAAGAAACCGAGCAGTGCGAGGATCCCGAGAGCCGCCGGACCCGCCACCCCGAGGAAGTGCCACGTCCCGGCGAAGCGAGACAGCCACGTACGCTCCGATCGTCCGCCCGTCACCAGAACGCCTCGCTTGCGATGGAGGATCCGGTTCAGGTAGGCGCAGAACGCTCCTGTCTGCACGAGGAACGCAAGGCGCGCGAGACCCTCGTCCCAGGGCATGGCTTCTCGGACCGAGAGGAGATGAACGAGGACCTCGAGAGGGACCACGATCACGATCAGCGACCGAACGTGTCGCCGGACGAGCTTGGTCGTCGCCTCGGACCATCCGAAGTGACTCTCGCACAACCCTCGAATTCGTACCGCGCGCCGTACGAGCGTGAGGAGGAGCAGCAGGAATGCCGCGCGCAGCAGGCCCGTCGACAGCCCCTGGGCGAAGTCGCTCCCCTCGGCCGCCGCATCGAGTCTCCAGCCGAGGAACGCCAGGACGAACGACAGCGGCAGGGAGTCGAGCAGAGTGAGCCCGACCGAGTAGAGGGTCGGAAGGATGGACTGCTCCGTTGCACGCGATGCCCGCTCCCCGACCTCGCGGAGGAGGCGGTTCGAGCGCTTCCGCGTGAGCAGCAGGGCGAACACGAGGATCAGCGCGGCCGCGTGGAGCGAGGTCTGATGTTCCAGGTCGGTCCAGAGCACGCGGCCGGTGCTCGACCAACCCGCCGGGTCGAGTACCCAAAGGAGAGCGCCCGAGAAGCCGGAGGCGCGCGCCTGCCAGAGCGGCGTCGAGCTCCGAACCCAGAGGACGTTCTCGTTGATGAAGCGAGAGAACTCCTCCGAGAGCTTCAGGACCTGGCGCTCGGCCGTGTCGACGGTGACCAGGTCCCCGAAGCACTTTTGATAGTCCTCGAGCAGATCCTGGGCGAGCTCCAGCTCGACGCCGAGGATCTCGCGTGCGCTGGCCTGGATCGCAGGGAGATCCGCCCCTTTCGCGTCACCTACCTCGAGGAGCTTCTCCTCGATGAGCGAATCGGGATTCAGCAGGGCGGACCGGAGGTTCTCGAGCTCGATGAGCCGGAACTGGGCCCGGTCCATCTCCTCCTTTCGCGAGCGAAGATCCGCCCGATAGCCCCTCGTCTGGAACAGCTCGATCCGCTGCTGGCGCAGGAGACGGCCGATCGCGTCCGTCAGGCCGGCCGCGTCGAGCTTCCGGCGCGCGTCGGAGAACCGAGCCTCGAGTCCGCGCAGCTTCTCCCGCGCTTGTGTGCTCTCGACACCGAGCTGCTCGATGCGTGCGGCGAGGACCTCGCGCTCGGCCGCGAGCTCGGCGCCGCGCTGCGCAAGCTCGGCCAGGACGGGATGCAGCTCCGCGACTTCCTCGACCTTCTCGTCGGCCTCCCGTCGGCGTCGCTCGGCTTCGGACAGGCGGAGCCGGTCCGCGGCGTCTTGCCACGCCTTCACCCGGACCTCGCCCTGCGTGACGTTCCGCGCGGCCTGGTTGCGCCGGGCCATGAGGAGCTCGCGTCGAACGTCGAGGGTCCCGAGCTCTTGTTCGTGGGATCGGATCTCGCTCGACAGTGACGCCCGTCGAGCGCGCAAGCGAGTCTTCCGCGCTTGTGCCATCTCCGGCGGCAAGTCCGGCGGCGGGTCGAGCTGGAGCTGGGCCTCCACTTCGGCCAGGAGGGACTTGGCGGAGGCGAGCGACTCGGGCAAGACGACCCGACGCTCGGACCGAGTCGCGAACTCCGCCTCGAGCTCGTTCGCGGTCCGGACGGCCATGTCGAGCTGGGCCTGCGCCGTGGCTCCCCCTTGCTCCATCTCGGAGAGCGACAGGCCGGAGGGGACCTCGAACCGCGACGGCTCGCTCGCCAGCTCCGATCGAATGGCAACCAGGAGGGCCGGTGCCTCCAGTGCCTCCTGTCCGATGCGAAGTCTGCGGGTCTCCCAGTTGTCCACCTCCTCGAGGCTCCGCAATGCCTGTTGATAGGCATCGACGACTCGCTGCTCGAGAGACTCTTCCAGGCCGGCCGCCTCGATCTCGGCAAGCCTGGCTTCGACGCTCTGACGAGTCGGCTGATCCCTGGGCGGCCCCGCCTCGGGAGCGACTTCCTGCGCGTAGATCCAGCCCAGGCAGAGGAGCGGAAGCACGAACGCTCGGAGAGACGTGAACCGTTCTGTGACCGTCATGATCTCACCTGTGTGCCTTCTCTACGCCAGACCCCGGGGGGGCGGGTCCCGGCCATGGCTGCCGACACGAAGCACTCGACCACCCCAAGAAGCTACCGGCGCGGTTGAACCGGATCCCGAGAAACGGGCTCCGATCGTGCCGCTCGCAGCCGAAAGGCGTCAGCTCAGGCTCCAGCGCAGCCAACGCCGCCGACGCCGCACTTCGCCGAAGGCCCCTCCCAGTTCGGCGACCTCCGCTCCGAGCCGCTCGGCCAGCGTTCCGAACAGGGTCACCCCGAGTCGCGGGCGCTCCTTCGCGAGGCGTTCGAACGCATCCCGACGGATCCAAAGGGCCCTCGAGGTCTCCCTCGCCCGGACGGTCATTCTGCTTGCACGGCCCACGAGCAGAGAGGTCTCGGCGACGTGGTCCCCGGGACCGATCTCGTCGGCAGCGCCCTCACCGGCATCCACCGTGTAGCTGCCCGAGATGGGCACGAGCATCCCGTCGAGGGGGTCTCCCGGCCGGATCACGACGTCGCCGGCAGCGTCACTCGTGACCTCGGCGATATCGAGGATCCGGAGCCGGTCGGCGAAGCGCAGGCCCTTGAAGACGTCGAGCTCGCGCAGCGCGCGGACGGAATCGCGGACCTCGGTCGAGAGTGCCCGCAGCTCCTCCTGCTCTTCGTCGGACGCCTCGACGCGAACCACGACGGCGCTGATGTTGTCGTCCCCCCCACGCTCGTTGGCGAGGTCGACGAGGGCGTCGGGAAGTGCATGATGATCGTCTCTCCCGAGCAGGGACGACATCTCTTCCACGCCTTCGACGTATTTAGTGAGGCCGTCGGAGCAGAGCAGGAAGACGTCGTCTGGAAGCACGTCCAGAACGAGCGTGTCGACCTCCGTGGCCTCCTGCGCGCCGAGTGCTCGCGTGAGTGAGTTGGAGAGCTGGCTCTCGCCTGCTTCGGCCGGTGTCATCTCCCCGCGTCGGACCCTGTCCGCCGCCATCGTGTGATCCGAACTGAGCTGGCTCGCGACGGAATCCCGATACAGGTAGAGGCGCGTGTCACCGACGTGCGCCATGGCGGCTTTCTGACCGGCGACGACCAGCAGTGTCATCGTGCACGCCATCCCCGAGCACTCCGGGTCCCGGACGGCGAGTTGGTATGTGCGCGCGCCGGCCTCGCGCACAACGTGTTCGACGATGCCCTTGAGACTCTGGTGATCGGCAGTTCCGCCTGCAACGGATTCGAGGAGATCTCGGTGCTCTGCGAGCAACTCTTCAGCCGTCTCCACAGCCGTTCGTGACGCTCTCTCGCCGGCCGCGTGCCCGCCCAATCCGTCGCAAACGGCGAAGGCGCCGAGGTAGTCCTGGATCAGGATCGCATCCTCGTTGATCTCGCGCAGGCTACCGAAGTGCGTAGCTCCGAATCCTCTCGCGCGCATGTGCCGGTCCTCCGTTGTTCCATGAGGTCTAGCTCTTCTTGCCCGCCTGGCGTCCCTTGATCCGGCGCGTCCCCTTGACACGGCGACCGTTCAAGAACGACCTCCCGGAGTCCACCACGAAGCGCTTACGGAGCGCCTGGCGGCCGAGCAACATCCGGAATCCCATCGCGTCGCGGCGCGTTAGCGTCAGCTCGACGGGAAACCGCCGGCCCAGGACCTCGATGTCCGTAACGACGACCAATCGAACTTCGGCCTCACCGGAAGACGGCTTCACGGACCGACGGTCCGCCAAGGGCGCTTCGACCGTCACAGGGTGCTTCCTGGATCGCTGCTCGGCGTGAATCGAGAAGCGAACCATGTCGACTCCGCGCAGGGAAAACCGCTCGACGTCGAAGGCGTGGAGGGAGGAGGTTCGGGCGCCGGTATCGACCTTCGCCTTGATCGACGGGATGCCGAAGTCGGGAAGGCCGACCCACTCCCTCCACCCGATAGTCTCGAGGTTCTTCTCGGCCTTCTTCGTCACTTGCTCTCCGGGTTGCGAGGATGCCTTCGACCGGCGGAGAAGGAAAGAGCGGATGTGAGTCGATACGATGCGAGTAGGATTCCGTGCAACCCCGAGGGCTCCCTTGAACGAGAAGGCAAGAGCACGGCTTCGCGACGCGGCGGAGTGCGTCGTGGCCGCGGAGAGGTCAGTCCGCGTGCTTCGATCCATTGCCTGGCCTTCACGGGTCAAGGAGGAGTTCCTGAGCAGTGGAGGCAACGAGCTTCCGCGTGTTTCCTACTCGCCCTTCACCGAGGGCGCTGCCGTATCGTCCGCACTCACTCGGGCTCGGACCCTCCTTCCGGGGAACTCGGGGGAGGAGACCTGGCTTCGGCGCCAGGCGGACTGCGTCGAGGGCGCGGCACGCATGCTCGCCGCCGTCGGGACGCCTGAGTTTCATGAGCACTCGAAGCTCTTGTACGGCGAGCCGTCGCGCCCAAACGCTGACGGACGGACGACGCCCCTCGCTCTCGCCCGCACCGTGGACGACCTGTCGCGGAGCGTTGCAGAGATCGACCTGGGCGCACCGGCCCCCGCCTGCCACCTGGCAACGGGCGTAGCGGACGGAATCCGGGCAGCCGTCGAGGAGCGCTTCGGCGATGACGCGCCTGAGGTGATCGTCGTCGACGAGCTCTCGGCGAACGCGCTCGCCGGTCCGCGGTCGATTCGCATTCGCAGGGATGCGTGCTTCACGGACAAGGATCTTCAACAGCTTCTTCACCACGAGGCTTTCGTCCACGTCTGCACGTCTATCAACGGTCGGCGACAAACGAACCTGCCGATCCTCGGGGCCTCGCACGCCGGGACGACGCGGACACAGGAGGGGCTCGCGGTCTTCGCCGAGTTCATCAGCGGCTCGATGGAACCCGAGCGCTTCCGACGCCTCGGAGACCGGGTCCTCGGCATTCAGATGTCCATCGAGGGCGCGAGCTTCCTCGACGTGTACGAGTTCTTCCTCGAGCGCGTGGGCATCGAGGGCCAGGCCTTCGAGAACGCACGCAGGGTCTTTCGCGGAGGCGTCCTGGAAGGAGGCGCACCCTTCACCAAGGACGTCGTCTATCTCGATGGGCTCCTGCGCGTGACGGACTTCTTCCGGGTCGCGGTCCAGGAGGGCCGTGCCGACTGCCTCCTGCTCCTGTTCTGCGGCAAGCTCGATGTGGAGGACATCCCCGTCCTCGCGAGGCTGGTCGAGGAGGGCATGTGCGAGCTCCCCCTCTACCTGCCTCCGTGGATGGAAGACCGTCGGTTCCTCGTATCCTACCTGACGCTGTCGCGCTTCCTGGCCGGCGTGGACCTCGAATCGGTGCGGGCTCACTTCGCCGAATTGCTGCACGAGACCCCGATTCTCTCGAAGCCCGACTGACCGGGCTCAATCACCAGCCCCTTGCGTCATCTCTGTCTTCAGCTTCTTCATCTTGCGCTTGGTGATCCGTCGCCGGCGCTCCGGGACGAGATCCTTCATGGTCTCGCGTTTCCCGAAACAGACCAGGCGGTCGCCGGACTCGAGCACGCGGTCCGCGCGGGGATTGGGAATGACCGTACGTCCGCGGTGCAGCGTGAGCACGGCGATGTCCTTCTCCCGCAGCCCGGATTCGATGATCGTCCGCCCCACGAAGGCGGAGCCTTCGGGCACGTGCAACTCGCTGACACCGTAGGCCCGGCTGACCGTGAGGCGTTGCCGAATGTCCAGCTCGGGAAAACGAACGTGCGCGGACATGTAGTCGATGATCGCACCGGCGATGTCCAGCTTGGTCGCGGTCTCGATCCCTTCCAGGCCCGGTGACGAGTTGACCTCCATGACCTGCGGACCTTCCTTGCTCTCCAGCATGTCCACGCCGGCGACCTGGAGGTTCATGATCTGAGCCGACCTGACGGCCACGTCCGCGAACTCCGGCTCCAGCTGAACGACCTCCGTCTTTCCGCCCCGGTGAACGTTGCTGCGGAACTCCTGTCCCTGGGCGACGCGACGCATCGCGGCGACGACCTGATCCCCCACGACGAACGCGCGGATGTCGCGCCCCTTGCTCTCGGCAACGAACTTCTGGATGAGGACGTTCTGGCGCGTGGAGTGGAGCGTCTCGATGATCGCCTCGGCAATCTTCACGGTATCCGCCAGGATGACGCCCACACCTTGCGTCCCCTCCAGGAGCTTGATGATCACGGGTGCCCCACCGACCCGCTCGATGGCCGACAGGATGTCTTTCTTGTCCTTGACGAACTCCGTCGCGGGTATCCCGATGTCGTGGCGAGACAGGATCTGGAGCGATCGCAGCTTGTCGCGCGAGTTCGTGATGCCGTCTGCGCCGTTGAGCGAGAAGACCTCCATCTGCTCCACCTGGCGCACGACAGCGGTGCCGAAGTAAGTGATCGAGGCACCGATGCGAGGAATGATCGCGTCGTAACTCGAGAGGTTCTTCCCGCGGTAGTACAGATCGGGCTGACCCTTCTCGAGGTCGATGGCGAAGCGCAGCGTGTTCAGCACGGTGGCCCGGTGTCCGCGTGAGAGCGCCGCCTCTCGGAGCCGCCGCGTGCTGTAGCTCTTGGGGCTGCAGGACAGGATCCCGATCTTCAGGGACTCCTGCATTCGCGATGTCTCGGGCTTCGGTTGTTCTGCGGACTCGTTCGTGTCACTCATTCGGAATCCAGACCTTCCTGGAAGAAGTCGACTTCGTCCGCGACCGGAGCGACCCGGTCGAAGACTCCCACGTGGAACAGCGCATCTCCCTCGTTGGAGAGCGGTAGATTGGTCCTCCCGATCAGCACGCCGTCCGTGGGGCTCTCGACCGGTGTCTCTTCCTCTCCCAGCGGATCCGAGATCGTGGCCAGGACTTGTCCCTTCTTGACGCGCGCTCCCAGCTTCAGCCGCGTACTCAGGATGCCGCTATCCGGAGCCCGGACCCAGGTACTGCCGTGGGCGACGAAGGGCTCGACAGCGCGGCGCTTGGCGTTGCTCGCGGGCAGCATCCCCAGCTCACGCATCGCGGCGAAGATGCCCTTCAGCCCCGCGCGGATGGCCAGCTCGTCGAAGCGCAGCGCCTCTCCCGCCTCGTACACGATGATCGGGATTCCCTTTCCGGCCACTGCGTCGCGCAGCGAGCCCGGGCGCACGGGTGAATCGATGATCACCGGTGCACCGAAGCTCCGGGCGAGCTCCTCCGTGCCGGGCAGCTCGAGCGTTGCTCGGACCTGGGGGAGATTCGTCCGGTGGAGCGATCCGGTGTGCAAGTCGATCCCGTGCGTTGCCTTGGCGACCACCTCTTCCATGAAGGTGTACGCGAGGCGGCCGGCGAGTGAACCGCGCGGCGATCCGGGGAAGCTCCGGTTGAGGTCTCGGCGATCGGGCAGGTAGCGAGTGTGGGCCAGGAAGCCGTACACGTTGACAACGGGCACGGCGATGAGCGCGCCCCGAAGCGTCTTCAGGAGCGGTCGGCGCAAGAGACGCCGGATGATCTCCACACCGTTGATCTCGTCGCCGTGAATCGC
>JAJDET010000339.1 GCA_029259655.1 Planctomycetota bacterium
GTCGTCCGCGCCGAGCCGCAGTGCGGCTCCGGCGCGCGCGACGACGTCGGCGATCGCCGCCCGCGGACCCAGGTCCACGCGCTCGAGGCGCGCCGGCTCGTTGCGCGTGATCCAGGCAAAGAGGTGCGGCTCGACGAAGGCTCCGCGCCGCGCATCTCGCCTGTACGGCCGCAGGGCGGCGAAATCGACGAGTGCGGCTCTTCCGGGAATGTTCCACGCGAGCTGCTCGAAGGGGAGTCGCGATGCGGGCGGGCCGAGCCGGCGGGAGAGCTCGGTCTCGAGCTCCCGCACACGCTCGTGGAGCACGGCCGCGTTCCTCATGGCCGACGCGTCGTCGACCGCGTCGGGAAGACGGGCGAGCAGGGTGCGGACGCGTGCCAGCTCGGCGAGGAAGGGCCGGGCGTCTCCCGCCCGTCGCGCGACGTGCTCGCGACCCTCGAGCCGCCGTGCGAACCGCCCGGACCGCCAGCGAGCGAAGGCCTCGTAGGCCTCGAGGTCGACCTCGTCCTCGCGCTCGATCGAGAGCAGGAGCTCGAGAGCCTTCGTCTCCGCGGCGAGGGATTCGAAGCGCGCGCGAACCGTGGCCTGGTTCCACGCCTCCCAGTGCGTCGGCGGGCGCGAGGCCAGGTCCTCGAGCAAGAGCGTGCGCGCCGCCTCGGTCCGGCCGCTGTCGATCTCGACACGCGCGAGCTCGACCACCGCGTCGATCACTTCCACGTGGTGTCGGCCGAGGGCCGCTCGGAGGATGGCGCCTCCTCGCGCGATCCCCTCGCGGGCCAGGTCGAAGCTTCCCGCGCGCGCGCGCAGCACGCCGAGCTCCACGTGCAGGCGACCGACACGGGGGTGATCCTCGCCAAGGGTTCGCGCAAGCGCCGTCGCGAGGCGCTCGAGCGTGCTCGACGCGCGCCCGATGTCGCCGTGTCGCGCCTCGAAGCGCGCGCGCTCGAGCGCGGCGCCGAGCGAGCGCGGGTGCGCCGGCCCGTAGGTCGCGGCGAGGTCCGTGCGCGCTCGCTCCAGCGGCTCGGGGTCGGGGCGACCCTCCCGCTCGTCGAGCGCCGCGAGCTCCAGGCGAACGGTCGCGGTCTCGGGGTGATCTTCGCCGTACAAACGCCCGAGACCGGAGAGCGCGCGCCTCATGAGCACGCCGGCCTCCGCGTCTTCTCCGATGGCGACGAGGGCGCGGGCCAGATCCAGGACGACGGCGAGGGTCTCGGGCGCCTCGGCTCCACGGGTTTCCTCCTCGAGCCGGAGCGCGTCCTCGAAGCGCGCCACGGCGGCGCGCTCGTCGCCCTCTTCGCGCAACACCCAGCCGAGGTCCCACAGCGCGCCGGCCGTGCGATCGAGGTGCTCACGCCCCGGGTCCGGCGCCCCCACGAGCTCGGTCAGGTAGGCGCGCGCGCCTGGAAGGTCCGCCTCGAGATGCGCGAGATCTCCAAGTCGTCCGAGCAGGGCGCACGTCGCGGGCGCACCCCCCCCGAGTGCGGTTCGAACCAGATCGAGCTGTGCCGCGTCGCGGCGGCGAGCCTCGCCGGGGCGTCCGGCGGCGGCCAGTGCGGTCGAGAGGCTCTCGAGCGTCGCGAGGGTGGCTCCCGCGGTCGGGCCCTCTTCCTCGACCAGGGCGTTGAACGCGCGTTCCAGGTGCCCGACGGCTTCCTCGGTTCGCTGCGCGGCGAACGCGATCAGACCGAGGAGAGCACGCGTCTCCGCGGTCTCCGTGTCCTCACCGCCCAGCTCGGCCTCGAGCAGGGTGACCGCACGCACCGCGTGGAGGTCGGCCTGGGCCGCGAAGCCGAGCTCGTGGCACAACTCGGCCAGGAACCGCGCGGTCCGCCCGGCCTCGAGCGCCTCGCCTCGTTGTTCGTGGATCTCGAGCAGTCGCGCGAGCGGAGCCCGGGCCTCCACCGTCGATTCGGGGTTCGCGAGGAGGAGCTCGACGAGATGCTCGAGAGCAACGATCTCTCGCCCCGCGCCCGGTTCGTGTTCGTGCAGTGCCTGAGCTCTCGCCTTCGTGTCGTCGAGCTCTGCGCCTTCGTGGATGGCCGGCGCCCTGCCGGCGTTCAGCACCACCTCGAACGGACCGCTCCCCTCGTCGACGGCGCAGACCTCGATCGTGTGCGTGCCGGGTGCGAGCTCGAGCTCGAGCCGGGCGTGCGTTGCGACCGAGCCTCCGTCGGCTTCGCCGAGGACGGCGCCGGCTCCGTCGCGCACGATCAGGTAGGCGTCGAACAGGTGGGAGACGAGTTCGACGTGGTACCACCCGGCTTCCTCGATCTCCGCGGCGATGCCCAGGCACGGGATCGGCGCTCCTCCCTCCGCGAGGATCGCCTCCGACTCGGTGCGCTCGGCATCGGGGGGGAGGACCGTTGCGAGGCGCGCCCCGGGCAGGAGGTACTCGGCCGCTTGTGTAAGGAGGAGACCCGTGAGGAGAACCGCGAGCCGCATGATGATGGCGCGAGCATACTCCCTGGAAGGGCCTGGAAGGCGTGGGGTCACGGCGACCGCGAAGACGTCTATCCCTGCTCGAACGAAACCTCTGAGGAAGAAGCCCCATGAGTCCCTCCGAACGCACGCCCAGCGCTCCCGTCGCACTTCAGTTCCTCGAGCGCTGGTCGCCCCGAGCCTTCTCCCAGGAACCCGTCTCGCGCGAGGAGCTGTCCTCTCTGTTCGAGGCCGCGCGCTGGGCGCCCTCCTGTTTCAACGAGCAGCCGTGGCTCTTCGTCTACGGCGCTGACGGAGAGGATCGTGCCCGGATCGAGCCGTTGCTCGTGGAAGGGAACCGCGCCTGGGCTCGGAAGGCGCCCGTCCTGGGAGTGGTCTTTGCGCGAAAGAACTTTGCCAGGAACGGCGCTCCCAACCGCTGGGCGTCGTTCGATTCGGGCGCAGCGTCGATGTCGCTCGCGCTCCAGGCCCTCGACCTGGGCCTCTCGACGCACTTCATGGGAGGCTTCGACGAGGCCGCGGCCCACGAGGCATTGAACGTCCCGCGCGACGAGTTCGAGGCCATGGCCGCGTTCGCCATAGGCCGGCGAGGCGATCCCGGGGAGCTCGAGCAGTCGATGCGCGAGCGCGAACGACCGAGCGACCGGAAGGATCGTTCCGAGGTCGCCGTCGAGGGTCGCTACCGGACCTGATCGGTCGCGACGTCGAGACACGCCGCGCTTCGCGGTGGGGACTCCAAAACGCTCGGTTGCGGCTCGCGCCGATGCATGGCGACCCCGCGCAAAGGCGCGCGAACGGTGGTCGTGTTTCTTTTCCGGGCAACGTTTTCCCATCGCCTGGCGAACGACCACGGACGGGATACTCTCCCTCGCCGAAAGGGGGCTAGGCCGCTTGCCCCACACTCGGTTCACGCCCCCCCCACGCAATGCTCCAGTCCGTCAGAACACCTTCCCGACTCCGCAGTCGGGCCTCCAGGAACCGCCGCGGTTTCACCGTCGTCGACGTTGTGATCGCCGCGGTGATCCTCGTGATCGCCATCGGCGGGCTCTCGAGTGCCGTCGTCTCCACGATGGCCCTCAACCGGGAGAACGAAGAGACCGCAGCCGCCTACGCGGCGGTCAAGTCGATGACGGAACAGATCCAGGACGTCGACTTCGAGGACATCTTCGCGACGTTCAACGTGAACATCCTCGACGACCCGGACGGCATCGGGACGGGGCGTGGCTCCGACTTCGCCGTCTTCGGGCTGCAAGCCCAGCAGGGCGACGCAGACGGATTGGTCGGTCAGGTCATCTTCCCCACGATCAGCGTGGGGGCCGTGGAACAGCTTCGCGAAGACGTGGTGGATACCGATGTCGGCATGCCGCGCGACATCACGGGCGACGGTGTCGTCGACGCGCTCGACCATTCGGGCGACTACATCCTCCTCCCCGTGACCCTCCAGCTGGACTGGCAGGGTGGGAACGGGAACCGCCGGCTCACGGTCTCGGTGCTACTCATCCAATGAAGTCCCTCCCCACCGGACGCACATCGGGTTTCACGCTGATCGAGGTCAGTATCGCGGGCACGATCGCGGGCGGTCTGCTCTTCGCCGTCGCGTACACCTCGCTTCGTGCATCCAAGGCCTACCACGAGGGACAGACGCGGGGAAACCTGGTCGCCAAGGCTCACCAGGTCGTGGACCGGCTCGCCGGGCTGATCGAGGGTTCGGTGCTCGGCACCTACGCCCCGGTTCCGCCCCAGCTGACGCCCGTATCGACGCTCACGTTTCAGCAGGCTGACGGGTTCGCCGGGGGGGCGCTCCTGCTGAGCAACCAGCACACCATCGCGTTTCAGATCGAGCAGGGAGAGCTGCTCGATGGTTTGGACAACAACGGCAACGGGTTGATCGACGAGGGCCAGGTCCTCTGGACCCAGAACGTCGGACAACCCGACCAGATCACGGTCGTGCTGAGTCACGGCGTGAGCCAGCTGTTGCAAGGGGAAGTCGCCAACTTGGGAGACGACAACGGAAATGGGCTCGCCGACGAATTGGGACTCGTCTTCGAGCTCAGGGGCAACGTTCTCTTCATCCGGCTCTCTCTCGAGGCCATGGATGATGACGGACGACTCGTCGTCAAGACGGTCGAGACGGCCGTCCGGATCCGCAACTGAGCTACTACAACATGAGACGAAGAACCAAGTTGAACCGCAGGCGGAGGGGCAGCGCGACCGTGGCCGCACTCGTTTCCGTCGTGGCGTTCGTGGGAATCACGGGCGCCTTCCTCGCCATGTCCGCCAAGAGCGCACAGGAGCGCAACGACGCCGGTGCGCGGCATCGCGCGTTCCTCGCGGCCAGTTCGGGCATCGCGCACACCGTCGCGAACATGAACACCGAGGGCGTGGACGATCCGGTCCAGGCCAAGGTCGGAATCACCGTCGTGGACCCGGACGCCCTCCTGGCCGTGGGGCAGGGCAGCACGGGGAAGTTGAGCCTGGCCGGGCTCGAGAACAAGACCTCCTACACCGAGGAGGCCCCCGACACCTCCGTCAAGTTCTCCAAGTCGAGCTACTGGGCGGACGTCGTGGACAACGGCGACGAGACCTGGACGGTGAGCTCCACGGGGAGCTCCGGCAATGCTCAGGTCACGCTCGAAGTCGTGGTCGGAAGCGTCGCGGGCGGCGTCTTCGCCAACGCGATCTTCGCCGGGAACGAGGACGGCGACCCGCTGTACGAGCTTCAGTTCTCGGGCACGAACGCTCAGGCCGACGAGATCATCGGCGACATCTACAGCGGTGGGAACCTCAAGTTCACGGCCCATGCGTCGATTGACGGAGAACCCCGCGCAAAGGGCTACATTCACGGAACGACCAAGGGCCAGACCGGGACGAGTCAGCCGATCCCGGATCTCCAGTGCATGAACTACGAGACCACGGCGGACTTCGACGTGGCCCAGCTGTTCCAGGCATCTGAGACCTACCAGTACGACAACGCCGGAGGCTATGCCTACCAGCTGCCCGAGGCGAGCCCGGCTCACATCTTCCGCAAGAACCCGAGCGATCGCAGCAGCGAGACGAGCTCGACGACGAAGAACGACTACTTCCTGGAGGATCCCTACGAGTCGGTGACCTCCGACTCTGCGCAGGACGGTAGCAACGCCTACGGCGTCAGCATCACCGGGGTCAGCGGCGAGCCGGGCCCGAACGGCAACAAGAAGGTGTACTTCATCGACGGCAACCTGTGGCTGCACAACAAGCGCAGCTTCTCGCTCGGCCTCAAACACAACGAGACGAACGGAGTCCAGATCACCTTCGTCGTGAAGGGGAACATCTACTTCTCCGACAACTTCTTCTACGAGGACACGGACAAGGATGGCGTCGCCTTCATCGCGATGGAAGACGAGAACGTCGCCGACAGCGGCAACATCTACCTCGGCGACCCGGAGTTCGGAACGCTGAACAGGATGCATGCCTTCATGTATGCGCAGAACGACTTCTACGACTACAACCTGGACGCGACGGGGTCCTCCCGGGTCGAGGTCTACGGCAACATGTCCGCGGGCAACCAGGTGCTGATCGAGCGCGACTTCCTGGGCAAGCACACGAAGCTGAAGGTCGATTTCGACGACCGCCTCGCCGGCGAAGAGCTCGAGCTTCCCTCGCTCCCGCCCATGACGGGTGCGGGCGACGGTGGTAGCTACGCGGTCCAGGGCTGGTGGCACGGCAACTAGGGAGACGGAGATGCTTGTGAATCGTCCGAAGGCAGGCCTCGCGGCGGTAATCGTCGCCGCGGGGCTCGTAGGGAGCAGCCCGACCGAAGCCGCCGGCAGCGACTTCGGCGGTGTGCGTGGTGTCCTGAAGAAGGCCTACGCAGCGGACTCACGGACAGAGGACGACGTAGTTCGCGAGCTCGTATCCCTGGGTCCGGGGACGATCCCGGCTCTCTTCGAGCTGTATCTCGGAGAGGGGTGGGAAGACCTGTTCGCAGGGGAAGAAGAGGTCGATCTCGAGGAGTGGTGGTGTCCGCCCGACCGGTTCCACGAGCTCTTCCTGCAGGCGCTGGGACGCTCTCACGCGAAACGTGTCGTCGAACACCTCGACGAGGCGGCCGACGACGAGGCTCCGCACGAGACTCGCCTGGCCGCAGTACGCGTCCTTGGTGCCCTCGGAACCGCCGATGCTCTGGAGCCTCTGTTCAGGCTGGGGGAGACCTTCGGCACCCTCGCGCTGCGCTATCGAAGCGTTCAGTCACCGCTCGAGAACGCGTTCGCGACGGTCTTCACGAACGATGCCCCCGTCGCCGCACGGGAGCTGCGCGAGATCACCGACGACGCCAGCGATGATGTCCTGACGGTCGTCGCCACCGCCGCGGCACGATCCGGGCGGTCCGAGGTCTTGCCCCTCTTCGCCGAGCTGGTCCGCCGTGGCGGCGACCTCGGTCTCCACGCACTGGAGACCCTACCCGAGTTCGTGATGCGGGCACCCTGGCGTTTCGACGATGCGCCTGGAGACATCGCTGCGGGGCACCTCGCGAGCGAGGACTGGCGCTATCGCCGTGCCGCGGCGTTCGCCGTGGGCAGGATGGGTCACACCGAGGCCTTTGGCAGAATAGTCCTCCTCCTGGACGACGATCACCAGGCCGTGTCGAGCGCCGCACGTTGGGCCCTCGAGACCATGGCCTCCGTCGATCATCCCGAGACCTCCACGGAGTGGCTCGACTGGTACGACGATCAAGTCGCGTGGTGGAACGGGAACCGGGACGAGCTCTTCGACGGTCTCCACTCACAGGACGCGCATGCCGTCGGGAATGCCCTCCGCACCTTCTTCGCCCGCCCGCTCTTCCGCGACGAGGCGGCGAGGGAGCTGGCGAGCTACCTCGACAGCAGCGACGAAGCTCTTGTCCTTGCGGCGATCCACGGGCTACAGGAGCTCCGCTCCAAACACGTCGTTCCGGACCTCGTGTGGCTCGTCGACTCGCGCAACGACCGGATCCGCAAGGCCGCGAACCAGGCGCTCGGCCGCCTCACGGGAGCGGAGCTTCCGGCGGACCGAAACGCCTGGCGGGCCTTCGTGGAGGGGTAGCCTACCCCCGCTTGTTCCCGCACTGGCCGCAGAACACTGCGTCCGGCGCGACCGGTGAGCCGCAGCTCGTGCAGAAGGCGGCCGCTCCCTCGGCGGTCGTCTCTTCCTTCTTGAGCCCGCCGCCGCAGTGGCTGCAGAAGCGCCCGGGAGCCACGCTCGAGCCGCAGCCGCCGCACACGATGCCGGCCGCCGCCGGGGCGAGCACGTCGCCTCCGCGCGTGTCGCGGACGAGCATCTGCGCCAGGCCGAAGCCGACCCCGAGGCCGGCCCCGGAGAGGACGCCGCCGCCCCCGACTCCACCGCCTCCTTCACCCCCGCCGCCGCCGCCGCCCTTGGCCATGCCTTCGCCGGCACCCATCATCGCCTTGCCGGCCGCGAAGCGCGCGTAGCTGTCGACGCCGCCGACCGTCTGCAAGTAGGCCGCGTCGGTGTACAGGCGCTTGAGGTTGTCGGCGTCCTCGTCGTCGATGTCGATGACGAAGTTGCCGAGACGCACGATCTGGATCCCGTAGGGGTCGACGTGCTGCTTGATCCCGCTGAGGACGTCCTTCTCGACTTCCTCCGTGTAGGCACCCGACGTCACGTCGAGCAGGGGCCACTTGTTCTTCACGCACATCTCCGCGATGCGGTCGCGGATGATCTTGAGCACCTGCTCCTTCATCCAGGAGCGGACCGTGTAGGACTCGGCGCGGCCCATCCCGACCAGGCCGGTGATCAGCTCCTCGGCGTCGTCCACCTTGAACGAGAACTCGCCGTGGACCATCGTCTCGACCGGAACGCCGCTCTTCGGGTCCTGGACGTGGCCGATCCTCCCGCCGAACTTCACACCCGTATGCTCGCGCGTGTTGACGAAGAAGACCTCGGCGATGAACACGTTCCCGCCGGTGAACGAATCGATCAGGTTCGACAGGAACGGGAGGTTCGCGCTATCGAGCGTGTGCCTCCCCGGCTCGAGGGTCGCCACCACCTTGCCGTCCCGGAAGAAGACGGCCACCTCGTCCGCCTCCACCGTGAGCTGCGACTTCAGCGGGATCGTGCTGTCGGGGTGCTTCCAGACGACTTGTGACTTCGCGTCGTCCGGACGCGCGACCATCATCTCCTGGACGCCGCGCTTGAACCAATTCACCAGGCTCATGAGGTCCTCTCTGCAAGAATGGGCCGAGAATGGGGCTGAAGGGCACCCCGTGGCCCGGGTAGTACGTGAACGATAAGAGCTTCTTCAAGGAATCTCCACCCCGACCAACCGGCATGACGGAAGAGCCGAGCCGATCCAGTCCCGACGAGGTCCCGAGCGTGAAGACGCGCGAGAGTGCGCGCGTCGACTTCCCGTGCGAGAACTGCGGGGCTGGCATGCGCTGGGATCCGGAGGGTGACACCCTTCACTGCGAGTACTGTGATCACCGGGCCGAAGTCCCCCGCACGACCGGCAGCGTCTCCGTCGAGCGCACCCTGAGTGAGGCGGGAGGCGCGGCACGCGGATTCGGAGTCGAGCTGCGTGTCGCGCGCTGCAAGAGCTGCGGAGCGCGCGTCACCTACGAGACCGGGGCGACGTCCGAGGTCTGCGTGTACTGCGGTTCGGCGACCGTGCTGGCCCAGGAGGCGAACCGAAACGCCATCCGCCCGGAATCGCTCGTCCCGCTGGACATCGGGCGCGGGCGTGTCGATTCGCACTTCGAGGCCTGGTTGAAGCGCCTTTGGCTGCGCCCGAACGACCTGGTCCATTCGAGAGTCGCCGACGCCGTCGGGGTGTACGCACCGTTCTGGATGTTCGATGCGGAGGTCAGCTCGGAGTGGTCGGCCGATGCGGGGCGCCACGAGCACTCGGGGAGGGTCGGCCGGCATGGGCGGCGCGCCACGAGGGTGCGCTGGTTCCCGGCGTCCGGGCGCCGCGACGACATCTACGACGACTATCCGATCTGCGCCTCGAAAGGGCTGCGCGAGGACCTCGTGAGGAGGCTCGGCGGATTCGACGCACAGGGGCTCGTCCCCTACGAGCCCAAGTATCTCGCCGGGTGGCGAGCCGAGGAGTATCAGATCGATCTCGAGGAGGGGTGGGCCCGCGGGCAACGCGCCATCGAACAACTCCAGACGAGCCGCTGCGCGGGGGACGTTCCCGGCGACACCCACCGGAACCTTCGTGTCCACAACACGATCCAGGGTGTGCGCTGGAAGCATGTGCTCTTGCCCGTCTGGAGCGTGCAGTACCGATTCCGCGGGAAGGTCTACACCGTGCTCGTCAACGGCCAGACGGGACTCGTCGTCGGTGACGCACCGTACAGTCCGATCAAGGTCACCCTGTTCGTGCTGCTCCTCGTCGCGATCGCCGTGGCGCTCCTCGCGGTCAGCTCCTGACGTCGGGGGGAGAGTGGGTCGGCCCCACGACGCGGCCGAGGTTCTGCGCTTCGCGCTCGGGCTCCACGTGGATCTGGATGCGCGCGCCGGGGACCTCGTCGACGAGCTCTCGCTCCAGGCGGTCGCACAGGTCGTGGGAATCCCGCACCGTCATGTCGCCCGCTACGACCAGGTGGAATTCGATGAACGTGTGCGCAGCCGAGCGTCGGGTCCTGAGGTCGTGGACTTCGATGGCGGTCTCGCCGAGATGCGCGCGGACGACGTTGTGGACGTGCTGCACCTCGTCCGGTGGGAGCGCTTCGTCCATGAGCCCCCCGACCGAATCGACCACGACCAGCCACCCCGTGCGGACGACGTTCCCGGCCACGACGAGCGCGAGGATCGGATCGAGGATCCACCAGCCCGTCGCCCAGGCCGCGCCGACGCCGACCCAGACCCCGCCGGAGGTCCACACGTCGGCCCACAGGTGCTTCCCGTCCGCCTCGAGGGCGGGCGACCGCAGCGCGCGGCCGTTCCGCGTGAGATAGACCGCGAGGCTGCCGTTCACGGCCGTCGCGACGAACGAGAGCGCGAGCCCGGCCCCGACCCGCGTCAGCGGCTCCGGGTCCAGGAGCTTGCCGAAGGCCTCGATACCGATCGCGACGGCAGCGGCCGCGATCAGGACGCCCTCGAGGACGGCGGAGAAGTACTCCGCCTTCGCGTGCCCGAACGGGTGGTTCTCGTCCGGGGGCTTCTCCGCGATGCGCAGCGCGACCAGCGCTGCCCCGGAGGCAACCACGTTCACGATGGACTCCATCGCGTCGGAGAAGAGCGCGACCGAGCCCGTCCAGAGCCACGCCACGACCTTGATCAGGAGTACGGCCGTCCCCAGCAGGAGCGCAACGAGTGCGACCCGCGCCGCGTTCCTGCTTCGGCCGGTCGCGTGCTCGCCCACGGCGTCTAGTAGTTCTTCGCGAACAGAACGCGCTGGCGGCTCGCTGCACCGGTCTTGATGCACTTCCCTCCCTCGGGACTCGGGCCGTCCTCGGGGTGGGGGATGCAGCGGATCGTCGCCTTGGTCGCTTCCTTGATCGCGAGCTCGGTCTCGGTCGTACCGTCCCAGTGTGCGTACACGAACTTGGAGTTCTGACCGCTGAAGACGTCGGTGAACTCTTCCCAGGTGTCGACCTGGATCGTGTTCTCGTCGAGCCGCTTCTTCGAGCGGTCGAACAGGAACGTCTGGAACTCGTCGAGCACCTTCCCGATCGCGATCCCGAGGTCGGCCATGGGGAGCTTCTCCTTCATGGGCTTCCCGCGCTCGTCGACGTCGGCGATGCGGCGTTTGATCATCACGCTCTCCGACTCGAGGTCGCGCGGCCCGATCTCGACCCGCACGGGGACGCCTTTGCGCTCCCACTCGTAGTACTTGGCGCCGGGCTTGATCCCCTCGCGGTCGTCGAGCTCCACATCGAGCCCGTCCTCGCGGAGCTCCGCGGCGATCCTGTGAGCCGCCTCGAGCACGGGGCCCTTCTCCTCGTCCTTCCTGTAGATGGGGACGATCACCACGTGGATCGGCGCGACACGGGGCGGCAGGACGAGACCGTTGTCGTCGGAGTGACTCATGACGAGCGCGCCGACGAGCCGCGTCGACGAACCCCAGGACGTCTGCCAGACGTACTCGCGCTCGCCGTTCTCGTTCTGGAACATGATGTCGAACGCCTTGCCGAAGTTCTGGGCCAGGTCGTGGCTCGTTCCGCACTGCAGAGCCTTGCCGTCCTGCATCATCCCCTCGATGCAGCGCGTCTCGATCGCGCCAGCGAACCGCTCGTGCTCCGTCTTGATCCCGCGGATCACGGGCATCGCGATGTGTTCGTGACAGAAGTCGCGATAGACGTCGAGCATCCGCTCGACCTCCTCGAGCGCCTCCGCGTGGGTCGCGTGCGCCGTGTGGCCCTCCTGCCAGTAGAACTCGCCCGTGCGCAGGAAGAGCCGCGTGCGCAGCTCCCAGCGCATGACGTTGCCCCACTGATTGATGAGCATCGGCAAGTCGCGCCACGAGTCGATCCACTTCGAGAAGAAGTGACCGATGATCGTCTCCGACGTCGGCCGGATGACATAGGGCTCCTCGAGCTCCTTCCCTCCGGCGTGCGTGACGACGGCGAGCTCCGGCGCAAAGCCCTCGACGTGCTCGGCCTCCTTCTGGATGAAGCTCATCGGGATGAGCAGGGGGAAGGCGGCGTTCTTGTGGCCGGTTTTCTTGAAGCGCCGGTCCATGTCCGCCTGCATCTTCTCCCAGACCGCCCAGCCGTGCGGGCGCACGACCATGCAGCCCTTGACCACGCCGGCGGCCTCCGCCATCTCGGCCTGGGCGACTACGTCCTGGTACCACTGGGCGTAGTCCTCGCTGCGGGGTGTGATGACTCTCTCGGCCATGATTTCGGTTGGGGATGGGCTCGGCAGCCGGACTGCGGGCCGGAGAGCGTACCGGGACCTCCTGCGTCGGGGCCACCCGGAGGTATAAAGGAGGGGCTAACCCACCGATCCAGAGACGCGAGACGCGAGAGACCTTCGTGAACGACCCGACCATCACCCCCGAAATGACCATGGAGCAGATCCTGGACGCGATCCCCGCGGCCCAGAGGGCGCTCTTTCAGCGCTATCACGTCGGGGGCTGCTCCTCCTGCGCTTTTCAGCCGACGGACACGCTGGCCCAGCTCTGCAAGGATCACAACATCCTCGACGTGAACGAGGTCGTGACCTTCCTGAAGGAAGCTCACCATCTCGACCAGCGGATGCAGCTCGACCCCGAGCAGGTGAAGACCTGGCTCGACGGGAGCGAGGACTTCTCGTTCATCGACGTGCGCTCGGGAGAGGAGCTCGACGACGGCGCGTTCACGCCCGCCGAGTCCATGGACTACTCGGATTCGCAGCGCTACATGGAGCTTCCCAAGGACCGGCGCATCGTCTTCGCCTGTCTGGAGGGTGACCGCGCGCTCAACGTCGCCGCTTACTTCCGAGGACACGGATTCACGGACGTCTTCTGCCTCAAGGGCGGAATCCGAGCGTGGCGCGAGAAGGTCGGCGCGGAGGGCTGACGCCTTGGACCTCGGCTTCGAGACGATCGGAAACGCGACCGTCATCGTCCACGACGGCGGACCGCTCCTGGTCACGGATCCCTGGCTCTCCGGGACCGCGTACTTCGGGAGCTGGACCCTGTCGCACGAAGTGCCGGAGGAGCAGCTCGCGAACGCCCTCGCGGCCCGCTACGTCTGGCTCTCGCACGGCCACCCGGACCACCTGAGTCCGGAGTCGCTGGTGAAGCTCAAGGACAAGCCGATCCTGATCGGCGACCACTACGGCGGGCGGATCGCTGCGGGTCTGCGCGAGGAGGGCTACGACGTTCGCATCCTGCCGACCGGTGAGTGGGTCCCGCTCTCGGAGCGCGTGCGCGTGATGTGCGTTCCGGAGTACTTCCAGGACTCCATCCTGCTGATCAGCGTCGACGGCACCCTGATCGTCGATGCGAACGACGCGACCGATCGCGGAGGGGGGGAGCTCCTGCGCCGGGAGATCGCCCGTCACGACGACTCGTTCCTCTTGTGCCTGACCGGCTACGGCGACGCCGACATGATCAACTTCTTCGACGAGGAGGGCCGCCGCGTGCTGCCCCTCGCCGCGGAGAAGACCCCGTGCGGTCCCGGAGTGGCTGCGCTGTGCGAGATGTACGGGCTTCGGAACGTCGTGCCCTTCAGTGC
>JAJDET010000340.1 GCA_029259655.1 Planctomycetota bacterium
GTCCGGCCGATAAGGCCGTGCCTCGCGAGGCCGAAGGCCGAGCCCGGCGCGGAGTCGCGCCGTAGCCGCCCGCAGGGCATCCTTGGCGCGCGCTGATGCGCGCCAAGTCACGCGTGGCCGACTTGTCGGCCACGCTCCTAGAGGGCCAGCGTCTCGATCGAGAGGATCTCGACCTCGATCTCGCCCAACGGCAGAGACAGCGTGGCTCGTCCGCCGGCACAGCCGCCGAGCAGTCCGGCGGCGACGGGTGCGCGATAGGAGATGACGTCCTCCCCCGTATCCCACGGGCCGAGCAACGAGACGACGATCTCCTCGCGCGAGGCCAGCTCGCGGTAGCGGACCCGGGTCCCGGGCGCCACGGTATCGCCGGGCAGAGAGGCCTCCTCGATGAGGTGCGCCGAGCGCAGCTCCGCTTCGATGTCCTGCGCCCGCGTGGTGAGGTTGCGCTGCTCCTCGATCGCGGCCTCCCACTCCGAGTTCTCCGACAGGTCACCGAAGGCTGCAGCCTTGCCGATGGCCTCGGAGTTGTCGGGGAGCTTCACGTCGACCAGGTGCTTGAGCTCGGCCTGGCGTCGCCGGAGCCCCTCGCGCGTCGTCCAGATCCCGGCCTCCCAGAACGGCTTGTCCTGATCGCGGAAGAGCTCGGGCGCGGTCTCAGCGATCAGAGCGATCAGCTCGTTCTCGAGCGGACTGTCGACGCCGCGCTCGGCGATGTTCAGCGTGCTGCGCAGCACGCTCGCGTCGGAGCCCGCGAGCAGGCGCCGCAGGACGGAGGGCTTTCCGCCGGTCAGCACTCCGGTGAGGCGCTGTTGCGCGCGCGCCAGCGCGGTGTTGCCGATCCGGTTCTGCTCGAGGTGCACGGCGAGCCGCATCATCGACTGCACGCGGTGCGCGGGGATGGGCCAGTCGCCCTCGAGGCGACCGTTCTCGGCGTGGTCCGCGAGGGCCGCGAGGAGTCCGGGGTTCCGGGTCGGGCGGTGGAGCAGCAGGTTGTAGTGTTCCGAGAGCTCCGCCCGACACCCGCCTTCCATGAGCTCGCTGACGAGCCCCCGGACCATGCCCGGAGCGGCGTGCTGGAGGTGCCGCAGGATCTGGGTACGGCGATCGTCCGCGTCGGGGAAGAGCTCGGCGAGCAGGCCGATGCAGCGCTCCTGGTCGCGTGAGTTCGCGAGGCGCCCGAAGAGGACCCACAGCTCGGGCGCCTGCGACGGGTCCTCGGGTGCCTCGATGTAGGCCGCGGCGACCATGCGCTGGCGCAGGGGCTCCGGAGTCTCGGCCCGTTGCTCGCGCAGGAGCATCCAGGCTCCGAGTCGCGCGCCTTCCTGGGCGTACTCGTCGGCGGCGAGCTCCTCCAGGGTCTCGAGCGCGGCGTCGCGCACGGACACGTCGACGTGTCCGCCGGAGAGCAGGTCGCGCACGCGCGTGTTCGCCTTCTGGAGATCGCCGATCATGCTCAGTGACCGGCGCATGCTCTCGGCGGGATCGGCCGCGGTCGCGAGGAGCTGGACCTGCGCCTTCGTGCTGGTACCGGTGACCTCGAACCAGGCGCTGGCTTCAGCTTGCTTGCGCGCCTTCCGCCACCAGCCGCCGAAGGACGTGCCGTCGACGTTGAGCTGGGACAGCGCGCCCTTGATGACCGCGTAGCCCGCTCGTCCGCGGAAGCGCTCGAGGACGTTCTTCAGGACCTCGAGCGGCTCCTCGCGCACGAGGCGCTTGAGCTCGTCGGGGTCGGTCACGACCAGGGAGCGGAAGTCCTCGCGAGCGAGGATCTCGAAGATCTCGATGGCCGTCGTCAGAGGGAAGCGGTCGCGCCGCCCGGTGCGGAACCGGACCTCGATCTCCACGCCCTCGACCCCCTCGACCAGCCCGATGCCCCAGCCCTTGGCGTGGTACACGGCTGCGCCCGGGACGAGGGACATGCAACGCCGGAAGGCGAGCCATGCGGACCGCATGTCCTGGACGCCGGCCTGCATGCCGGCCACCTCGGAGTAGGGCTCCCACCAGGTCTCCGAGCTCCAGGCCTCGGTCGCGGCCTCGAACAGGGGACCGGCGAGCTCGCCCGGGTTTCCACCGGCGAGCATGGCCGTTCCGAGGAGGTGCGCCGCCTCGGCGGACTTCCCGCTGCCGCGCAGGAGCTCGGCGTGTTCGCGGGCCAGCGGGACGCAACGCTGGAGCTGCTTCTTGTCCGCGGCCAGGCGGATGGCGGCGTAGACCCCCTCGAGAGGGCCCCCCTGGAGCATCAGGTCGGTCCAGGCATCCTCGAACTCGGTCCAGCGTTCGCGGCTGACGAGTGAGGCGAGTGACATAGTGGGGATCGGAGAGAAGGGGCCCGGAAGGGGGCGGTCATTATGGGTTCGAGCTTTCCCACCAGGAAGGATTGAGCCCTGATCCTTCGCGAGTGAGGATCGATTCGTGGTCGAAGCCCATCCCGGCGAGCGTTTTTCCACCCCGAAGAACCGGGGAGTCCCGGCCGGGGCTCCGGGCGAGTTCGCTCCCCTGAAGCTCGGAGCCCTCCACGTCTGGCCGCCCGTCGTGCTGGCACCCATGGCGGGAGTCACCAATCATCCCTTCCGGAGCCTCTGCCGGGAGTTCGGGGCGGGCCTCTACGTGTCCGAGATGATCACGGCCCGGGGCTTCCTGAACGGCCACCGCATGACTCACCTCCTGGCCAGCAGCCGGGTGGACGAGCATCCGCGCTCGATCCAGGTCTACGGCAGCGACCCGATGGACGTCGGCGAGATGGTCCGGCGGCTCGTCGACGACGGGGTGGACCACATCGACATCAACTTCGGGTGCCCGGTGCGCAAGGTGACCCGTCACGGGGGCGGGGCGGCGATCCCGGTCAAGCCGAGGCTGATGGCCCGGATCGTACGGGCCGGTGTCCGGAGCGCCGGAGCCGTGCCCTTCACCATCAAGGTAAGGAAGGGCATCGACGAGGGGCTGACGACCCATCTCGATTCCGGGCGGGTGGCCCAGGAGGAAGGCGCGGCCGCGATCGGGCTCCACGCCCGGACGGCAGCCGAGCTCTACTCGGGCAGCGCCGACTGGAACGCGATCGCGGAGCTCGTCGAGGCCGTCGACATCCCGGTGCTCGGCAACGGAGACGTCTGGGAACCGTGGGACGCGCTCAGGATGATGCGCGAGACCTCGTGCGCCGGCGTGATCGTCGGCCGCGGATGCCTCGGCCGACCGTGGCTCTTCGCCGAGCTGGCCCGCGTGTTCGACGGGTGCGAGCCCGAGCGGCCTCCGGATCTGGGTCGGGTGGGGGAGATCCTCCTCGATCACGCGCGGCGCCTGGCCGAATTCTTCGGCGAGCGCACGGGCATCCGGCAGATGCGCAAGTGGGGCGGCTGGTACACGAAGGGCTTCGCGCACGCCGCGTCCGTGCGCGATCGCTTCGGGCGGATCGAGAGTCTGGCGGAGCTCGAGGAGCTCGTCCGCGAGCTCCCCCAGGACGAGCCCTTCCCGTTGCGGGCCCTGACCGTGAACCGTGCGAAGCGCGGCGGCACGCAGACCGTGACCCTGCCGGCCGGCTACCTCGACGACCGCGACGACGACACGCCCCCGAAGAGCCCGCACCGGCCCGAGGAGCTCGAGGCCTGGGAGCGAGCGCTCGCGTCGGGCGGTTGACTTGCGTCACCGTCCGGCCCCACGCATCCTGCGGGGACCATGTCCGAAGTCGTCAACCTCGCGCGGAAGCTCGCGACCTTCGACGAGCTCTGGGTGCCCAAGGTCGTGGCCGAGCTCAACGGCCAGTACGTGAAGGTCGCCAAGTTCCAGGGCGAATACGTGTGGCACAGCCACGCCGGAGAAGACGAGGCGTTCCTCGTACTGGCGGGGTCGATGCGCATCCACCTGCGCGATCGGATCGTCGAGCTGGCCCAGGGCGAGCTCTTCGTCGTTCCGCGCGGCGTCGAGCACAAGCCGGCGGCGGACGAGCTCTGCTCGTGTCTCCTGTTCGAGCCGAGCACGACTCGCAACACGGGCGACGTCGACCACGCCTACACCATCGAGGCGAACGACCTCGAGCGGATCTGAACGCGGCGATCGTCATCGTGGGGGCGGGGGCGGCCGGCCTGTGGGCCGCCGAGTGCGCTGCGCGCGCGCAGCGAGCGGCGGGACGCGAGCCGGACGTGCTGCTCCTCGAGAAGATGCCGCGAGCGGGGACGAAGGTGCTCGCGAGCGGCGGCACGCGCTGCAACCTGACGACCACGCTCGGAGCCGAGGGAGCCGCGCGGCTGTTCGGTCCCGCCGGCGAGCGCTTCCTGCGGCGCGCGTTCCGCGAGCTCCCGCCGGCGAGCGTGCGCGAGCGCTTCGCAGCCTGGGGAGTCCCCACGGTCGAGGCCGGCTGGGAGAAGGTCTTTCCGGCGAGCGGACGCGCCCGGGACGTGCGCGATGCGTTGCAGCGGGCCTGCGCCGACGCCGGGGTGCGCTTGCGAGTCGGCGCAGGAGTCGCGGCGATCGAGCGAGCCGGCGGGGAGTGGTGTGTGCGCCTCGCGAGTGGGGAAGCCGTGCGAGCGAAGAACCTCCTCCTGGCTCCGGGAGGAAAGAGCTACTCGCGAACCGGAACCACGGGCGACGGTTACACCTGGCTGGCGGAGCTCGGCCTCGAGCTCGTGCCGCCCGTCGCGGCGCTGGTCCCGCTGGCCAGTTCCGAGCCCTGGGTGCACGCGCTCTCGGGAGTCTCGGTCCAGGACGCCGAGGTCCGCCTGCGGGGACCGCGCGGCGAGGACCTGGGCCGGCGGAGGCGCCCGGTGCTCTTCACGCACGAGGGACTGTCGGGGCCGGGACCGATGGACCTCTCGGCCGAGATCGCGCGCGGGGAGCTCGCGGGCGAGACGACGCGCTTCGAGCTCCGGATCGACCTCCTGCCCGAGGTCCCGCGGGAAGACCTGGTCGCCCTCTTCCGCGAGGCCGCCGGTCGCGGCGGGGCTCCCCGCATCTCGTCCCTCGTCCCGGCCCCGCTCCCGAAGCGCTTGCTGACCGAGGTGAACCGCATCGCCGGCCTCTTTCCCGACCCGCGCACGAACGAGCTCACCCGTGCCACCCGCCACGCCCTGATCGAGACCTTGAAGGGACTTCCGGTCCCGATCTCCGGCACGCTCGGCTTCGACCGTGCCGAGGTCACGTCGGGCGGCCTTGCACTGTCGGAGCTCGACCCCGGCACCCTGCGGGTCAAGAACTGCGACGGCCTCTTCGCCTTCGGCGAGGTGATCGACCTCGACGGCCCGATCGGCGGTCTGAACTTCCAGTCCGCCTTCGCCACCGCCGAGCTGGCCGCCCAATCCGCAGCCACCCCCTGACCCCGCAAGGCCGCAACGCCGCAACGCCCCAGCGATGCCAACGGCATCGCCCCGCGGCCCGCAGGGCCGCGTACGCCGTAGGCATTCTTGGCGCGCGCTGATGCGCGCCAAGTCACCCTTGCCGCGCGCTGATGCGCGCCAAGTGAAAGTGGGGGCGACCCCCGCAGTGGGCCGCCCCCCCGGGTCGCTTCATCAGCGATCCGATGTGGAGACCGGCCCTCGCGCCGTGCCGATCTCCGACGAAAGCCTGTGCACGAGCGTTCTTCTCCGCGTGGGCGTCCAGGCGTGCGAAACGGGCCCTTCCCCGGGGCATGGGGAAGTGAGGCTCTCACCACCATGAGTCCTCACGAACCACTGTAGGGGGGCGTGGCCGGGCCGCGGAACGCCCTGGAAGAACGCTCTCTGGCTTACAGGTGAACACTACCCCGGATCGACCGGGGGGGCGGGTTCACCCGGGCTTCCGCCCGGCTCCCCTCCGCCGCGCCGCCGTCGGCGCGAACGCCGTCCGCGGCGCTTGCGCAGTGATTCGAGGTCTTCGTGACTCACGCGCAGCGCCTCGCGATAGCGCTCGAGCCAGCCCTCGTAGACGTCCCAGCCCTGCCCCCAGGCCGCCGAGCGCAACCGGAAGAGCCAGAGAGACTCCTCGAAATCCTCACCGCGCATGAAGAGCACGGGGCGGAAACGGCGTCCGCCCGTCTGCGTGAAGCGCGGTTGGTTGGCGATGATCCGGCGCGCGCGCATCAGGTCGCGTCGCGAGAGGCGCGTCGCCTGGGCAACCGGCGCCAGGACCTCGCCCGCGACGGTGTACAGATCGGACGTTCGCCCGGGCATGGTGCGCGTCTCCGGGTCGGCCTCGCGCTCGACGATGCGCAGGAACGCAGCTGCGATCGACAGGGCTGCCGTCGGCTTCTTGCCCGCGTGCACCTCGGCGTCGAGGGCCTCGAGCAGCCGCCAGTAGAGATCGGCCCGGTCGTGAGCCTGGGGGTCCGGGTCGTCCCGGCTGCCCAGGTAGGAGTCGACGGCGGGGAGCAGGACGGCCAGCGCGCCGCAGGCCCGCATCATGCGGAAGGCTCCCAGCGCGGTCCCGGACCGGAGCACACGCAGGATCTCTTCCAGCACGCGCGGCGCCGCAGAGCGGACGAGGTCCGGTGTTTGCGAGCACATCGCCCGCCAGGTGTCCTCGTGGATGCGGAATCCGAGCCGGGTCGCGAACTTGATCGCGCGCAGGATGCGGACGGGATCCTCGGCCAGGCGCACCTCCGGATCGCCGATGGTCCTGAGGACTCCGGCCTCCAGGTCCTCCAGGCCACCGACGTAGTCGATGACGACGCGCTCGAAGGGCTCCATGAAGAGCCCGTTGATCGTGAAGTCGCGCCGGCGGGCGTCCTCCGCCGCCGTGCCGAAGGTGTTGTCCTCCACGATCAGGAGGTCGTCGCTCGGCTCTTCGTCCGGATCGCCCCGGAAGGTCGCGGTCTCCACGATGTGGTCGCCGTAGATGACGTGCACGAGCTTGAAGCGCCGGCCGATGATGCGCCCGTTGCGGAACTGGCGCTTGATCTGGCGCGGATGGGCCGCCGTGGCGACGTCGAAGTCCTTCGGCTTGCGTCCGAGGATCAGGTCCCGCACGCAGCCTCCGACCAGGTAGGCCTCGTATCCGGCGCGCGCGAGCCGCGAGATCACGCGCAGCGCGTCCTGGTGGATCGACTTGTTGGAGACCTCCTCCTCGTCGACCCGGCGCACCACGGGCTCCCCCGGACCAACGGGGCCAACGGGCTCAACGGGGTCGGGCGCGGCTCTTTCCTCGGGTTCGAACATCTTCGGAAGCGACACGGTACACGCGCCGGGCAGGGGGTGTAGGGAGCTTCTGGTCGGCTTGCTCCACCCGAGGCAGGCGAGTACGCTGCCGCGTCCTCAGGAGGGCAGTAGCTCGAATTGGTTAGAGCGGCTGATTCCAAATCAGCAGGTTCGGGGTTCGAATCCCTGCTGCCCTGCCAACCCCGAGACCCCCCGATGCCCGACAGGGAACCCGAGCCCGAGCCCGACGCCGAAGCGGAAGACGAGATCGAAGACGAGGCCGAACCGGAAGACGAGGCGTCGCCCGCACCGGAAGCCCAGGAAGCACAGGACGCGCCGCCCACTGACGAGGAGCGGGGAGTCAAGGGGCCTCCGGCCACGCAGGACCCCGACAAGGTCGTCGACAATCCGGATACGCCCCTCCCTCCTCGCTCGGAGCTCCAGGAGGCACTCGAGCGCGCGTTCGCCGGCGAGGAGGACGTCCCCGCCGGGCTGCTCGAGCGCTACGCCGAGCACGCCGAGCACGTGCTCGAGGGAAACCGGCGCATGAACCTGACGGCGATCCTCGATCCTTTCGAGCTCGCCGTGAAGCACTACCTCGACTGCTGGCGCACGACACGGCTCTTGCCGTTGATGGGGCGCAGCATGCTCGACATGGGCTCGGGCGCGGGTTTCCCCGGCATTCCCATCGCGCTCGGCGAACCGAACATGCGGGTCGTCCTGTGCGACTCGACCAAGAAGCGCGCCGACTTCTGCGCCCAGACCATCGAGGCGATGGGGATCAAGAACGCCTCCGCCGTCTGGGACCGCGCCGAAGAACACCTCGCGCGCAATCGCTACGACTTCGTCATCGTCCGGGCCGTGTCCTCCGTGCGCGAGAACGTCCGGCTCCTGCGCAAGGTCCGGCACTCGCACAAGGACCTCGTGATGCTGAAGGGGCCCTCCTGGTCCCGCGAGGCTCGCGCCGGCGAGCGCGAGGTCGAGCGCCTGGGCTTCCGGCTGGACACGGTCTGGGAGCACAAGCTCCCCGAGGAGATGGGCGGCCGCGCCATCCTCGTGTACCGCGCTCCGGGCGGAATGGGAGAGTGACCGGTGCCGCTCTGGGTCTGGATCGTGCTGGGCCTGGTCCTGGTCGTCTTCGTCGTGGTCGCGATCAAGGGCTATCCGCAGGACGGCGCCTTCTGACGCCCGCCGCGTCGACGTTGACCCGCCGCCCCCGCCTCCGTATCTTCCCGCCCCCCTCGCCCGGGTGGCGGAATTGGCAGACGCGCATGGTTCAGGTCCATGTTCTCGCAAGGGAGTGGGGGTTCGAATCCCCCCCCGGGCACCACCACGCACGAGCGTCGGACGGACGCTCGTGAGCCGCACCGACGCCGTCCGGATGATCGCGGAGAACCGCCGCGCCCGGCACGAGTACCTCCTGCTCGAGGAGCTCGAGTGCGGAATCGCGCTCGAAGGGAGCGAGGTCAAGTCCCTGCGCGAGGGGCGCTGCTCCCTGGCGGAGGCCTACGGACTCATGCGGTCCGACGGCCTCTATCTCGTGGGTGCGCACATCCCCGAGTACAAGAACGCGACCCACGGCGGCCACCAGCTCGTGCGTGACCGCAAGCTCCTGGCGCACCGCCGCGAGGTGGCCAAGTGGGGCAAGGCGGCGCGCGAGAAGGGCGTGACCATCGTGCCGCTGCGGCTCTACTTCCGCGGGCACCTGGTCAAGGTCGAGATGGCGCTCGCCAAGGGCAAGAAGCTCCACGACAAGCGCGAGCGGGAGAAGGAGAAGAGCGCCAAGCGCGAGATGGACCGGGCCGTGCGGCGGGATCGCCGATAGGGCACCGGACGCCCCGCCCTGGTACGATTCCGGGTGGATGGGGGCGCACTGGTTTCGACCGGTTTCGTTCTGCTCCAGGTTGCGTGTCGGGCATCTCGGGTCTCCCGTAAATCCTCCCGGGAAGGCATTACTTGCCAACAACTATTCTCTCGCTGCCTAGTAAATAGGTAGCCGTCTCCACGCGGACTGCCCGTGGCCGTGTGGAGACGCCACTTAGCGGGCTGGTCGGCGAGCTCGGCACCGGGGCGGACCGACGAGACTTACCGGTGTGGGTCTGAAGGGAGCCTGTCCGTTGGCGCCCGGACGACGGGATTCAAACAGCGGACTACACACGTAGACGTCTGGGTGCTAGCCGACTCCGGGACGCGGGTTCGATTCCCGCCGCCTCCACCAACTCTCCTCGTTGCCCACGAGGAGGCCCTCCGCGAGGAGGCTGAACGGTCTCCGCAAGTCGGGAACGAGGGGTTCGCCCGCCAGGGTGAAGTTCGAGCAGAGCAGATCGAGGAGACGCCGCTCGGAGGCATCATCGTCGGCAGCACCCTCGGATCTTCCAGGGCTCGATAGGGCTCGAGCACTCGCATGGCAACATCGCCGCAACCATGCCTGGAGCTCGTGGTTGCAGGGGCCGAACCAGCACGCGCTAGACCTCGATGCGCCGCAGCCCGTATTCTCGCCCCGCCATGCAATTTTCAGCCACTCTCATCATCCGTTCGCTCGTCCTCGCCTCCGGCGTCGTGTTCACGGCGTCGCATGTGGCGGCTCCCGTCGGCAGTCAAACGGGTGAGCGTGACCCAATACTGAGCCGGGTCGATGTGCTCCCCACGGGCGAGCGCATCCTTGTCGAGGACATCGTGATCGAAGCCGCATTGGCCGACGTCTGGGCCGCCTATACGACCGAGGTAGGCTACACGGCCTGGGCGGCACCCAAGGCGCGTATCGACTTGAGGGTGGGGGGCACGATTCTCACTCAGTACGGGGCGGACGCAGAGATCGGCGATCCCGGCACGAACACTCTGCACATCGTCAACTACGTTCCCGAGCGGCTCTTGACGCTGCGGGCCGAGATCGCAGACAACTGGCCCGAGGTGATGAAGCAGGACGGCGAGAAGCTCACGAACGTGATCCTGTTCGAGTCGCTTTCGCCCACACGAACCCGCGTCGAGTCCTTCGGAGTCGGCTACGGAAACAGCCCCGAGTACGAGGAGTTGCTGAGTTTCTTCGTAACGGCGAATAGATCGCTCTACGTCGAGTTGAAGCGGCAGCTCGAGTGACTTGCGCCCCGCTCGTGGGCGGTCCGTGACCTGATGTCGTGGGTGCTCGGCGGTGATCGGAAGCGGCGCGGACGGTCTGGTTCAACTGGAAGCGGAGGTCCCCACAAGCGAGCAGACACCACGCGCGTCCCTCCCCGCCGTCCCACCGCTCCCCTACTGTGAAGCCGAGGGCCTCGTAGAAGCCGACGCTCGTGGCGATGTCGAAGACGTTGAGAAGAGGCGTCATGCGCGTCGATCTCATCGGATTCGCTCCTTGATCAGGGACGCCAAGGCTTCCTCACCCGTTTCCTCGGCCCATTCGGACGGCGTGCGGCCGAACTGGCGCTCGCGGTCGTCGGCGCGCGCTCCGGCAGCAAGCAGGATCTCGACGACTCTGGGGTGTCCCACGTACGCGGCGAAGTGGAGCGCGGTTTGGCCTAGAGAGACCGAAGCACTCGGATCGACGCCGACGTCCAGGAGCCAGCGCACGACTTCGTCTCGCCCGTGCGTCGCTGCCGTTACCAAGGCAAGAGCCTTGGGATCGGGGTTCCGGGGTGGGGGCCAGGAGAAGCGGCCCGTCTCCTCCTTGGCTCCGCAAGTGAACCTCAGGGCCGCCGGGGAGAATTGGCCGTCCTCACTCAGCCACCCGGCCAGCCGGCTCTTGTCTCCGAGAGCCGCCGCCGCGGTCAGGTGGTCGACGAACGCGCCGCAGCGTGCAAGGTGTTCGACTGCGCTCGTGTATCCGAATCCTATTGCGTGACCGAGAGGGGCTCCGTCGCCGAGCGATCCTTCGATCGCCGCCCCGCCTTCGAGATAGGCGTCCACCAATGCGTCTTGTACGCCGCTCTCGAACGAGAACCAGGAGCTCAACGCCCAGCACAGGGCCGTGGCCTTGCTGTCCCCGAACGCCAGCGCATCCACCTCGGCTCCCCGTTCCAGGAGCAGGCGCGCTACGACGGGAGCGGTGGAGGGTGCCGCGTGTGAGAGTCTCTCGCTGCCGTTGAAGGAGCTGTAGTGCAGGAGAGTGGCGCTCTTCGGTGGCGACGAACGCTGCCGAACGAGCTCTGGTGCGCGATCCAAGAGCTTGCGCAGCGCCTCGACGTCCCCGGCGCCAATGGCCTGGATGGCGGCCGCAAAGTCCGGGTGGGTTGGGGATTGCACGTGTTGCCTCCCGGCGAGCGTCATGCTCGGCCGATCGGAAGATGAGGCGAATCTACCAACCCGGCGACGCCGGTGCCCTCCCCATCGGACCACGTACTTTCCTGGTCTGAGCCGTTCGGGCTCGGGTGCAGGAGCCGCGGCTGCTCGCCCGCACCTTCGAACCACGGCGCATGGACGTGGACGCGCGGACGGGACAACCTCTCCTTCGCTCCATGGCGAACACGGGGACCGGGAGGGGCGGCGCGAGGCGCTCGACACAGCGGATCGGGCTCTGGCTGGGGCCCGTCCTGGCAGCCGCCGCCTGGCTCCTGCTCCCCGACGAATACCGCGACGACAGCGGACGGCTCGTCGCGCTCGGGACCGATGCGCACTGCGCGGCGGCGCTGCTCTTCTGGATGGCGACCTGGTGGCTGACCGAGGCCATCGCGCTCGAGGGAACTGCGCTCCTGCCGCTCGTGGTGCTCCCGCTCGGAGGCACGCAGCTGGCGGACGCGGCGAGCCCGTTTGCCCAGCCCGTCATCTTCCTCTTCCTCGGGGGCTTCCTCATCGCACTCGCGATGCAGCGCTGGGGCCTCGACCGCCGGGTTGCACTCTGGACCCTGCGGCTCGTCGGGACCCGCCCCCCGGCGCTCGTCGGTGGAGTGATGCTGGCGACGGCCCTGCTCTCCTCGTGCGTGTCGAACACGGCGACGACCGCGATGATGCTTCCCATCGGGCTCGGGATCCTGGCGCTGTACCGCGCGCGGGCGGCCGGCGTGTCCGAGGAAGGCCACGCCAATCTCGAGCGCGCCCTCTTGCTGGGCATGGCCTACGGCGCGTCCATCGGCGGGCTGGCCACGATCATCGGCTCACCGCCGACCGGCATCGCCGTGCAGTACGCCGCCGACCACCTCGGGCGCGAGATCAGCTTCGCGCGCTGGCTCGGCATCGGCGGCCCGATCGCGGTCGTGCTGTTGCCGCTGACCTGGCTGCTCTTGACCCGCGTCCTCCACCGCCTCCCGACCGAGGAGCTCCCGGGCGGACGGCGGTTCCTGGCGGAGGAGCTCCGGCGCCTCGGAGCCCTCGGCCGCGGCGAGAGAACGACGGCCCTCGTCTTCGGCCTGGCCGTCGTCCTCTGGCTCACGCGCCCGCTCCTCGCGGAGCGACTCCCGGCGCTCTCGGACGCGGGGATCGCAATGACCGCCGGCGTGCTCCTGTTCGCCATCCCGGTCGACCGTCAGCGGCACGCACTGGACTGGGAGACGGCGCGCAAGATGCCCTTCGGGGTCCTCTTGCTCTTCGGAGGCGGCCTCAGCCTCGCGGCCGCGGTGGACGGCAGTGGGGTGGCGGCGTTCCTCGGCTCGCGCGCCCGGGACCTCGAAGGTCTCGACCCTCTACTCCTGATCGTGATCGTCGCGAGCGCGACGATCTTCCTGACCGAGCTCACCTCGAACACGGCCACAGCCGCCACGCTGGTGCCCATCCTCGGGGCACTGGCGCCCGGCCTGGGGGTCGATCCGTTCGTGCTCGTCCTGCCGGCTGCGGTCGCGGCGAGCTGCGCGTTCATGCTGCCCGTCGCGACGCCTCCGAACGCGATCGTCTTCGGCTCCGGTCGGGTGACGTTGCGGGAGATGAGTCGCGCGGGGCTGTGGCTGAACCTCATCGCCGTCGCGGTGATCAGCGCGCTCCTGCCGCTCCTCCTGCGCGTTCTCTCCGGGTGAACCGGAGCTACCGCACCTGCAGCCGCAGGACGTCCAGGTAGAAGCTCGCCAGCATCGTCTGGAAGCCGAGTACGGAGAGCGTCACCCCGGGAATGACGAGGCGCATGGTCTGGCTGTAGTCCAGGTCGCCGAACTCGACCAGGCTCCAGCGAACGAGCGCCGTCAGGAGCAGCGCGCCGCCCGCCAAGAGACCGGTGCCCCCGAAGATCAGGCCGTGCTGCCCCGCGAGCACGGCCGAGAGCCGCTCCACCCGCTCGTCCTTTGGAACGAGACCGTTCCGCACCGCGTGCAGCTTCGCGAAGGTGCCGAAGAGGATCGACTGGTAGCCGGCGATCACGAAGAGTGACGCGAAGAGCAGCGTGTGCGCGTCGAAGTTCACGCCACCGACGCGCAGGCCCGGCATGACGACGGCGAAGCCGAGCGCACCGACCAGGAAGAGCACGAGCCCAGGCACCAGGAACAGCCAGCGCGGGCTGTACAGGAGCAGGAAGCGCAGCGTCCGCCAGCCGTCGCGGAACGTCTCGAGGTGCGGGTCGTGGGCCTTGCGCCCGTCCGGCGAGAGCGTGATCGGGACCTCGGCCACCGAGAGCTCGAACAGGCTGAACTTGATGATCATCTCGGTCGCGAACTCCATGCCCGTGCAGCGCAGGTCCAGCCGCTCGTAGGCTTCCTTCCGGAATCCGCGCAGCCCGCAGTACACGTCGTGGATCGGCGCCCGGAACCACTTGCGCGCGAGCAGCGTGAAGAGCGGGTTCCCGAGCCAGCGGTGCAGGAACGGCATGGCACCCGGCAGGATCTTCCCGCCTCCGCTCGGGAGGCGGCAACCCTGCACCAGGTCGAAGCCCTCGCGCCAGCGCTCGACGAAGCGCGGGATCTCGAGGAAGTCGTAGCTGTCGTCCGCGTCGCCCATGATCACGAACGGCGCGCGCGCGGCCGCGATTCCGGCCTGCAGCGCGTTTCCGTAGCCGCGCTGGGCGACGTGGACCACTCGCGCCCCGCACTCGCGCGCGATCTCGGGGCTCCCGTCCGTGCTGCCGTTGTCGGCCACGACGATCTCGCCCGCGATCCCGGCCTCGTCGAGGGCGCGACGCGCCTTCTCGATGCAGGTCGCGAGCGTGTCTCGCTCGTCGAGGCACGGCATGACGACCGAGACCTCGAGCTCTGCGCCGTCCGTCGGGCTCTCCTCGGTCATGGGCCCCGAGATCTTGTCGGCGAGGGGCTCGCGCGTCGACCTCCGTCCTCCGGATCACGTGGGGGGGCCGTGCGCTTTGCGTGCGAGCGGTCCGTCCGGTATACGCGGGGGGTGCCCGGCAGCCGAACACGCGGAGCGCTCGCGCTCGCACTCCTCGCGCTCGGGTGCGTCGAGGCGGGTCTGGGGGACGAGCGCCCCCGGGGCGTCGTCCTGATCGTGGCCGAGGGCCTGCGCGCGGACGACCACGTCGCGTCTCCGGTCCTCGCGCGGCTGGCTGCGGAAGGCGTCCGCTTCGAGTCGGTCCAGTCCCAGTCACCGTCGACGGTGTCAGCGGTAGCATCCCTCTGGACCGGCCTGTACCCGCGGCGACACCTCGCCGCCGGCGAGCGCGGCTTCGCCGACGGGATTCCCACGCTGCCCGAGCGCATGCAAGCCGCCGGCTACCGAACGCATGGCCGCATTGCGAGCACCGCGCTGGACATGGAGTGCTTCCGCCGCGGGTTCGACCGGGTCGAGGTCGCACCGGCGGGTCCGGGCGACGTCGTCGCCTGGGTCCAGCGCACCGCCGACCAGCTCGGCTCCGGCGAGCGCTTCTTCCTGTACCTCCACTTCGCGCACGCGCAGGTCGAGGAGGAGGTCGGCGCGGTGCTGCGGCTCCTCTCCGAGCGCGGGCTCGAGGACCTGACGCTCGTGGCGCTGACGTCCGACCACGGGCGTGAGATCGGCCCGGGCGACGGCGACCTTTCCCAGGCGCTCCTCGCCGTACCGCTCCTGATCCGGGGGCCCGGAGTGCGGCCCGGGCATGTCGTTCGCGCACGCATGCGACTCATGGACGTGGGGACCACGCTGCTCGAGATCGCGATGCGCGAGAAGAGTCCCGCCTACCTGGGGAGCGGGCGCAGTCTCGTGCCCGCCCTCCGTGGAGAGCCGCTGGAGAATCCCGACCCGGTTCTCTCCGAGAGCGCGGGCCTGGCGGCGATCGTCACTCCGGAGGGGATGAAGCTCGTCCACGGCGCGGGAGTGGACCGACTCTTCGACCTCGCAACCGATCCCGACGAGACCCGGGACCTCGCGTCAACGCAGCCGGACGTGGTCGAGCGACTGACGGCGGAGCTCGAGGCCTGGTTCGAGGTGCTCGACGCGAACGCGTTCGACACCGACGAGTAGCACCCGGCTACGCGAACGTCTTGCCCACGTGCAGGACCCAGGCCCAGACGAGGAGCGCGAGCGCGATCGCGGTGGGGGCGGCGCGCGAGGGCCGCGTCAGAGCCGCGAGCGCGGCGCGCGGCGACGTGGCAACGGCGCCCGCGACCAGCGCGAGCAGCGGCGTGATCGGAACCCGGTAGCGACTGCCCGAGAAGGTCAGGCAGCTGAAGGCGACGAGGAAGAGCACCGCCGTCAGCAAGAGCGTCCGCGCGCGACCCCCAGGCAGCACGCCGAAGCCGACCACCGCCAGGAGGATCAGCGCCATGGAGCTTGCGACGTCGAGAGCGATCACGCCCTCCGTCGCCGCGGGCGAGAGCTTCAGCGGCTCACCGCCGCCACGCGGGACGTAGCCGTCCGTCCGCAGCCTCCGCGCGAGCAGCGACGACGGGTTCACGAGCTCGGCGACGCGCAGGACGAAGCGCTCGAGCGCTCGGTGGGGGTTCTCGCGCGCGTACTCGATGCCGCGCCGCGTCTCCTCCCGCGCATAGCTCACCGGGTTCGGATGCACGACCGGCGGGCGCTTGGTCTCCGCGTGGTGGACCTGCGCCATCGAGCGCCGGTCCGGCCCGAAGCCCAGATCGTGGTTCTCCGGCGGAAACACGTTGTAGCCGCGGTACCAGGCCTGGCCCGAGCCGCTGCTGATCAGGAGGAACCCGCCGTGCTCGCGGTAGATGTCGACGATGGTCGGCGCCACGGCCAGCACGACCCCCGCGGCGAGCGCGGAGACGCGCGGCAGCGCCCGGCGCAGGGATCGCTCCGAGTAGACCACCCAGGCCAGGAGGAACGGCGTCAGGTACACCGCCGTCACCCGTGTCAGTCCCGCGAGGCCGACGAGCACTCCGGCGGCCAGGAGCGCCGGCCAGCCACGTGGTCGGGCCTCCCTCCCGACCAGGAGCGCGAGCGCCGCGACGAGCAGCGCCGTGAACAGGGTCTCCGACAGCATGTAATGGGTGTACGCGACGAGCGTCGGGTGGAACGCCGTCGCGGTCGCCGCGAAGAGGGCCGCACGCGGTCCGACGGTCGAGAGCCCGAGCAGGAAGACGCACAGGACCGCGGCCGTGCTCACGGCCACCTGCAGCCGGCGGGTGGGGAGCTGGCCGGGCTGCAGCGACACGAACCGCGGGTAGAGCGGTGGGAAGTGGAGCTCGTCCCAGCGCGGGAAGCGGTACTCGATGTCTCCCTGATCGCCGCCGAGGAAGAGCGAGCGCGACGCGCGCAGGTACTGCCCCTCGTCGCCGCGGGGCATCAGAGGGCCCAGCTCCTCGGCGATGGACCACTTGAGCGCGAAGGACGCGGCGAGAACGAGCCCCAGGCAGAGGAGCACCGCTCGCGACGGCCTCCCCGAAGTCGCGACGGCTCCCACGGAGCCCGCGTGGGCCTCGTCGGCGAGAGGATCGCGCGGGAGAGCCATCAGAGCGGCGAGGTATAGCAGAAGCCCGGTGGTTCCGAGCGCGGTAGACTCCCGGCCCCATGGCCACGCCGGTGACGATGCGCGCGACACGAGGGATTCCGCCCGCGGTCTGCGCCATGCTCCTCCTGGGGGCCTGCCGCTCGCTGGACGCGAAGGTCCACAACCTGCGCGAGCTCCACCACGAGGACGGGGGAACCAGCTACAGCGCCGCACTGATGGGCGACTTCGAGTTCGGCGTGCGCCGGAGCCTGCGCGTCTCGGCGCCCCTGGGGTTCGAGCTGGACATGAGCAGCAAGCGCCCGCGCTACGTCTCCGACCCGGCCGGAGCGTGCCTCTCGAACCTCCTGCAGCTGGCGGAGCTCGACGCGCAAGACGAGCGCGCCCTCGCCCTGCGCCTCGAGCTCCTCTGCTGGCTCGCTGTCGGCGACGCGTCGCTGCTCTCGCGCGAGCGCTGCCTGATGGAGCTCGGGCCGATCGGACGGCAGGTCGGCGTGAAGGGCCCGCTCGAGATCGGCGAGGCGGACCACGTCCCGACCGTCGACGAGCTGACCGCGAGCCTGACCGACCTCGTCACCGCGGCCAACCCCGTCCTCGCCGGTGACTCCGACGAGACCCAGAAGCGGGTGTTCGCCGAGGCCTGCGCGGCCCTCGCGTCGCTCGATCACGACATCCGGAGCGGGCGGCGCGTCCTGCGAACGTTCGCCGCGCTGCTCTCGGCCCGGGGGGCGACGCGGCGCGCCGTGGCGCCGCTGCGCGAGGCGGTCGTCGAGGTCGGCTGGCGCACCGCCTCGCTCGCGCTGACCCGGGCACTCGCCGATCCCGTACCGCACGTGCGCGCGGCCGCGATCGATGCGTGGGTCACTGCCACGGACAACGCGTGCCCCGAGGTCCTGGCGGGCGCGTTCGGCGATCCCGACCGCGAAGTCGTGCACCGTGTCCTGCGCGCGATCGCGACACACGGCCTGCCCGAGGTCCCGCCCGATGACGAGACCGAGCTCTGGAGGGAGAGCTGGTACGCGAACCTCGTCCGGACCGCCGTCGAGTCCCCGGACGGCAGGATCACCGCGGCGGCCTGTCAGGCGCTCGGCACCGTGTCCGGCGCGGGCTTCCAGAGCCTGCGCTTCGATGACTGGGTCACCTGGTGGCGCGCGCACCAGGAAGCCGAGGCCGGATCTTGAGCGACCCGGACGGCGAAACGCGCGGGGGACTCGTGCGCAAGCTGCGCCTGCCCTTCGGCCTGGCGCTCTTGGCGCTCGTGTTCTGGCTCTTGCCGCTCGGCGAACGTCTCGAGTGGAAACCGGAGGACGGCGAGTCGGTCTTCGTACCGGGCGAGATCCAGGGCGACTGGCGCGAGGACGTCGTCCGGTTCGCGCCGGACCCGGACTGGGAGCCCGGCCCGGTCGTCCCGCCGATCCTCGAGGACTGGAGCGAGTCCCCCGGACCGGTCCCGGTCGCGCGCGGTCCGCTTGCGGACGGCTCGGGCAGCTACGGCTGGCACCCCGCCGTCCTGCGCGTGTTCCGGGACATCGATCCGGGCTGGGCACTGGCCGCGCTCGCGCTCTTCTTCGCCGGGAACTGCATGGTCGTCACGCGCTGGTGGAGGCTCCTGCGCGCCATCGGGCTCGCGACCACGTGGTTCGGCGTCTTCCGGCTGAACTTCCTCGGCATGTTCTTCAACGCCGTGGTGCCGGGGCTGACCGGCGGCGACCTGGTCAAGGCCGTGATCGTCGCGCGCGAGAGTCCGGGACGGCGGACGGACGCCGTCGTGTCGGTCATGGTCGACCGGCTGATCGGAGTCGTCGCGCTAGCGTCGATCGCGGCGGCCGTGATCTTCCTCGTCGAGGGCTTCGAGGACCTGCGCCTGCCGGTACTGCTGTTCCTCTCGATCGCGATCGTGGGGGCTCTGGTCTACACCAGCCGTCGATTGCGCCGGCTCGTGCGATTCGACGCCTTCATCGCGAAGCTCCCGCTGGGCGACAAGTTCAAGCTGCTCGACGACGCCGTGCTGCTCTACAAGCAACACCAGGCGGAGGTCGTGGTCGCGGTCCTGATCTCGCTCGCGAACCACATGGTCTACGTGACGGGCGTGTGGCTGCTCGGCCTCGCCTGCGGCGTGACGCTGACCGAGGTTCCCTGGCAGAAGTACCTCGTGATCATGCCCATCGCCAACATCGTCACGGCCCTGCCGCTCACGCCGGGCGGCCTGGGTGTGGGCGAGGCGCTCTACGTCTGGCTCTTCGAGAAGATCGGAGCGAGCCCCTCGCTGGGCGTGGCCGTGAGCCTCACCTTCCGACTCACGCAGATGCTGCTAGGGTTGCTGGGCGGCGTGTTCCTCCTCCTGCCCGGCGCGCGCTCGGAGATCCGCCGCGCGCGCGAGGAGCAGGAAGAAGCTCTACCGTGACCCATCCCGGACCCCTTTGCCGAGAAAGAAGAGCATGAGCCTGACCGTCATCGGAACCCTGGCCTTCGACACCGTGGAGACGCCCTTCGACCGGCGCGACGAGGCGCTCGGCGGCTCGGCGACCTACTTCGCCGCCGCGGCTTCGGGGTTCGGCGAGGTCGGGATGGTCGGCGTGGTCGGCACGGACTTCCCCGACGAGAACCTCGCGCTCCTGCGCGACCTGGGCGTGGATTGCGGGGGCGTCGAGGTGGCCGACGGCAAGACCTTCCGCTGGGGGGGACGCTACGAGGCGGACTGGAACACGCGCCACACGACCTTCACGGACCTGAACGTTTTCGAGCAGTTCGACCCGAAGATCCCGACGGGCTACGTGGGCTCGCCGTTCGTCTTCCTGGCGAACGCGGAGCCCCGGTTGCAGATGCGCGCCCTCGAGCAGTTCGACACGCCCAAGCTCGTCGTGGCCGACACGATGAACCTGTGGATCGACATCGCGCGCGACGACCTCCAGGAACTGCTCCGCCGCGTGGACGGCGTGGTCCTCAACGACGAGGAGGCGCGCATGCTCTCCGGCGAGAAGCACCTCCTGGCCGCGGCCCGCAAGGTGCTCGACCTCGGGCCGCGCTTCGTGGTCCTCAAGAAGGGCGAGCACGGGGCGTTCCTGATCGGCGAGGACGTGCACTTCTCGCTACCCGCCTACCCGGTGGAGTCCGTGATCGACCCGACCGGAGCCGGCGACTCGTTCGCCGGAGGCTTCATGGGCTACCTGGCCTCGGTGTCGAACATCCAGCCGCACACCTTGCGGCGCGCGATGCTCTACGGAACGGTGACGGCGTCGTTCTGCGTCGAGGGCTTCAGCGTGGACGAGCTCCGCAAGCGCCGCCGTCCGGACGTCGAGTCGCGCTTCAACGAGCTCCTCTCCTTCATAACGCTGTAGGGCCTTGGGCGGGGAGCGAGCACGCCGGCTCTTCACGGCGGTCGCGATCCCGGGAGCGCTGGCGGAGGAGGTCCTCGGCCGCGTCAAGGCGGGTGTTCCGGAGTCCGGCTTCCGCTTCCCGCGGCCCGACGGCCTGCACCTCACCCTGCACTTCCTCGGGGACGTGGAGCCGGGGCGGATCGACGCGCTGTGCCGTGCACTGGAGCGTTCCCTGGTCCGGATCCCGGGCCCCGTCGACGCCAGGCTCGCCGGAACCGGCGCCTTTCCCCGGCGCGGAGAGGAGCGCGTCCTGTGGGCGGGGGTCGAGGCGCGCTCAGGTGCGCTCGAGGACCTCCTCGCCGCCGCCCTCGTCGGTGCCGAGGAGGCCGGTTTCGACGTGGCGGAGCACCGTTCGAGGCCTTTCCGGCCCCACGTGACGGTGGCGCGCCCGCGAGGTGCCGCCCGCGCGCCCGAAACGTTCTGGTCGCTGGACCTCTCCGGGACCTTCCGGGTCGAAGCCGTGACGCTCTTCGAGTCCGTCCCGAGTGAGCGCGGCCCCAACCGCTACGTGGCACTGCGGGACTTCGGGCTCGTTCGCGGTGACGTGGAGAAGTGAGCGCCCGTTGCGGAAACCCTGCAACCGAAGGTGGTTGCGAAGCGTCCAGGAGAGGCCGCGATCGCACGTTGAGCGGAGGACCCCCGGGGCTATGATCGATCGAACCGGGGGGGCCCG
Organism: Planctomycetota bacterium; assembly: GCA_029259655.1. Taxonomy (GTDB): domain Bacteria; phylum Planctomycetota; class UBA1135; order UBA1135; genus OFTM220. The sequence goes on from JAJDET010000340.1 coordinate 20,890, forward strand.
ACACACGAAACAAAGGACCGAGATGAAGCCGACTCGTACGAAGCCGGACCAGGAAAAGCAGAAGAGCGCCGGTGGACGGCCCCAGGACAAGGAGCGCGCGCTCACCGCGGCCGTCTCGGACATCGAGAAGAGCTACGGCAAGGGCGCGATCATGCGCCTGGGCGACGACACGCTGATCCGCGAGATCCGCGGGATCTCGACCGGCTCGATCTCGCTCGACATGGCGCTGGGAGGCCGAGGCCTGCCGCGCTCCCGCGTGGTGGAGATCTACGGGCCCGAGAGCTCGGGAAAGACGACGCTGACCCTGCACGTGATCGCGAACGCGCAGCGCGAGGGAGGGATCTGCGCTTTCGTCGATGCGGAGCACGCGCTCGACCCGGCCTACGCCCGCAAGCTCGGCGTGAAGCTCGACGACCTGCTCGTCAGCCAGCCGGACACGGGCGAGCAGGCGCTCGAGATCGTGGAGACCCTGGTGCGGTCGAACGCGGTCGACGTGGTCGTGATCGACTCCGTCGCGGCACTCGTGCCGCGCGCGGAGATCGAGGGCGAGATGGGCGACAGCTTCGTCGGACTGCACGCCCGGCTCATGAGCCAGGCCCTGCGCAAGCTGACGGGCGCCATCTCGAAGTCCGACTGCATGGTGATCTTCATCAACCAGATCCGCGAGAAGATCGGCGTGATGTTCGGGAGCCCGGAGACGACCACCGGAGGCCGGGCGCTCAAGTTCTACGCGTCCGTGCGTCTGGACATCCGCCGCATCGGCCAGCTGAAGGACTCCGAGAACGTGGTCGGGAACCGCACGAAGGTGACGGTGGTCAAGAACAAGATCGCGCCGCCCTTCCGAAAGGTCGAGTTCGACATCCTCTACGACCGCGGCATCAGCTTCGAGGGCGACCTGCTCGACCTGGGCATGGTGGAGGGGATGGTGCTGAAATCGGGGACGTGGTTCTCGCTCAAGCACCCGACCGAGGGCGAGATCCGGCTCGGACAGGGACGCGAACGCGCGCGCCAGTTCCTGGTCGACAACCCCGACCTGGCCCGCGAGCTCGAGGCGACGATCATCGCGAACCGCTTGCCGAAGCCGGAGGACGAGGTGACGCCTCCGGACCCCCAGGCCAAGTCGACGCCGCAGAAGCCGGCCGTCGAGCCGAAGCCCTCCCCGGCGGCGACCTGATCGCAGGTGCCCCCGAGACACCGGGGGCCCACGGCCCCCAGCGTCGAAAAAGGGAGCGAGGCGGGGTACAACCCCCCGCTTCGCCCGCGGCCGTCTCCCGTTCCGCGAGCGACCCACCATGAGCGAACGCACGCGAGACGCCGTCCGGCAGCAGTTCTTCGACTTCTTCGTCGAGCGAGAGCACCGCCACGTCCCCTCGAGTCCGGTCTTCCCCCAGGACGACCCGACCCTGCTCTTCACGAACGCGGGGATGAACCAGTTCAAGGACGTCTTCCTGGGGACGGGGCAGCGCGACTACTCGCGCGCCGTCGACACCCAGAAGTGCATCCGCGTCTCCGGCAAGCACAACGACCTCGAGGAGGTGGGGCACGACACCTACCACCACACCTTCTTCGAGATGCTCGGGAACTGGTCCTTCGGCGACTACTTCAAGGAAGAGGCGATCACCTGGGCGTGGGACCTCCTGACCGGCGTCTGGGGTCTTCCGAAGGAGCGGCTCTGGGCGACGGTCTTCGCCGGCGACCCTGCCTCGGGCGTCCCCGCCGACGAGGAGGCCGAGGCGATCTGGCGCGAGAAGACCGACATCGACCCGACCCACGTGCTCCGCTTCGACAAGCAGGACAACTTCTGGGAGATGGGGGAGACGGGGCCCTGCGGTCCCTGCTCGGAGATCCACATCGATCGCGGCGGACCCGGTGGCGATCCGCTGGTCGGGGCCGATCGCGCGCTCGGCGTCAACGCGGGCAACGAGCGCTTCATCGAGCTGTGGAACCTCGTGTTCATGCAGTTCAACCGGCTCGACGACGGCACGCTGAAGCCGCTCCCGGCCTGTCACGTCGACACGGGAATGGGTTTCGAGCGGATCCTGGCCGTGCTCCAGGGCAAGAGCTCCAACTACGACACGGATGCGTTCGCTCCGATCTTCCAGCGAATCGGCGAGCTGACGGGAATCGGCTACGGCAAGGACGCGACGTCCGACATCGCGTTCCGCGTCATCGCCGACCACGTGCGGGCCGTGTCCTCGGCCTTCGCCGACGGTGCGCTTCCGTCGAACACCGGGCGCGGCTACGTGCTGCGGCGACTGATCCGGCGTGCGGCACGCTACGGCCGGCAGTCCCTCGGAATGGAGGCGCCCTTCCTGTTCGAGGTCGCGCCGACGGTGGCCGAGGTCCTCGGAGCGGCCTTCCCGGAGATCCGCGCCCGGGTCGACCACGTCCAGCTCCTTCTACAAAAGGAAGAGGAGGCGTTCGGCCGGACGTTGGGGCGCGGGCTCGTGCACTTCGAGAAGCTCGCGGGTACGGCCAAGCCGGGCGGCGCGCTCGAGGGAGCGCGCGTCTTCGACCTCTATGCCACCTACGGGTTTCCGCGCGACCTGGTCGAGCTGATGGCGCGCGAGCGCGAGCTCTCGGTCGAGAGCGAGGGATGGGACACGGCCGAGCGCGAGCACCAGGAAGCGAGCAAGGCCGAGGGAACGTTCAAGCAGCTCATGACCACGGAGGAATTGGCCGGGCTCGAGGCCTTCCTGCGCGAAAAGGGCTGGGAGCCGACCACGACCTCGACCTACCACGAAGAGGGCGAGCGCGGCCGGCGCCTCGAGACCGACACCGTACGCGTCGAGACCGGCGACGCCGAGGGGCGCGGCGCGCAGCTGATCCTGCGCGAGAGCCCCTTCTATCCCGAGTCCGGCGGTCAGATCGGCGATTCGGGCTCGATCGCCCACGTCGAAGGCCGGTTCCGGATGGAGGTCGAGGAGACGGTCAAGTTCGGCGGCCTCGTGGTCCACGTGGGCACGTGGAGCGGGCTCGCGCCCGACGGGAGCGTGCGTGTCGTCGCGGAGGTCGACACCGCGCGCCGCGACCGCACGCGCAGGAACCACACCGGAACCCACCTGCTGCACAAGGCCCTGCGCGAGGTGCTCGGCGATCACGTGACGCAGCAGGGCTCCTACGTCGGTCCCGATCGACTGCGCTTCGACTTCAGCCACCCGAGCGCGATGACGCCCGAGGAGGTCGAGGACGTCGAGCGCCGCGTCAACGCACACGTGTTCGGGAACGCCGGCGTCGAGACCACGCTCGAGGAGCTCGCGGACGCCAAGGCGCGCGGTGTCATGGCGCTCTTCGGCGAGAAGTACGACGAGCGCGTGCGAGTCGTCGACGTGGGGGGCTGGTCTACCGAGCTGTGCGGCGGCACGCATGTCCGCTCGGCGGGGGACATCGGTCCCTTCGCGATCACCGTCGAGACGGCGATCCAGGCCGGCGTGCGAAGGATCGAGGCGGTCACCGGCGAGGATGCCGTGCGCTGGATCCAGGAACAGCGCCGGCTCCTGACGCGCAGCGCGCGCGCGCTCAAGACCGCGCCCGACGAGCTCCCCGATCGGATCGAGGCGCTCCAGCAGCAGGTCAAGGACGCCAAGAAGGCGCAGAAGAAGAGCAAGACCGCCGACGTCACGGGCGCGTTCGACGCCCTGCGCGAGGCGTTGCGCGAGATCGAAGGCGTGGCGACCTGCGTGATCGACCTCCCCGACCTCGACCTGGCGGCCCTGCGCGAGCTCGGTACCCGGGCCAAGGGGCTGTCGGGCGACCTCGCCGCCGTGCTCTTCGGGCGTGACGGCGAGCGGGTCCCGTTCCTCGCCCTGTGCCAGGGAGCGGCGCTCGAGCGCGGACTCGCGGCCGGTGACCTCGTAAAGGAGGTCAGCGGAGTGCTCGGCGGAGGCGGAGGCGGGAAGCCCGCGATGGCCCAGGGCCAGGGCCTCGACGCCGCGCGGGTCGAGGACGCGACGCGGGCACTCCAGTCGCGCATGGAGGCCACGCTCTCCGCCTGAGACCAGGGTTCGGGCTCCGTTGACACCCCTTCCCGGCGGGGCTAGCATCCCTCGCCTTCCCGGACGGAGAGCCTCCGCCCCGTCCCCTCTTCCCCATGGCACACCCCAAACGCCGCCAATCCACCCACCGGCAAGGTATTCGTCGGTCCCACCTGGCCCTCAAGTCGATCCAGGTCAACCACTGCGCTCGCTGCGGCGCCGCGATTCGCACCCATCGGGTCTGCGAGAACTGCGGCTTCTACGGCTTCGCCAAGGGCAGCGACAAGAAGGGCACGGAGGTCCTCCCGAAGGAGGAGTTCTAGGCCGGGAGACCAGTGCCGGCCTCCCCTGGCATGTCGGCCACCCGGATATCCATCGACGCGATGGGAGGAGACCACGCCCCCGAGGCCGTGGTCGCCGGTGCCGTCCGTGCCTGCTCTCCGGCCGGCCCCGGCCTGGATCCCGGAGCGCTCCTCCTCGTGGGGGACAGGGCCCGGATCGAGCCCCTGCTCGAGGCCGCCGGGGTCGAGATCGAGATCCGCCACGCGTCCGAGGTCATCGGGATGGACGAGTCCCCCGCGGCCGCGCTGCGGGCGAAGAAGGACTCCTCGATCGCGGGCTGCATCGCGGCCGTTCGCGAGGGAAGTGCGGGAGCGGTGGTCGGAATGGGGAACACCGGCGCATGCGTCGCCGCTGCCACCCTGGGCCTCAAGAACCTCGAGGGCATCCGCCGAGCCGGGATCGCCGTCACGCTCGAGCTGTCGGGGGACCCGGTCACCATCCTCGACATGGGCGCGAACATCGCCCCCAAGCCCGAACACCTCTATCAGTACGCCGTGATGGGCTCGGTCTTCTCGCGCGACTGCCTCGCGAGCCACAAGGAGCGCCCCCGCGTCGGGCTGCTCAACATCGGCCACGAGTCGAGCAAGGGCACGGACCTGCTCAAGGAGACGCACGCGCTGCTCTCCGCATCGCCGCTCAACTTCATCGGCAACGTCGAGAGCGGCGACGTCTTCAAGGACGTGGCCGATGTGGTCGTGACGGACGGGTTCACGGGAAACGTCGTCCTGAAGCTCCTGGAGGAGTTCGCTGGCTTCATGTTGAAGCTCGTCATGGGGGAGCTCTCCCAGCACAGCGCCGCCTGGGGCCCCGAGGCCCTCGGGAACGTCCGCCGCCGCATCGACTACGCGGAGTACGGCGGAGCAATGCTGCTCGGCGTCAAGGGTGTCGTGGTGATCGGCCACGGCCGCTCGGACGCCGCGGCCGTCTCCAACGCGATCGGGCTCGCCGCCCGGGCGCTCGCCGCGGACGTGAACCAGGACATCGTCTCGGGGGTCACGGGCGCGTTTGCGTCCCCCGCACCGGACGCCTGAGGGCCGACCGGCGGCGCCCGGATCGCCGCGGCCAGGCCCGCATGGCGGAAACCGGGGCTTTTTCCCCTCGCTCGGGGTGTTTTCGGCCCAAATCGAGCACTAGTCTGGCGCCGAAATCGCGGGCTCGCGAGAGCCTGGGGCTTCAGGGGTACGGGGGAGGGCGGTCACCGCCACCCAAACGACGAACCTCCGGCCGGCGGGACCCACGCAACACCCAAGCATGGCTTCACGCGTTCGCGTAGGAATCGCCGGAACGGGTTCGTACGTCCCCGAGCGGGTCGTTCCGAACGCCGAGTTCGAGAGCTTCCTCGACACCTCCGACGAGTGGATCGTCCAGCGCACCGGCATCCGCGAGCGGCGCTGGGTCGCGGAGGGTGAGAACACCTCCGACCTCTGCGTCCACGCGGGGAAGCGCGCGCTCGAAGCGGCCGGCATCTCCGCCGCCGACCTGGACCTGGTGATCGTCGGCACTCTGACCCCGGACTATCCGCTGCCCTCGACGGCGTGTCTCGTCCAGGATCGCATCGGTGCGACCAAGGCCGGAGCCTTCGACGTTCAAGCCGCCTGCACCGGTTTCCTCACGGCGATGAACACGGCCGAGGCCTTCATCGCGGCAGGTCGTGCCCGTCGCGCACTCGTGATCGGCGCGGAAGCCCTGTCGCGGTTCGTCGACATGAGCGAGCGCGGCTCGTGCATCCTGTTCGGGGACGCGGCGGGCGCCGCAGTCCTGATGCCCCACGAGGACTGCGGGCAAGGCGAGGTCCTGCGCACGACACTGGGTGCCGACGGGTCCGGCTTCGAGTTCATCCACATCTCCGGTGGCGGGTCGGTGCATCCGGCCACGCACGACACCGTCGAGGCGAAGCAGCACTACATCCGGCTCAAGGGGCGTGACGTCTTCCGTTTCGCAGTCAAGCACATGAGCCAGCTGATCGAGGAGATGCTCGAGGGCTACGACCCCGACGAGCTGGGCCTGATCGTCCCGCACCAGGTGAACCGACGGATCATCGACGCTGCGCTCGATCGCGTCGGCATGACCGACGAGAAGGTGATGGTGAACATCCAGCACTACGGGAACACGTCGGCGGCGACGGTCCCCGTCGCCCTGGACGAGGCGGTCGTGCAGGGCCGCATCGAGAAGGGCAAGCTGGTCGTCCTCGTGGCCTTCGGCGCCGGCCTGACCTGGGGCGCGAGCCTGATCCGCTGGTAAGCCGGAGCGAACGCATGCAAGAAGATCGAGCGTCCAGCGAGGCCCTCCTGTTCCCCGGCCAGGGAGCCCAGTTCTCCGGAATGGGGAAGGACTGGTGCGAGGCCTTCCCGACCGCGCGCGCGACCTTCGAGGAGGCCGACGAGGTCCTCGGGTTCGCCCTGACCGCCGCGTGCTGGGACGACGGCGAGCAGGTGAACCGGACGGACATCGCACAGCCGGGGATCCTGGTGACGAGTGCTGCGATCGTCCGGGTCCTGCGCGAGCGTGGACTGGACACCACGCGGGCACCGCTCGTGGCCGGCCTCTCGCTGGGGGAGTACACGGCGCTCTGGGCCGCCGGGTCTCTCGAGCTCGCCGACGCCGTGCGGCTGGTGCGGCTGCGCGGCGAGGCGATGCAGGACGCCAGCGAGGCGTGCCCGAGCTCGATGCTCGCACTGACCGGGGCCGACGAGGACCAGGCCAAGGCGCTGGCCGAGGTGGGCTCGACCCGGGGCATCTGCGCCGTCGCGAACATCAACGCGCCGGGGCAGATCATCCTGTCCGGCGAGCTGGCCGCGCTCGACGCGGTCGAGGCGGTCGCCAAGGAGCACGGGGTCCGGCGCACGCGTCGGCTCGTCGTCGCCGGCGGATTCCACTCCGAATGCATGCGCCCGGCGGCCGACCGCCTCGAATCCGCCCTCTCCGAGGTGGAGATTCGTCCGCCCGAAGTACCCTTCGCGAGCAACGTCGTGGGCGCCGAGGTCTCGGACCCCGACGAGATCCGCGCCATGCTCGCCCGCCAGGTGTGCTCCCCGGTCCTGTGGGAGAAGACCATGCGGGGCGCTCTGGAGCGCGGAATCCGGGGCTTCCTCGAGCCCGGGCCCGGAAAAGTGCTGGCCGGGCTCCTGGGGCGTGTGGATCGCGAAGCGACGGTCCGTTCGGCGGCCACGCCGGAGGACCTGCGAGGTGCCTGAACCCGCACCTACGTCCTTGCGCACAAAGGGCTTGGAACGAGATCGGGCGGGTCTTGCGAGCGTTGCAGGGCCCACGGGCCAGGGATATAGTCGCCGCTCCGATTCGCGCGAGGGGTGCGTTCTTTGGAACGCCGGCCCCGCTCGCGAGCGGGCGAACGGAGAACCGGAGCCATCGAACGCCACCTGGAGAACAAGAACGCCCTCGTGACGGGCGCGTCGCGCGGCATCGGCCGCGCCGTCTCCGTGCGCCTCGCAGCACGGGGTGCGCGAGTCGCCTGCGTTGCCACGAGCGCGGAGAACTGCGCCGAGACGGTCCTCGCCTGCAAGCAAGCCGGCGGCGAGGCCGCGGCCTTCGGCGTGGACGTGGCGGACACGTCCGCAGTGGCCGACCTCGTGAGCCGCGTGGTGGAAGAGTTCGGCGGCCTCGACGTCCTCGTGAACAACGCCGGAATCACCCGCGACCAGTTGCTCCTGCGCATGACCGAGGAGGACTACGACCGCGTGCTCGACGTCAACCTCAAGGGCACCTGGAACTTCCTGAAGGCAGCGGCACGCCCGCTGATGAAGTCGCACGGGAGAATCGTCAACGTGACCTCCGTGGTCGGCATCACCGGGAACGCCGGCCAGGCCAACTACGCAGCGAGCAAGGCGGGAGTCATCGGACTCACGCGTTCGCTGGCGAAGGAGCTCTCCGGTCGCGGCGTCTCCGTGAACGCCGTCGCGCCCGGATACATCGAGACCGACATGACCGCGGACATCGGAGAGAAAGCAGCTTCCGAGCTCGCGGCGGCTATCCCCCTGGGCCGCATCGGCGGCACCGAAGACATCGCCAGTGCCATCGACTTCCTGGTCGGGCCCGGCGGCTCGTATGTGACGGGCCAGACCTTGGTCGTGGACGGAGGCCTCAGTCTCTGACGACCTCACACCGAACAGTC
>JAJDET010000035.1 GCA_029259655.1 Planctomycetota bacterium
TCAGCGAGATCTCGCTCTCGCTGGACTTCGTCGAGAACCGCGAGTCCCTGCGCGTCGAGGAGGTCCTGCTCTCCGGCGGTGGTTGCCTCGCCCCGGGCGTCGTCCCGTTCATCGAACAGTCCACGGGCCGCCCGGCCCGCATGTGGAATCCCGTCCAGGCCCTGCGGCTCGGAGCGCGTGTCGATCCCGACGATCTCGCCGGGTGCGCTCCGTCGCTGGCCGTTGCAGTCGGACTCGCGTCCAGAGTGAGAGCAGCATGATTCTGATCAACCTGCTTCCGCAGGAGTACCGGAAGAGATCCCGGACTCCCATTCGTTACACGCTCGGCGTCTGTGCCGCAGTTGCGATCAACTGCTCGCTCGTCGCGTGGTGGGGGTGGCTGTCCTTCGGTATCCGCGCCGAGGTCGACAGCGAGCTCTCCGTCCTGCGCGACACGATGGACAGCATCTCGCCCCAGATCGCCTACCACCGCGAGCTCGAGCGCGAGAACCAGATCTACGAGTCGCGCGCCACAACGCTCAAGACGATCACCACGAGCCGGATGTCCTGGACCCGCAAGGTCGACGAGCTCATCGACACGGTCAACCGGGGCGGCGACGGTGAGAAGTACCTGGTCTGGTTCACGGACCTCTCCGTGGAGCAGATGGCCAGCTCGCGGCGCGACTCCTACGGTGGATTCGAGGCGAGCGGTCACTCCGGCAACGCGAACTTCGCGCACGTCGCGAACTTCCTCGAAGACCTCGAGGACTCGCCGTTCGCAACCGACTTCCACCCGCCTGCGCCGCCCGAGGGTTCACAGTCGAGCGTCGACAAGGACCTGATGCCGGCCGAGGTGTGGTCGTTCCCGCTCGAGCTCGATCTGCTCGCGCCTGAAGATCGCAACAAGGTCGCCACAGAGGAGGAGGCCTCCAAATGAGCGAGAAGCGCAAATGGATCGGGGTCTTCGGTGGAGCCGCGGCAGCGACCGCCGGCCTTGCCGGACTGATCTACATGGAGAAGGGCAATATCTCCCAGATGCACACGGACATCGAGAACGTGCAGGTGGAGATCACCAACGGCCGGACTCTGGTCGCGAAGACGCCCGATCTCGAGAAGGAAGTGATCATCCAGCGCGAGACCGACAGCGTCACCGCCAAGATCCTCCCGAGCGACGAAGACCTGAACAACTTCGTGCGGACCCTGCGGTCCTTCCAGGAGGCATCCGGGGCGCGCATCGTCGAGGTCAAGAACAAGAACCAGGTGGTGCGCCAGGACGAGCAGAGCGACTTCGATCGCGTCGTCTACACGCTCAAGTTCGACGCGAACGTCTTCCAGATGTTGTCGTTCACGGCGCAGGTCGAGAACCACGCCCGGTTCATGAGTGTTCCCGCGTTCAAGCTGACGGCCGCGAGGCGTCAGGAGCGGGGAGCACTGGAAGAGCCCCGGCACCAGATCCAGATGGACGTCGAGACCTACGTCTACGAGCCCAAGGATCAGGCCGTGGAAGTGAAGATCGACAACTACGATCGCAAGCGCGACCTCCTGCTCTCGGAGATCAACAAGCGCCAGGCCGAGCTCCAGATCGCCGGTTTCGAGTACCGGGGACAGCGCGGCCGCCGGGATCCCTGGGTGGATCCGCGCGTGCCGATCCCGAAGGACGGCGAGGCTCCGCTCCCGATCGAGGAGCAGATCCTCCTGGTGGAGGATCTCGTGGAGCGCACCGAGCTCACCGAGGGTTTGTGGGAGGCCTACAAGGCCGCCGACAACCTGATCAAGCAGATGAAGACGCGTGCCGACCTCGAGAAGGCCCTGGCCTCGCTCGAGGAGGACGTGCGCCTCGTCCAGGAGAAGAACCAGCTCGTGTTCGTCTCTGCGGAGCGTCGCTTCGAGAAGGAGGTCGTCGAGCGCCTCGACGAGCTCAAGGCGCGTCTCACGAACAGTGAGGGCGTCGTCGGTCCCACCGTCGCCGTCCTGCAGGAGGCAGTCGACACCGTCGAAGACTTCCTGCACAAGCACGACTACGAGCAGTCCCTGAGCGCCTTCCGAGCGATCGAGCCCCGCCTGCACCTGGCGGAGAACGATGCCGCGAGAAAGCCCCTGGTCGGCCAGCTTCGCTGGCTCGCACGCATGGCCGAGACCGTGCTCTCGTTCGATGAGATCGAGATGCGGGTATCGGGCATCGGGATGATCCAGGGTCTGAAGCCCGTCGCCGTCATCAACGGCGAGTCCCTCACCGAGGGCGAGATGGTCGACACGGACCTGTTCATCCGAACGATCCGCGAAGACGAGATCGAATTCGTTTATCGAGGCGTGATCCTCGCGCGTCGAATCCAGCCGTGAGTCCCCGAGAAACAGAGAACGAGTCGGGAGCATTTTCGATGTTCAAGTGGTTTTCGAGTGTCCTCGTAGCGACGTTCCTCCTCGCAGTGCCGAGCACCGCACAGGAGACCCGTCTCGACGTCAGGATCTCGCTTCGCGTTGAGGGCCGGCAGCTCGACGAGGTCGTCGAGTACATCCGGAGCCAGTCCGGCGCGAACATCGTCGTCCTCGAGGGAGGGGAGGAGCCCGTGTCGCTCGACCTCTCCGACGTTCACTGGCGTGATGCCCTCGACCTCGCGGCCGAGCTCGCCAGCTGCGTCGTCGAGGAGGGTGCGGCGGGAATCCTGGAGGTGAATCGGCCCCCGCGAGTCACCTTCGTCTTCAACAACTCCGAGATCACCGAGGTGATCGACGCGATCGCCGCGCTCTCGGGCGCGAACATCGTCGTCGCACCGGAGGTCGCGGGGACCCTCTCCGTACGCCTCACGGACGTCCCCTGGCGCCACGCGCTGGAGGTCGCCGTCAAGACGCTCGGGTACGTCGTGGTCGAGGAGGACCGCGGGATCCTGCGAGTTGTCGACCCCCTGTCGCTCCAGGCCCAGATGGAGACACGGAGCTATCAGCTCCGCTACGTCCGGCCCAAGAGCAACTACGCGCCGCTGATCTCGTCCGAATTCGTCGAGGGCAAGTCGCCCAAGGCATCCGGCGACATCACCAAGGACTTCCCGATCCTCGGTGCACTCTCGAAGGCCCTCAACCCGGGCGGTGACCTCGACTACGTCCAGGACAAGAACATGATCATCGTGCGCGACACGGCGCAGGTGCACATGGAGATCGCCGATCTCGTGGAGAGGCTAGACGTGATGCCTGCGCAGGTCATGGTCGACGTCAAGTTCGTCTCCACGACGAACAGCGACCTCTACAACCTCGGTGTCGACTACGGCGACGCGGGCCCCAACATCAGCCTCTCGGGCAGTCAGATTCCGATCACGTTCCCCTTCAACCTGGGGTCGGGCGGTTTCGAAGACATCTTCATCGCGAACGACAACGACGGTCCGTTCGCCAACCCGATCCAGAACTTCGGATCCACGGTGCACCCCGACACGATCTTCGGTGCGCTCTCGTTCACGGGCTGGCAGGCGACCCTGCGGCTCCTGAAGAGCGACGAGAACACGCAGGTCGTGCAGGCGCCCAAGATCCTGGCGCTCGACGGTCGTGCTGCGACGATCTTCGTCGGTGAGACGATCCGCTACGCCGAGGCCAAGTCCGAGCAGGGACAGGCCGGTGGCCTTCAGCTCTCGGTTGCGGAAGCCGAGGGCTCGCCGGTCGAGGTGGGCTTCCAGCTCCTCCTGGTGCCCTACGTCGTGCCCGGTCTGAACCGGCTGCAGCTCGAGATCATCCCCAAGGAGACGAGCCTCTCGGGTACGGGTAACACCGCGCTCGCGCCGCCCGGCTTCGACGTCTTCACGATCGGAGCCTCCGGTCTCGAGGGGTCCATCGCGCTTCCGCGCACGCGCTCGTCGACAATCGTGACCACGATGATGCTCGACAGCGGGCAGACTGCCGTCATCGGCGGCCTGACGACGGACACCGACTTCGATCGCAAGGCCAAGGTGCCGCTGCTCGGCGACATCCCGCTGCTCGGCTGGCTGTTCCGCCACGAGCAGAAGAACCGCGAGCGGCGCAGCTTGCTCGTGTTCATCACTCCGACGGTCGTCCGCACGGCCGCCGACCAGGATGCGATCCTCCGCGACGAGCTTCGGCGTCGTCGCGAGATGTACGACCAGGAGCTCGAGACGCTGCTCTACGGCCACGACACCGTGGCCGAGGCGGAGATCCCGACCGTCGAGGTCGATCCCGAGGCGTCCTGGGACAGCTTCGTGTACCAGCCCGACCCCGCGCCCGAGGGAGAGGCAGGGGAGACCGAGTAGGAATCGCCCCTGGGGGGGGCCGCAGGGCTCCCCCCGGGCACTTGCGCCACTCGTCGGAAGTGGCTATAGGATAAGGAAGTAGGCGCCAGAGGCGCCGCCCGCCCCCGCTCCGCGGGGTCCCCGTCCCTTCCCCCGCGCTATCGCGCGTCTGGCCGGCGAATCGATCGGCCCGCTTCGAAGGGATTCCCTGACAACCGAGTGGGATCCATCCCACATTTCCGATCTCGTACACGGTCCCGCGCCGCGAGCCGCTGCGACCCGTTCCGCCCTGGGCGGACGGTTGCGCGCCGCGGTGGGACTGCTCGAGAGCGCTGTGAGAGCCCATCCGGGTCCCGCACGCTCCGTCTGACAACCCGAATACTCGATGAACGATCCTCTCTTCCCGGAAGGCCATGTCCTGCCGGGCCCGAGGTCCGCACACGCGGCCTCTCTCAAGAACGACGACTCCAACACCTCGGCCTCCGCATCGGAGGCCTCCGCGACCTCGGCTACCGAGGACAAGAAGCCGCGCACTCGACGCCGCTCTTCCCGGCGCCGCCGGCGCTCCTCGGCGCCGGAGTCTGCGTCCTCCAGCGACGCCGAGGGTGACGCAGCTCCGGAGAGCGAGAGCTCCACCACGCCCTCCAAGAAGAAGACCTCGCGTTCGACGCGCGGTCGCAGGCGAAGGCGGAGCGGCGACAAGCCCTCCGAGCCTGCCGAGAATGATGAGCCCAAGAGCTCTTCCGCGGACGCGGACACGGCCGACCCCGACTCGCCCGAGGAAGGGGCGAAGAAGAAGCGCCGCCGGCGTGGCTCGCGCGGCGGACGGCGCAAGAAGGTCCAGGCCGCCCTCGTCGACGCGATTCCCGGTGAGGAGGACGAGCTCCAGGACCTGCAGGAGGAGTTCGGAGTCGACCCGGATTCCAAGAGCGGCACCTCGCGCCGCAAGAGCGCGAAGAAGAAGACCACGACCGATCGAGAGGCTCCCGAGAAGCCCCGGCGGAGTCGGCGCTCCAGCGCGTCGATCCAGCGTGAGGAAGAAGAGCGGACCCAGGTGCTGCTCGTGAACGCCGACGGCCACGAGGAAGTGCGCGTCGCGGTGGCCGAGGACACCCGGATCCTCGACTTCCAGATGACCGTCGATCGCTACACGTCGCTCGTAAACGACATCTACCGCGGCCGTGTGGTCAACATCGAGTCCGCGATCGGTGCAGCCTTCATCGACTTCGGACAGGGGCGCAACGGCTTCCTGCACGCCTCGGACGTCCTGTCCGCCTACGGCGAAGACGACTGGAAGCTCGACAAGCTCCTGACCACCCGCGTCGGCGAGGACGAGTGGGCGACGGATGCCGACACCGTCGACGAGAGCGAGAGCGCGAAGGGCAAGAAGAAGGTGCGCCGATCGCGCCACCGTTCGCGCCCGCGCCTCGGGATCAACGACCTCTTCAAGAAGGGGCAGATGGTCGCCGTCCAGATCACGAAGGACGCGATCGGGGACAAGGGGCCGACCCTCACCACCTACATCTCGATCCCCGGCCGGTACCTCGTCCTGATGCCCTCGCTCGCCCGGACCGGCGTGTCGCGGAAGATCGAAGACGAGAAGGAGCGGCGGCGCCTGAAGCGGATCCTATCCACGCTGGACATCCCCGAGGGAATGGGCGTGATCGTCCGAACGGCCGGCGTCGGGAAGACGAAGACGGAGCTCAAGCGCGACCTCGAGTACCTCATGGCCGTGTGGGACGACTTCGGCCGCCGTCTGGTCTCCGGACGCAATCCCGCGCCTCTGTATCAGGAGTCGAGCGTCGCGATCCGGACCATGCGCGACCTCTTCAACGCGAAGACGAAGAAGGTCGTCGTCGACGATCCCGAGGTCCACAGCTCGATGGTCGAGTTCACCGAGCGGCTCATGCCCGAGCACGTGGACCGCATCGAGCTCCACGAAGCCGCCCGCCCGCTCTTCCACGCCTACGGAGTCGAGCAGGAGTTCGAGCGGATGTTCGCGCATCGTGTCGAGCTGCCGTCGGGGGGCTCGATCGTGTTCGATCAGACCGAGGCCCTGGTAGCCATCGACGTCAACTCGGGCCGCACGCGCGAAGAAGGCGCAGGCTTCGAGGACATTGCACTCAAGGCCAACCTGGAGGCGGCGCCGGAGATCGCGCGACAGATTCGACTGCGTGACCTGGGCGGCATCCTGGTCGTCGACTTCATCGACATGATGCGTCCGGCCAGCCGCCGAGCCGTCGAGCGCGAGTTCCGTCTGGCGCTCGCCACCGACCGGGCTCGCAGCAAGCTGGGCCGCATCTCGCAGTTCGGCCTGCTCGAGATGACCCGGCAGCGGCTCGGGCCCGGGCTCAGCAAGCTGATCTTCGACCCCTGCCCGACCTGCCGCGGCTCCGGGCGCCAGCGCACCACCGCCTCGCGCGCCCAGGCGATCCTGCGGCGGCTCGGCTCGGCCCTGACCCAGAAGGGCTTCTCGACGGTCGAGGTCCGGGCCCATCCGGACGTCGTGGACGACCTGAAGGCCAACCACGCCGACGAGCTCGATGTCCTCTCCGCGCACCACAACCGGAAGCTCACCTACACCAAGGTCCCGGACCAGCTCGAGGACAGTGTCCTGCGCTACCTCAGGGCCGACGGTCGCGAGGTCCGGCCCGGGGGGCGGCGGAAGAGGTAGAGGGGTCGGACACGGGCGCGGGCACGAAGCCCATTCCTGGGCCTTTCCTGCGGGGGGAGTGGGCGCTATCTTCTTGCCCCCTCTCCCCGGACTTCTCCGGGACCTCGCCACGCCGGAGACCACCGATGTACGCCGTCATCAACGACCGCCAGCGCCAGCACACCGTCCGCGAAGGCGACGTCATCGTCTGCGACACCCTGGCGGACGTCGAGCCCGGGCAAGAGATCACGTTCGACCAGATCTCCTTGCTCTCCGACGAGGGCAACGTCCGGGTCGGCAAGCCGACGGTCGAGGGAGCCTCGGTCACGGGTAAGGTCGTGGGACCCGCCAAGGGCCCCAAGCTGGTCGTCTTCAAGTTCAAGCGCCGCAAGAACTCGCGCACCAAGCGCGGACACCGCCAGGCCTACACGGCGGTGCGCATCACCTCGATCCAGGCCTGAACGAGCCATGGCACACAAGAAGGGACAGGGTTCGACCCGCAACGGCCGCGACTCCAACCCCCAGTTCCGGGGTGTGAAGCGATTCGGTGGCCAGCTCGTCACCCCCGGCACGATCCTCGTCCGGCAGTGCGGCACGCGATTCAAGCCCGGCAAGAACGTGGGCCTCGGCAACGACTACACGATCTACTCCCAGGTCCACGGCGTCGTGCGCTTCCAGACCGGGCGGCGCGTGCACGTCGACCCCGTCGCTTCCTAGCGTCGATCGCCAGCGGTCTGGGCGAGACACCCCGGCCATCCGATGTTCCGCGACGAGTGCCAGATCGAGGTGATCGCGGGAAGCGGCGGCGATGGTATGGCCGCCTTCCGGCGAGAGAAGTTCGTCCCCAAGGGCGGACCCTGGGGCGGCGACGGGGGGCACGGCGGCGACGTTGTCCTGGTCGCCACGGACTCCGTCAACAGCCTCCTCTTCGTGGGGCGTCGACCCCGGTACGAGGCGGAGGGCGGACGTCCCGGAGGACCCGCGAAGCGATCGGGTCGCTGCGGCAAGGACCTGGTCGTCGAGGTTCCCGTGGGGACCCAGGTGCGCGACCTCGAGCGCGGCAACCTCCTGTGTGACCTCGCCCGGCCCGGGGACAGGCTCGTCGCGGCGCGCGGCGGCCGCGGCGGTCGCGGCAACGCGCGCTTCGCGAACGCCATCCGCCAGACGCCGCGAGAGGCGGAGTCGGGACGGGACGGCGAGCGGCGCGGTGTCCTGCTCGAGCTCAAGATCGTCGCGGAGGTGGGGCTCGTCGGACTGCCCAACGCCGGCAAGAGCACGTTTCTCGCCCGTACCAGCGCGGCGACGCCCAAGATTGCCGACTACCCGTTCACGACCCTCCTGCCCCAGGTCGCGATCGCCCGGGTGGGGGACTACGACACCCTGTGCCTGGCCGACCTGCCCGGTCTGATCGAGGGTGCCGCCGACGGAGTCGGTCTCGGCCACCGCTTCCTCAAGCACGTCGAGCGCTGCCCGGTTCTCCTGCACCTGGTCGACGTCTCGTCCGGCGCGAACACCCCTCCGGGGGAGGCCCGGCAGACGATCCTCTCCGAGCTCTTGCTCTACTCTGCCGAGCTCGCCGGGCGGCCCCGGCTCCTGGTCGCCACCAAGGTCGAGGACGAGGCCTCCGAGCGGGCTGCCGACGACCTCGAGCGTGTCGCCGAGGAGCCTGTCTGGCGGATCTCCTCCCAGACCGGGCGCGGAGTAGAAGAGCTCCTGCGGGCCGCCCACGCCCTCACGCGGGCATAGCCCCCCCCCTGGGACTCCCCGGCTCCTCCGCCTCTCGGAAGCACCGGCTTGGGATCAAGGCCGGGCCCCCCGACCTCCGATCCGTCCTCCGGGCCGTCCTTCCGGGCCGCCCGTCACCCGGAGGAACGACGTGACCGACACCCCGCCGCCCGTACCGCCCCATCAGGATCACCCGTTCACCACGAGCGCGCCGACACCGGTCCCCCTCGAGCCCCTCTCCGAGGTGCCCCTCGCCGGCGGGGCTCCTTCGGAAGAGCCGCCCTCGTTGCTCCCCGACCTCAGTCCCGAGTCCACGGACTTGCCCGCCGCCGCGCTCCCGGCGGAGCCGTCCACTCGATCGGAGCCCGTCGAGATGCTCGATTCGAACTTCCCGCCGCCGCCGCCCGAGAACTTCAGCGATCTCGAGCCGGTTCCCTTCATCGCGTCGGCCCCGCCCGCACCGTCTCCCTCGCTCTCCGCGAGCTCGATCTCACCGCGGCACCAGCTCGAGGCCTGGCTCGCTGCAATGGTGCAGTCGAGTGCCAGCGACTTGATCCTGCGCGCCGGCGGCAAGCCTTCGTGCCGCGTCGACGGCAAGATCCGTTTCCTTCCCGGCCGCGTCCCGGGCTCGGGCGCACTGCTCGAGGTCCTCAACGGGGTCGTGGGGATCGACCGCATGGAGCTCTGGCGCGAGACCGGTTCCGTCGACGTCGCGGTCCACCTGGACGGACTCGGCCGGTTTCGCCTGAACGCGTACAAGCAGATGGGGGAGCCCGCGGTCGTCCTGCGCCGGATCAACGAGGACCCGCCGCTGCTCGAGAGCCTGGGCCTGCCCACGCCCGAGCTCAAGCACCTCTCGGCGCGCAAGCGCGGGATCATCCTGGTGACCGGCATCGCCGGGTCCGGAAAGTCGACGACGCTGGCCGCGATGATCCAGCACATGAACCTCCACTTCGAGCGCCACGTGATCACGCTCGAGGACCCGGTCGAGATGCTCTTCACCGAGGACCGCTGCGTGATCAGCCAGCGCGAGGTCGGGACCGACTGCTCGACGTTCTACGAGGGCCTGCGCCACTCCCTGCGCCAGAGCCCGGACGTCATCCTGATCGGCGAGATGCGCGACGCGGAGACCGTGAACGCGGCGCTCGACGCGACCGAGACCGGCCACCTGGTGCTCAGCACCCTGCACACGGTCAACGCGGCCCAGACCATCGACCGGATCGTGTCCTTCTTCCCGGCCGAGCAACACGTCCAGACCCGCCAGCGGCTGTCGGACAACCTCGCGGGCGTGCTCTCCCAGCGCCTCGTGCCCCGCGCGACGGGCAAGGGCATGATCCCGGCCTACGAGCTCATGACGTCGACTCCGCACATCCGCGAGCTGCTCGTGGACGGGCGGGTGAGCGAGATCTCGCGCACGATCGACGCCGGGGGCGAGGGCGGGCTCATCTCCTTCAACATGAGCCTCCGGAAACTCGTCGAGACCGCCGTCGTCGATCTCGAGATCGCCCTGTCGGCCTCGGACCGTCCCGACGAGCTGATGATGGCTCTGCGGGGCTTCCAGCATGGGGGCGAGAAGCACCCCACCAGCGGACCTCAGGCCGCCGCCGGCGGCCCGAGCGGCCTCCGGCTGTCCGACTAGCCGGCCACCGGCCGGCTCCCGTGCCCGCGCCCGGCGGAAACCGGATGATCCGGAAAGAAGCCCGGCGGGCCGTCGTCGGATCCAGACCCCCGGCCCCGGCCCATGGAAGTCGCCGAGGCCGTGGCTAGGATGGGCTTCGCTCCATGAACATCGCGCGCATCAAGGTCCTGTGCTGGGCCGCCGTCGTGGGTCTCGTCGGCTTCCTCGGCTGGGACGTCTACCAGTTCGTGACGGTGATCAAGGGCGAGCTCGAGACGCCGCTCTCGAACGAGACCCAGCGGGGGGCACTCGAGGATGACGTCGCGGTTCCCGGCGAGGAGACGCGCCAGCTCGTCCCCTACCAGCGGGTGCAGAGCACGTTCTTCGACCTGAAGTGGGACGGCCGGCCCGACGCCCCGCCCGCGCCCCCCCCGCCGCCGCCCGGCGAAAAGCCCAAGGCGAGGCCGAAACCGGTCTCCGAGCTCCTCACGGTGCTCCTGATCCAGTACCGCACGGCGAAGCCCGAGGAGAGCCTGGCCTCGGTCACCTACCAGTACGGTCCGAAGAAGAACGGCGTGCTCGGCGTCGGAGACGCCCTGCGACAACCGCACCAGTACGCCAAGGTCTCCGACATCACCCCGGAGTACATCGAGGTCTCGTTCGACACGCGCGAGGGAGAGGAGGAGCGGGAGCCCGAGCGCGTCCGGCCGCCCGTGTTTCGTTCTCAGGGCAAACCGGTGAACATCGTCCTCGTCGACGTGGACGGCGAGGTGCGCCAGCCCGACCAGGCAACGACCATCACGGTCGCTGCCGACCAGATCCGGTGGAACCCCTCCAAGACCATCGAGACGCGCAAGAACCAGTATCAGATCGGCACCGATGATGCCGCGCGGATCGCCGCGGAATGGTCGACCATCCTGTCGCGCGACGTGCGCACCCGGCGCTACCGCGACCCGCAGACCGGCCACTACACGGGGATCCAGATCAGCTCGATCCAGTCCGGCTCGATCGTCTCGTCCCACGGCGTCGAGTCCGGGGACATCGTCAAGAGCATCAACGGCGAGCCCGTGACGAGCACTCAGGAAGCCATCAGCTACGTCAAGACCCACTCCGACCAGACGACGCACTGGGAGGTCGTGGTCGAGCGGCAGGGGCGTGAGACCACGCTGACCTACGACTACGAGCCCGCCTCGAACTGATCGCGTAGGATCGTGCCCGCGCACGCGCGCGGACCCCCTTGACGCGGCTCCTGCTCACCGCCGACCTCGGCAACTCGCTCCTGAAGCTCTGTCTGTGGGACCGTCCCGGTCTCGACGCTCCGCGGGACTCGGAGTCCTTCGCGGCCGACGGGAGCCTGGTGGGCGAGGTGTCGGCCTGGCTCGATGCGCGACCGGCGCCCGCCGCCGTTGCCCTGTGCGCGGTGACCGAGTGCGCGAGAGAGCGGACGCTGGCCGAGCTCCTCGAGCCGTTCGGGCTCGTCGCCGGCGGTGGGCATGGACTCGCGATCGCCTGCGACCACCCCGAGACGATCGGTGACGATCGCCTCTTCGCCGCCCGCGGTGCTCTCGAGCTCGTGGGCGGACCGTGCCTCGTCGTCGACGCGGGAACGGCGTTGACGGTCGATGCGGTCCAGGTCGAGGACGGGGGTCGCGGAGTCTTCCTCGGAGGCGCGATCGCGCCCGGACCGCGGCTCCTCGCGCGCGCGCTCGCCGAGGGCGGCGCCCGCCTGCCCACGGTCGAGGACGAGCTCGTGCCCGGCGCGCCGGCGCTCGGGCGCCACACGCGGGCGGCGCTCGTGTCGGGTGTCGTCTCGGGGTTCCGCGGGGCGGCCCGCGAGCTCTGCCGCGAGGTGGCGCGCGAGGCGGGGATCGAGCGCGCGCCGCTCGTGATCACCGGTGGAGCCCGACGCTTCCTCGACGGCGGCCCGCCGCTCGCGGAAGACGTTCGCGAAGACCCCTGGCTCGTCCATCGCGGCCTCCTGTGCGCCCTCGAGGGATGAGCGTTCGCGAGCTCACGCCGCACGGTCCGGGCGGGGTCGCCGTGCTCGAGGTCCGTGGGGTCGAGGCGACGAAGCGGCTGGCCGCACTCGCCGGGAAGCTCCCGGAGATGGGGAAGTTCTCCCTGGTGAGCCTGGCCGACGGGGACCTGCCGCTCGACGAGGCGATCGTGGTCCGGCTCGCGGAGGATCACCTCGAAGTGCACGTGACGGGGAGCACGCCTCTCGTGGCGCGGCTCCGGCGCTCGCTCGGCGGTGAGGACCCGGCCGGGACTCCCGGACCGGTGGAGGAGCGCGCGCTCGGCGCTCTCCGGGCGGCTCCCTGCGAGGCCGCCGCTCGCATGCTCCTCGACCAGGCGCGGGGTGCGCTCCGGGACGCGCTCGAGAAGCACGCCGACGCTCCGCCGCAGGCGTGGCGCGCGTTCCTCGCCGAGCTCCGCGAACGGGGCCGCGTGGCCGAGCACCTCCTCGCGCCGACCGAGGTCGTCCTCGCAGGGCCCGCGAACGCCGGCAAGTCGACGCTCTTCAACGCGCTGGTCGGTACCGAGCGCGTGCTCGTCTCTGCCGAGGCGGGCACGACGCGCGACGCCGTCACCGCCGACGGGCTCCTCGAGGGGTACCCCGTACGCCTCGTCGACACCGCCGGAGAGCGTGAGGAGCCGGTGGAGTCCGTCGAACGGCTCGGGCTCGAGGCCGGACGTGCGCGGAGAAGAGCGGCGAGGCTGACCTTCTGGCTCCGACCGGCCGACGCCGCTCCGGATCCCCCGGATGAGAGTGGCGACCGGAGCGAGGGGGGTGACGACGAACGCCTGGTCGTGATCGTGAGCCGCGCCGATCTCGCGCGAGGCCCGGCGTCCGCTCACCTGCCGAGCGTCAGCGCCCTCTTGGAGCCCGCGGCGGCGCAGCGCACGGTGAGCGAGCTCTTCCGGAGCGCACTCGACCTCCCCGAGCGACCGTGGCGTCCAGGAGCGGCCGTACCCTTCGAGAAGACCCTCGTGCGTGGGCTCGCGGCCCTGGTCCGGTTGGACGGGCCCGCCGCGCGTCGAGGCTCGATCCTGCGACTCCTCGGGGCGCGCGTCGTTGAAGGTCCGCCGCTAATGGGATAACCTCCAACTTTTAGAAGAACTTTTGTCGGAATCCGATCGACTGCGGTCCAGTTCCGCGCCCGACGGACCCACGAAAATACATGGCCGGGATTCGCCACCTCGTCTCGATCGACGACCTCTCCCTGGCAGAGATCCTGGAGCTCTTCGAGCAGGCCCAGCGCTTCACCGAGGACCTCCGGAGCTGGTCGCATCTCTGCCGCGGGATGATCTCGGCGTCCCTGTTCTACGAGCCGTCCACGCGGACGCGCCTCTCGTTCGAGTCCTCCATGCTGCGCCTCGGTGGGGGGGTCCTGACGGCCGCCGAGATGAGCACCTCGAGCGCCTCCAAGGGCGAGTCCCTGGCCGACACGGTCCGGGTCGTGAGCGAGGGCTACGCCGACCTGATCGTCCTGCGCCACGGGAGCGAGGGCGCCGCACGGCTGGCGGCCGAGAACTCGAACGTCCCGGTCGTCAACGCGGGGGACGGCAGCCACGAACACCCCACGCAGACGCTCTGCGATCTCTACACCTTGTGGATCGAGAAGGGACGCCTCGACGGGATCGATGTCGTGCTCTCGGGCGACCTTCGCTACAGCCGGACGATCCACTCCTTCGCCTATGCTCTCGCACGCTTCGGCGCAAACATCGTCTGCGTGCCGCACCAGGGCTTCGAGATGCCCGAGTACGTCGTCAAGCGCCTGCGCGAGGAGTACGGTTCGGAGCCCATCCGGGTCGACGCCTCGCGACTGGGTGAGATGGCGCAGGAGAGCGACGCCGTCTACCTGACTCCGCAGAAGCCCCACCAGCTCTCGCTGTTCACGGACGCGCGCGGACTCCGCGTCGAGCACGTGGACGCCGTCTACATGACGCGTCCCCAGACGGAACGCCACGGCGGCGAGACGCTCGAGGGATACCTCCAGCTCGGCCAGTCGGGCATGGCGACCGAGCCCTTGCGGGACGCCATCCTGATGCACCCGCTTCCGCGCCGCGACGAGATCAGCCGCGACCTCGACGACGATCCGCGCAGCATGTACTTCAAGCAGGCCGCGCGCGGAGTCCCGATCCGCATGGCGATCCTCGCCGTCATGCTCGGCACGATCGAGCTCGGCGCCCGTCCTCAGGGGGCCAGACACCGGCTGTACGAGGTGGGCGCGGGCGAGAACCCCTGCCCGAACCCGACCTGCATCACGCGCACGGAGCAGCGGCACGTCGTCCCCGCCTTCAAGCTGGCCTCGCGCCACCCGCTGCGCGCCGCCTGCGGGTATTGCTCGCACGAGCTCCCGATCGCATTCGTCGGTTGCTCGACCACGCGCCACTTCCACCTCCGGGACTCCGCCGCGGCGCGAAAGATCCGGCCTGACCACCTGGTCTTC
>JAJDET010000341.1 GCA_029259655.1 Planctomycetota bacterium
CCGATGAAGAGCGTGTCGCCGGTGAGGATCCTCGTCGCTCCCCCGCCCTCTACCAGATAGCAGACGCTCTCCGGCGTGTGTCCGGGAGTCTCGAGCACGCGGATCGAGATGGAGCCCAGCTCGATCTCGTCCCCGTCCTCGAGCGGCCTGTGGTCGAACTCGGCGCCTGCCGCGTGCCCGATCCCGATCTGCGCGCCGGCGCGACGCGCCAGCTCGCAGTGCCCGGCGACGAAGTCCGCATGGAGGTGCGTGAGGAGGACGTACCGGATCCGGAGCCCGAGCTCCTCGGCGCGACGCAGGTAGTCCTCGATGTCGCGCCGCGGATCGACGACAGCGCCGTCCCCGGTCGCGGGGTCGCCGATGAGGTAGGAGGCCTGAGCCAGACACGACAGGTACAGCTGTTCGAAGATCATGAACGTTTCCTCATGTGCAACACGGATTCTGGCCGGGCAGCGGGACATTCGCCACCACGCGCGTTGCCCCTCGGGACCTCTGGACCGCCCGAACGCCTGGATAACCCGGTGTCGGGCCCCTTCACCGGCTCCCCGCCTGTGATAACTTGGCCTCTTCATCCGCGGCGCGACGACGCCCCGCGCACACCAACAGGACCCCGAGATCATGTTCAAGTTTGCCATAGCCACGTTCGTCACCGGCGCCCTAACCGTCGGCGCCGCCTCCATCGACGACGGGGGCGAGACCAGGCACCTGGACCTGGGCGACACCGTCCCCGGTGACATCGTGCTCACCGACATCGATGGTGTGGAGCACAGCTTCGCCGACTACCGCGACAAGGTGGTCGTCCTCGACTTCTGGTCGATCAACTGCCCCTGGTCGATCAAGTACGAGGAGCGCTTCAAGAAGCTCCACAAGGACCTCGCCGACAACGAAGACGTGGTCTTCCTGGCGATCAACGCCAACCACACCGAGCTCGACCTCGACGCGGAAGACCCCTACGGCCGCATCCGCGCCTACGCGAAGAAGGCCGATGTCCGGTTCCCGATCCTGATCGACCTCGACAACCGTTTCGCCGACCTCCTGGACGCCAAGACGACGCCGCACGTCTACGTCCTCGACCAGAAGGGCGTCATCTCCTACATCGGCGCTCCCGACGACGACAGGAACGGCGAGAAGGAAGAGTCCGCCCGCAAGCGCTACATGCGCGACGCGATCCACGCCGTCCATCACGGCGAGAAGGTCGAGGTCCAGCGAACGAAGGCCTTCGGCTGCTCCATCAAGCGCAAGAAGAGCGCGTGATCCGCCACGCCACCGCACTCGTTCTGGCCGCGCCGCTCCTGTTCCTCGGGAGCTGCGCGGGCTCGTTCCCCGTCGAGTCGATGGACTCGGCGGGGCTGCTCGCGCGCGCGGAGTCGAGCCCCTCCCGCGCGGTCCTGCTCAACTTCTGGGCGTCCTGGTGAAGCTCCTGCCTGGCAGAGATGCCGGACCTGGTGCAGGTGTACCGGGACTTCGAAGGAGAGGACATCGAGGTCTACGCCGTGTGCATGGACCTCGTCTCCGAGACCATGGAGACGGCCGATCAGGTCGAGGCGTTCGCGCGTGAGCGCGACATCGACCTCCCGGTGATCGTGCTGACGGGTAAGCTCGAGGAGGCGCAGGAGCTCTTCGACATCGAGGCCCTGCCCCACACCGTCCTGTACTCGGACGGCGAGGCCCGCCACACCCACGTCGGTCAGGCCTCGGAGAAGGAGTTCGCAGAGATGCTCCGCGCCGCCCTCGGCTCCGACTGACGCCTAGAAGAGCGAGCGCAGCGCTCCGCCGTCGATCGGGATCGACACACCGGCCAGGAACGAGCTGCGCTCGGAGGCGAGGAAGGCCACGAGCTCCGCGAGCTCGTCGGGATCGCCGAGGCGGCCGACCGGAATGGCCGCGGTGGCGAGCTGCGCCTCTTCCTCCGGCGTCCGGCCGCTCTTCCGCGCCCGCGCCTCGAAGAGCTCGGCGAGCCGGTCCGTCGCGAACATCCCCGTGCAGACGGTGTTGACGAGGACGCCGTCCGCGGCCACCTCGGAGGCGAGGGTCTTGAGATAGCCCGTGAGCGCCGCGCGCATCGCGTTCGAGTGCACGAGGTCCGGGATCGGCTGCCGCACGGAGAGCGAGGTCAGCGCGATGACCCTGCCGAAGCGCCGCTCGCGCATCCACGGCAGCACCGTCCGCGTCGCGCGCACGGCCGACTTGAACGTGAGCTCGAAGGCCCGGTCCAGGTCCGCGTCGGAGGCGTCGGCGGCTGCCGCGGGCGGGGGGCCTCCGGCGTTGAGGACGAGCACGTCCACGCCCCCCCACCGCTCGCGAGTCGCCTCGAGGTGGCGCACGAGCCCTGTGCCGTCCGTCACGTCGAGCTCGTCGCCGTGGAGACTCTCCGCAGCCCCACCCGCGGCCTTCAGCTCCGCCAGCGCGCGGCCGAGCCGCGCGGGGTCGCGCCCGGAGATCGCCACGCGCGCGCCCTCGCGCGCCAGCGCACGGGCCACCGCCAGTCCGAGCCCGCCGGTCGAGGCCAGGACGACCGCTGTCTTGCCATCGAGTCCGAGGTCCACGTCGAAGCCCTCCCGGCGCGATGATACGTTGGTCGCGATGCTCGGTGCACTCCTCGTGCTCGCGCTCGACCTCCCCCCCGCGGCGCGCGCGGCTCTCGCGCTGTGGGACGAGGGTCGGCGCGTGGAAGCCGTCGACGCGCTCGCGAGCGTCGTCGACGGCCGTCCCGACGACCTCGAGACCCGCACGGTGCTGGTGGAGCGCGAGATCGCGATCCACCGCTACCGCT
Source organism: Planctomycetota bacterium (assembly GCA_029259655.1). GTDB lineage: Bacteria > Planctomycetota > UBA1135 > UBA1135 > OFTM220. Next base: position 2,774 of record JAJDET010000341.1, read on the forward strand.
CGGCCTGGGAGCACCTGGCGGGGCTCGGGACCGAGCACGACCCGACGCGCGGGCGGGTGCTCTACCAGCTCGGTCGCTACGAGGAAGCCGTCCCCTACCTCGCGGGCGCCGAACACGTGCTCGCTCGTCACGATGCGCTCACGGCACTGGGCCGCATGGAGGAGGCGCGCGCAGCGCTCGACGAGGCGCAGCGAATCCTCGGGGACGAGGACCCGCGCGTCCTGACGCTCGTCGGCGTCGACCTGGCGGTCCGCGGCGAGACGGCCGAGGCGATCCACCACTTCCGGGCAGCGCTCGAGATCGATCCGCTGGAGCAGGAGGCGCGCTTCGCGCTGGGTCGCGCGCTGGTCGTCCTCGGCGAGCGCGAGGAGGGCCTGCTCGTACTGTCCGAGCATCGGCGGCTCGTCCCGCTCGTGGATCGTCGTGACTTCGCGTTCAAGAGCCTCGACCTCGCGCCCCGCTACGCGCCGAACCTCGCCGAGCTGGGGGACTGCGAGCGCTCGCTCGGGCGAACGGATGCCGCGCGAGAGGCCTACCGCAGGTCCTTCGAGCTTGCAGCCGGTGACCAGGTCACCCCGATCGCCCTGCGCTATGCGCGGCTCCTCTTCGAGGACGACCGCGACCTCTCCCGGGCCCTGGCCGTGCTCGACCTCGCGCACGCGCGGGCGTCCGACCCGCACCTCTTGGTGAGAGCGGGCGACTACCTGGCCGACCGCGGGCGGGACCTCGAGGCCGCGGCGCGCTTCGAGGCAGCGCTCGAGCTGGCGCCGGACGCGGCCGTCGTCCGCGACCGCCTCGCCCGAGTCCGCGCGCGGCTCGCGGAGGACCGATGAGCGCGGTTCGGCTCCTCGTGGTCGCGACCGTCGGCTCCGCGCTCGGCGCCTGCGCCGGCTCGGAGGAAGCGGCTGTGCCGGAGGGGTCGGACGGATGGTTCACGGACGTCACCGGAGTCTGGGACCTCGACTTCGAGCACGACGCGGGAACGAGCGCCGAGAAGCTCCTGCCCGAGACGATGGGCGGCGGCGGCGCGCTCCTCGACGCCGATGCGGACGGCGACCTCGACCTCTACCTCGTCCAGTCCGGGCCGGTCCCCACCGCCGCCGTTCGCGCGCAAGGAACGCGGCGTCCGGTGAACCGCCTCTACGCCAACGCGGGCGACGGCCGGCTCACGGACGCGACGGACCGGAGCGGGGACGCGGCGCACAATGGCTGCGGCATGGGAGTCGCGGCGGGCGACGCGACCGGCGACGGCCTGACGGACCTCTACGTCACCAACTTCGGCCCGGACGTCCTGCTCGTGAACCGCGGCGAGCTCCGCTTCGACGACGCGACCGCGCGGTCGGGTATCGAGGACTCACGCTGGACCGCGGGGGCGACGTTCTTCGACGCCGACGCGGACGGGGACCTCGACCTCTACGTGACCGGCTACCTCGACGTCGACGCCGAGAACCCGACCTGGTGCGGCCGCCGCGAGCCGGGCTGGCGCTCGTACTGCCACCCGGATCACTACGACGGCCTCTCCGATCGCTTCTGGAGGAACGCGGGCGACGGCAGCTTCGAGAACGCGACGCTCACGGCCGGGTTCGCGGACTCGGACGGGAAGGGGCTCGGCGTCGTCGCCGCCGACCTAGACCTGGACGGAGACCTCGACCTCTACGTCGCGAACGACAGCGTGGAGAACCGGCTCTGGACCAACTCGGGCGACGGGACCTTCGTCGACGACACGCTGCTCTCCGGGACGGGCGTGAACGGCCGCGGTGCCACGGAGGCCGGAATGGGCCTCGCCTGCGCGGACGTCGACGACGACCTCGACCTCGACCTCGTGGTGACCAACCTCGACCACGAGTCGAACACGCTCTACCGGAACGAGGGCGGCGGCCTCTTTCGCGACGCGACGGTGGCGAGCGGGCTCGAAGCGGCGAGCCGCATGCCGGTCGGCTTCGGGTGCGTGTTCGAGGACTTCGACCAGGACGGTCGCCTCGACCTCGCGGTGGCGAACGGACACATCATCGACAACATCGCGCTCTACGACGACGCGCAGACCCACCGCCAGGCGGCGCAGGTCTTCGCGGGCGAGGGCGGTGGACACCTCCGCGCACTCGGAGCGCAGGCGGGCGAGCTCGCGAGCGAGCCGTTCGTCGGACGCGCGCTCCTCGCAGGAGACCTCGACGGCGATCTCGACCTGGACCTCGTCCTCGTCCAGTGCGGCGGGCCCGCACACGTGTTCCGGAACGATGCCGCGGCGGGTCCGGCGCTCGAGTTGCGCGGGCTCGCGCCGGGGACCAGGGTCGTCGTGGAGCTCGACGACGGCCGGCGCTGCCTCCGGACGGCTGGTCCCGCGCCTAGCTACTTCGGTGCCTCGCATCCGCACGTCCACGTCGGCCTCGGCGACGCGCGCGCGGTTCGCCTCGAGATCCGCGCGCCCGGAAGCGAGCCGCGCGAGGTCGTGTTCGACGAGCCGCTGGCGGGCGGAGTCTGGCGAGCCGAAGGCGATGGCTAACGCGGACGAGCGCTACTTCGCGACCCGCATCGTGCCCTTCAACGAGGGGGCGAAGGGGCGCGCGGAGGCCGAACGCGTGCTCGAGCGCCTGCGGGAGGTCGACGGGCGCGTGCTCGACCTCGGTTGCGGTCCGGGTTTCACGACGCGACGGCTGGAGGAGTACGGAATTCAGGCGGTCGGAGCGGACCTCGCGCGTGCGGGGCTCGACCTGGCGCGCGAGTCGGGAGCGTCCAGTCTGGTGCAGCTCGACTCGGCCCGCCTCGCCGTCCGGAGCGCGAGCTTCGCCTGCGTCGTCATGACGCACGTCCTCGGGCACGTGGCGAGTCCGGCCGCCACGCTGGTCGAGGTCCGCCGCGCCCTTCGCCCGGGCGGATCGGTTCTCATCACGACGCCCAACGCCCGCTTCGTCGACGTGTACCGGTCCTTCAACGAGCGCGGCCTGGTCCCCTACCACCGCGATCCCACCGTCCTGCGCTACTACCGCGCGGAGACTCTCGAACGGGAGCTCCGCCTCGCGGGCTTCGAGCGAGTCCTCGTGGAGCCCTTCGGGGCTGCGCCGCGAATGCCCCGCGAGCTCCTGAGCAGCGGCCCCGAGGTGTCGCTGGCCGACCCGGAGCTCCGGGAGCGCCTGATGGCGGTCGCCGTCAGCCCGACGCCAGGTCCGCCTCGAGCGCGGCCCGTTGCTCCGGAGTGAGCACGACCTCGAGCCGCAGCGGAGGATCGGCCATGTCGACGGCGAACGCGGTCGGGGCGACCCCGCCGACCGCGAACTTCATGTACTGCACGGACGAGAGGCGCTCGTCCCCCACCTGCGCGCGGTCGAAGGTCGCACTCACGCGACGCCCGTCCGGGAGCACAGCGAAGGTGTGGTCGACGAGGGGGAGCCAGGCCCGGAGCTTTTGGTCGCGTTCGCGATCCTCCTCGAACTCGACGAGCAGAGTGCACCCGAGCTCGCCGGGTCCGCCGAGCAGCGCGTTGTAGGTGTCCAGCTCGTGGCGGATGTCCGCCTCGGAGCTGCGGCCCTCGATCCGGAGCATCTCCTGGACCTGGATCCGCATCGTCTCGGTGGTCTCGAACAGGAACGTCAGGTGCTCGCCCAGGTGAATGCGACGCACCTTCTTCTCCAGCATGGCCCGGGAGCGGAGCGCGTCCCGCATCCGCTCGTAGGTGGAGTTGTCGAGCACGTCCTCTCGAGTGACCTTCTTCACGCGTCCTCACCGACCTTCTTCGGGAAACCATCTTCGCGGTACGCACGCGCGAGGACCGTCATCGGGTGCATCGGCTCGACGCCCGCGTGCTGGCGGAACTGCAGCGCCGCCAGCGGGCAGTCGGTGACCCACACCTCGGTGTCGGCCTCCCGCATGCCGTCGAACGCCTTCGCGCCGATCCGCTGCGACGGCTCGTAGCCCTCGACGGTCATGGCGTACGTTCCGTCGTGGCCGCAGCACTCCATCGTCATGAGGGGCTTCACGCCGGGGATCTTCCGCAGGAGGTCGCGGCCCTTGAAGCCGACGGCCTGTGCGCGCAGGTGACACGGCGCGTGGTACGCGACGTGCTCGCCGGGCGTCGACGCGAAGTCCGTCCGGAAGCGCTCCTCGTCGCGGATGGACCAGAGGAACTCGCTCGGGTCCATGACCGCGCGCGCGAGCTCGGCCGCGCGCTCGCGGTCCGGGCCCTCGAGCAGCTCCGGGTACTCCCTCCGCATCATCATCGAGCAGGTCGGGTTGATCGCCAGCACCTTCGCACCCTTCTCGACGAACGGCATCAGACGATCGAGGTTCACCCGGGCGTTCTCGCGGACCGTCTCCAGGTCGCCGCGCTCCCAGGCGGGCATGCCGCAGCAGGCGAGACCGCGAGTACAGCGAAGGTCGACCTCGTTCGCCTCCATCACCGCCACGGTGTCGCGCCCGATCTCGGGCTCGTTGTTCTGGACGTAGCAGGTCTGGAACAGCACCGCTTCTCCGCCGGGTTCGCCGGTCTTCCCGCTCTCCTGGGCCCAGCGCTCGAACGTCGAGCCCGCGAACTCCGGGAGCAGCTTCTCGCGGTGGATCCCGAGCACCTTCTCGAGGAGCCAGCGAAACGGGCCGAATCTGTTCATCGCGTTCGCGACACCGAGGCTCGCCCGCGCCGCGCGAGCGCTGCGGTCGGGGTCCGAGAGAACCCTGTCGCGCAGGGAGAGCCCGCTCTCTCGTGCGCGCTGCGCTCGGAAGCGGTGCACGAGCTTCGGGAAGTCGACCTGGAACTCGTGACCGTCCCGCGGCGAGTACGGGCACTGGACCTCGCACAGCTTGCACTGGAAGCAAGCGTCCATCACGCGCAGCGACTCTTCGGGCGTGACGGACTCCACGCGGCCGTCGTGACGCTCGTCGATGAAGTCGAACAGCGTCGGGAAGGAGTCGCAGTACTTGAAGCACATGCGACACCCGTGACAGACCTCGAAGACGCGCGTCAGCTCGAGCTGGAGCGCGTCTGCTTCCCAGTAGCGGGATTCGCTCGGGTCGTAGGACAGCCCAGCGGTGGGCTGGTACGAGACAGGGCCGCGGGGGGCGCTCGCGGGCACGTCGGACCGCGTCAGGTGATGCTGTTCAGGAGGTCCTGGAACCGGCCGGCGTGCGACTTCTCGGCTTTCGCCAGGGTCTCGAACCAGTCGGCGATCTCCTCGAAGCCCTCGCCGCGTGCGGTCTTCGCCATTCCCGGATACATGTCCGTGTACTCGTAGGTCTCGCCGGCGACGGCGGCCTTCAAGTTGTTCTCCGTGTCCCCGATCGGCAGGTCGGTGGCCGGATCACCGCACCTCTTGAGATAGTCCAGGTGCCCGTGAGCGTGGCCCGTCTCGCCTTCCGCGGTCTCGCGGAAGTTGCCGGCGATCTCGGTGTAGCCCTCGACGTCCGCGATCTTTGCGAAGTAGAGGTAGCGGCGGTTTGCCTGGGACTCGCCTGCGAAGGCGTCCTTGAGGTTGGCGTGGGTCTTGGTGCCCTTGAGCTCGGCCATGGGAGTCACTCCTCCAGCGGTGGGGACGGGTGTCGGCTCTCGCTTCGGGAGAGTCCTGATCGGGAGAGGATAGCCGGAACGTTGGCTCTCTTCACCCGGATCCGGCGGAACACGTTTCCGGGAAAAGAAGGCTCGACACCCGGATTCCCCGGGTCGCGCTCCGGGCACGTGGCCCTCGGGCGCCGATCCTTCCAGTCCCCCCCCGATCTCCTGGGGTAGTTTCCGCCGGCGAAGCGCTCGGCGGCGCTCCTCCTGGTAACCATGCTGATCCGTACCCCTGTCGCACGACGCGTCGCGAGTGGGAGACACCCCTCGCGCGCCGGTATCACGCTCCTCGAGGCGGTGCTCGCCATCGGCGTGATGACCGTTGCCGTCGGGCTCTTCTCCAGCATGGTGGTCTCGACCTCGCGCCAGCGAAGCTCGAACCACGAGTACCCGGTCGCCAGCGAGGCGGTCCGCACGCTCCTGGAGGGGATGCGCAACCAGGAATTCGCGCAGGTCTTCGCTCAGTACAACGACAACCCGCAGGACGATCCGGGCGGACCGGGCAGCGCGCCGGGCCACCGTTTCGCGATCGAGGGGCTCGACCCGCTGCCGACGTCACCGGACGGGTTCGTCGCCGAGGTGTTCTTCCCGACGTTCGTTCCCGTGGGAGAGACCGTTCAGCTGCGTGAGGACGTCCAGGAGGCTTCGCTCGGAATGCCGCGAGACCTCTCCGGGGACAGCATCATCGATGCGGAGGATCACGCTGACGACTACGTGCTCCTCCCCGTCCGTGTCGAGGTGGACTGGAGCGGCCGCTACGGGGCACGCCACCTCGAGATCTACACCATGCTCACGGAGTTCAGGAAGTGAGCAGGATCATCCGCACACGTCGCTCGGGCATGACCGCCATGGAGCTCGTCCTGGCCCTCGCGCTCCTGGCGATCATCGCTCTGAAGGCATCGATGGTGCTGACCTCCGCGAACGAGGCCCAGCAACAGGACAGCGCGATCATGGCCCTCGAGGACCAGGCGCGCCGCGCCCTCGATCAGATCGCATACGCCGTGATGGGCTCCGACCGCGACTCGCTCATCCCGGACCCCGAGTCTCCCATCTTCAGCACTTCGCTCCGCTACTCCATCAGCCTCGGCGTCGAGGACGGTGAGGTGGTCTGGGACGACCCCGAGGAAATCGGGCTGTCGCTCGACGAATCGCAGGTCATCTGGCGCAAGAACCCCGGCACGGCGGAAGAGCTGCGCGTTGCCTGGTGCAACGTCGTCCGGCCCTTCCTCGAGGGCGAGATCCCCAACGGCACCGATGACAACGGCAACGGGATCGTCGACGAGAACGGACTCTCGTTCGTCGTCGAGCGGGATGCCGTGACGATCCGCCTGAGCGTGCAGCGCCCCGGTCCCCAGAACCAACCGATCTCCGAAACGGTCTCGACGATGGTGACCGTGCGCAACTGAGCAGAGAGAACGAGAGACTCGCAACCATGACCAGCAACTCGACGCGATGCCACCGACCGAACCACCTGCACGGAAAACGCGCAGGCGGTGCACTGGTCCTCGCACTCGTCTCCGTCGTGACCGTCGCCGGGCTGACCGCGGCGTTCCTGCAGCTCTCCACCGCCGTTTCGCGACGCCAGGCGCACATGCGCGACAAGATGCAGGCGTTCTACATGGCGGAGGCCGGACTGGCAGAGGCCTGGGCGGCTGTCCAGATCAAGAAGAGCGGCAACGTCGGGACCGAAGAGGATCCCGCGCTCTACGGCGACGGGCTGTTCTGGGTCGAGGCCACCGACATGGGCGGACGGCTGATCCAGCTCGAGAGCACCGGCATGGTCGGTTCCGCGACGGCGGTCCTCTCGCTCGTCGTCGAGGAAGGCCTCGAGACCGTCGCGGACCTCGGCGTCTACTCGCCGACGTCTCTCGACCTGCCTCCGGGCACCTTCCTCGACGGGTACGACTCGCGCCTGGGCTACAAGGACGGCGGCGCGCTGAGGCTGACGTCCGACGAGGACCTCGAGAAGCTCCTGGAGGAGTTCCTCCAGCAGATGGAAGGCTCCGAGCTCGGCGGCCTGTCGGGCCCGCTCGGCGCGAGCGCGCCGCGCGGCGATCGCGGCGGGGGAACGCCTTCTCCGCCTCCTCCCGGCGACGATCCCCTCGAGTTGCCGCCCGCACCCGAGCCGGTCGTCGTCGAGGACGAGTTCGCCGGCCGCATCGCGTCCGGCGGCGGCATCACGGTCAACGGGACCGTCGAGCTCCCGACCGTCATCCAGGGCGATCTGGTCCCGAGCCCTCAGGACACGGTCAGCATGAACGGCACCGTGAGCGTCACGGGCTCCACCGATCCCGCCGCCGATGACGTCGAGCTCCCGGCGATCGAGGTTCCGGTCCTGAACACGCTCGCAGCGTGCATGCACTCCGGCTCGGCGCCGCTGCTCATGCTACCGACCGAGGCGCACCTCCCCTCACTCGAAGTGGCACAGGGTTCGGAGGTCATCGTCCAGGGGCCGGCGACGCTCGTCATCGACTCGCTCACGCTCGCGGCCGGCGCGCGCCTCTACCTCGACACGACCGAGGGCGAAGTGACGATCTACGTGACCACGGCGGCCTCGTTCGCCGAGAACGCGCAGGTGCTGAACTCGACCGAGGACCCGGCCAACCTGTCGCTCAACATCTCCGCCCAGCCCGCGGAGCCGATCGGCCTCCCGGCCGGCGCTCCCATCCACGGTGTGATCTACGCGCCGGACGCGGAGCTCACGGTCCCGCCGGGGTTCGAGCTCTTCGGCTCGCTGGTCGCCCAGCAGGTCACCTTCGCGGCTCCGCCGCGACTGCACTTCGACGAGAACCTGGCCGAGGTCGCACGCGAACGCGCCCTGCCGAGCCTGTTCTCCTGGCGCATCGTCGAGCTCGAGAACGCGCTCCTCGGACCCGGCGCCAACGACCCGTTCGTCCGGCTCGGCGTGAACCGCGCCGCCCTGCTGCCGCCCGCGCGCGTGCACGAGGACAACCCGCTCGACATCACCTACGAGGACAACGGGGGACTCATCCAGAACTACGCGGGACCCGAGAGCGCCTTCGACTGGAGCCAGGTCAGGAAGCCCAAGGCCCTGAGCCGCGGCGGTGAGAAGGTGATCGGCGAGGAGGACCTGAAAGCCGTGACGGCGCCGACGATCGATCCCCTCGCGAAAGCCGTCGACGACCCCGCCAAGAATTCCAGTGATGTGAGGGACCTGCTGCTCGCGGCGACACCGATCTCGAAGGACGCCTTGCTGGCATCGATCCACCGCGAGCCCGAAATGAACAGCTCCCACCTGAAGGACGTGCTCGAGGCCAACGCTCCGCTCAACGACCAGATCATGCTGGAAGCACTCCGCAACAGCACGATGAGCTCGTCCGACCTCAAGTCGGTGCTGCTGACGATGTCGCCCGGCCTGTCGGCACAGGTGCTGATGGCGGCGGCGGCGTACCTCGCGCCATCGGACCTGCTGTCCGTCCAGGGAGCCCAGTAGTCGCGATGTTCCGGACGCCCGCGCTCTCCGCCGCGCTCATCTGTTCCCTGGTCGTGCCCGGCTCCGCCCGCGACGCGGGCGCCGACGTCACGACGCTCCAGCGGACCCTCGAGCTCGTGCGACAGGCCTCTCGTGCGGAGACGACCGACGCGGTCACGCTGCGTCAGGAGCTCGCGGCCCAGGGCGACGCGGCCATCCCGATGCTGTTCGCCGTAGCCGACACCGGGATCGTCCCGAGCGGCGTCGTCGAGCCCGAGATCTACGTAGTACCGCCCCCGGTCCTGGCCACCATCTGGGCGACCTTCGCGGAGCTGCGTCCTTCTGCCATCCGAGACCACGTCGAGGGCTTCGCGCGCGCAGACGTTCCCGCCCGGACGCGGATGACCGCTCTGCGGCTCGTCGGCGGCACCGGCGCGACGGGCGACCTCGTCCTCATGGCCGGTCTCGCCGCTCCCGAACGGACGGATCCCTCGCCGGACATGGTCGCCGCCTTCCAGCGCGCACTGGCCACGCTGGTGGATCGCGAGCCGAGCGCCCTGCGCTGGATCCAGGAGCTGTTCGAGGAAGCCCATCCCGCGCTCTGGAAGCCCACGCTCCAAGTGATCTCGAGATCGCAGGAACCCGACAGGCTCATGGCGCTGGCGAGCCTCCTGGGCGCGGTCCCCAAGGCAGACGCCTTCGTGATCGGGGAGATCGGAGGGCTCGCGCGCCGAGGGCTCGGGACTCTCGACGAGTACGTGCGCGGCAGCGTGCGGGGCTACCTCGACTCCAAGGACGAGAACCTCCTACGGGCAGCGACGCGCACCTCCGGTGAGCTGTGCGACGAGGCCGCAGTGGCCGACCTGATTCACATCCTCGGCCGCGAGGACGAAGAGACGGCGAAGATCGCACACGCCGCGCTGCGCTGCATCACGAGCTGCGACCTCGGCTCTCAGGCGTCTCGGTGGGAAGCGTGGCACAGGGAGGAGCAGCGCTTCTGGCGCGAGGAGTCGCACATCTGGATCGCGAGCCTGCGATCGTCGGAGCCCGCGGACGTCGCGCGATCGCTGAACAAGCTCTCCACGTGGAGGCTCTACCGGCACGAGCTCGCCAGCGCGATCGTGCCCGTCCTGGACCGCTCCGAACCTTCCCTGCGCCGGATGGCCTGCGCGGCTCTGGCCGCCCTCGGATCGCCCGCCGTGCGCGAGGAGATCGAACCTCTGCTCCATGACCGCGATCCGAGCGTCGCGGAAGCGGCACGGGAGGCCCTCAGCCGCCTCTCCTACCGCGTCCTGATCGGGGACTGAGAGACCGAAGGTCTTTCCACATCGGCCTCTTCCTGCGGGGACGGCTCAAGTGAGCCCCCCCCAATTCACGACCGAAGGGACGACTCCCAACCCCCACAGCCCATGACCTCACGACCGTACAAGCGCCGGCGCAAGCTGGTGAAGCCCAAGATCCAGCTGAAGCTCGTCGGAGCCTTCGTCGGAGTGTCCGTGCTCGGGTTCCTGCTGCAGTACATCCTGCTGGCGAAGGAACTCACCGAGCTCGCACTCTCGATGCCCGAGGGCGGCGCCGTCCTCGCCGCGAAGGCGCCGACGCTGCTCCTGTCCGTGCTGGCGATCTCGTTCGGGCTCCTGTTCCCGCTCACCGTGGCGGTCGGGATCGTCCTGACGTTCCGGATCGTCGGACCGATCTATCGGTTCGAGCAGTATCTGGGCGCCGTTGCGCGAGGCGAGGAGACGGGCCCCTGCCGGATCCGCCGCAACGACGAGCTCCACGAGCTGTGCGACACGATCAACATGGCAGTACGGTCGCTGCAAGCGTCCGCACCCCACCTGCCCGAGGCCGCGACCGAGGAGGTGCGGAGCGGGGATCCAGAGGTGCGCCTGAGCGCCTGACGCTCCGGGGAATCCCCCTCCCCGCCCCGATGTCCCTCCGCTCCAAGATCATCCTGGTCCTCTCGGCGGTCGTCGTCGCCTACGTCGGCGTCGACCACCTGATCCAGCGCAGCGTGTTCAAGCGACAGCTCGGGGCTGTCGAGCAGAGCCGTGCGGAGGAGGACCTGACGCGGGTCGTCGGTGTTCTGGAGGAGCAGCAAGCGGTTCTCGGCGTCCGCGCCTTCGACTGGGCGACACGCGACTCCGTTCGCCGTGCCTTCACGGTCGCGAGCAGCACGGCGCTCGACGAGGAGCTTGCCGCCGGTCTCGAGGAGCACGAGCTCGACCTCCTCTACGTGTGCGGGCCTGACGGCGAGGTGCGGTGGGCGCGCAGCGAGCACCCCGAGACGCGTCAGCCGGTGTCGCTCAAGCAGCTGCCCAAGGGTCAGCTCGCGCCCACGAACCCGCTGGTCAAGCGCTCGGGTTCCGAGGACGGTGCCGTGACGGGGCTCCTGATGACACGCGATCACGGCGCCCTGATGCTCGCGTCCCACTCGATCGCGGCGGCGGGAACCGGGGAGCCCCTGGGCACACTGATCCTGGGGCGCTTCCTCGACGGAGAGCTCGTCCAGGAGCTCGGCGAGGAGATGATCCGGGTCGCCTTCGACCTCACGTCGCTGCAGACGCCGGAGCTCCCCGAGGAGGAGCGCTTCCTCCTCGACCAGATCACGACGGCGGCCGGGCCGGTCCACTGGACCGGGTCCGACGGCAACCTCCACGTGTACACGACGCTGCGCGACATCCTGCGCGCACCGACGATCCTCCTGCGCACGACCATCGAGCCCACGATCTCGCGCGGAGGCCAACGGCTCGTGAACTACGCGCTCGTCTCTGCGGTCGGCACGGGCCTCCTGATCGTCCTGATCCTCCTGCGCCTGCTCTCCGGGATCGTCATCGCCCCCCTGGGCAGGCTCACGAAGAGCGCCATGCAGATCAGCCGGACCGACGACACGTCGGTCCGCACGAACATCCAGCGCGACGACGAGATCGGCCTCCTCTCGGCCGAGTTCGACAGCATGCTGGAGAAGCTCGACGCGTCTCGCCGGGAGGTGATTCGCACCGCACGGCTCGCAGGCATGAGCGAGATCGCGACCGGGGTCCTGCACAACGTCGGAAACGTCCTCAACAGCGTCAACGTGTCCGCGAACCTCGTGACACGGAAGACCGAGGAGCTCCCCGTCCGGGACCTGGGCACGATGCGCGAGGTCCTGGCGGAGCACGAGGACGACCTCGGGACCTTCGTCACCGAGGACGCTCGGGGAAAACACCTGCTGCCCTTCCTGACCGAGCTCTACAACAGCCTCGACACGCAGCGGAAGACCATCCTCGAGGAGCTCGGCGGGCTCAGCAAGGGCGTCGAGCACATGGGCGAGCTGGTCCGCAGCCAGCAGAGTTTCGCCGGCCGAGCGGGAGTCCTCGAACCCACTTCGCTCGCGAGACAGTTCGAGGCCGCGCTCGCCATCTGCCGACAGGCCGGCCGCGACGCGCGCGACGTCGAGGTCGTCCACGACTATGAGGACCTCGGCGACGTGGAGATCGACCGCCACAAGATCATGGAGATCCTCGTCAACCTCATCAAGAACGCGCTCGACGCGATGGACGAGGCCGGGACCGAGGAGAAGAGCCTGACGCTCCGCATCCGAGGCCTCGCCGAGGAGCGCGTGCAACTCGAGGTCACCGACAGCGGCCCCGGCATCGCCGCGGACGACCTCGCGCGCATCTTCAACCACGGGTTCACGACCAAGAAGGATGGACACGGATACGGCCTGCACGTTTCCGCGAACGCGGCCGTCGAGATGAAAGGGTCGCTCCACGCGGAGAGCGACGGGCCCGGACGAGGTGCCACCTTCGTACTGGAGCTTCCGGCCAAGCGCTGTACCCCCGCAGTGGCTGCGTGATGTGATGCCTGACAAGAAGAACAGGCGCGTTATCGTCATCGACGACAACGAGGCCATCCGAAAGGACTTCGCGAAGATCCTGGGAGAGGGTGAGAGCGAGTCCGCCTCGCTCTCCGACGCGCGTTCGGCGTTCCTGGGCGGCCCGGTCGAGAAGACCTCCAACCTGCCTACGTTCGAGCTCACGCAGGCGGGCCAGGGAGCGGAAGGAATCGCGATCGTGCGAGAGGCGCGCGCGGCCGGCGAACCATTCGCACTGGCGTTCGTCGACGTCCGCATGCCTCCGGGCATGGACGGAGTGCAGGCGATCGAGAAGATGTGGGAGCTGCAGCCCGACCTCCAGGTCGTGATCTGTACGGCCTTCGCCGACTACTCGTTCGAGGAGATCATCGAGAAGCTCGGAACCTCGGACAACCTGCTCATCCTGAAGAAGCCGTTCGAGCCGGTCGAGGTGCGTCAGCTCGCGTGCGCGCTGACCGAGAAGTGGAACACGATCCTCCGCGAGCGCGAGCGACTGGTCCTTCTCAACGAGGCCGAACGCGAGGCCCGCGAGTTCGCCGTCTCCCTGGCGGAGACGAACCGCGCCCTCGAGGACGCCAACGAGCTTGCAGAGGCGGGGAGCCGCGCCAAGTCCGAGTTCCTGGCGAACATGAGCCACGAGATCCGGACGCCGATGAACGCGCTGCTCGGATACCTCGACCTCCTGATGGACGGGCTCGAGCCCACCTCCGAGCAGAAAGAGCACGTGGATACGATCAAGCGCGGTGGACAGCACCTGCTCGAGATCGTGAACGACATCCTCGACCTCTCGCGCGTGGAAGCCGGCGGCCTTTCCATCGAGCCGGTCGAGTTCTCGCCCGAGGAGCTGGTGCGCGAGGTCGTCGCCCTGACGCGCCACCAGGCGGACGAGAAGGGGCTGGAGCTCGGCTTCGAGGTCGACGACAGCGTCCCCGCGACCGCGATCACCGATCCGTTGCGCGTCCGCCAGATCCTGCTCAACCTGGTCGGCAACGCGGTCAAGTTCACGGAGCACGGATCGGTCTGTATCTCGATCCGGGCCGAGGCCCAGCAGGGCTCGGGCCCCCGGCTCCGCCTGGCCGTGCGCGACACGGGGACTGGAATCCCGACCGAACAGATTCCCTCGCTCTTCGACGCGTTCACGCAGCTCGACAACTCGACCACTCGCGCCGCGGGCGGGACCGGCCTCGGGCTCACGATCAGTGAGCGGCTGGCCACTGCGCTGTCCGGACGGATCGAGGTCGAGAGCGAGGTCGGGAAGGGCAGCGTGTTCACGCTCGTGCTCGACACGGGTCGTGACGGCACGGCTGGAAAGCCCCGGCCCGGCGCGAACGAGACCGCCCGAGACGTGGTCGAGGCCCCGCTCTCCGCGCGCGTGCTGCTGGTCGAGGACGTGCCCGTGAACCAGGTGCTGATCGCCACCTTCCTGCGCAAGGCCGGCGCGGAGGTCGAGGTCGCCGAGAACGGCGAGCTCGGCTACCAGAGCGTGATCGCGGCGCGCGACGCGAAGACGCCGTTCGACCTGGTGCTCATGGACATGCAGATGCCGGTCATGGACGGCTACACGGCAACCACGAAGCTGCGCGAGGAGGGGATCACCTCACCGATCATCGCTCTCACGGCGCACGCCATGGCGGACGACCGCGAGAAGTGCCTCGCGGCCGGGTGCACCGAGTACGTCACGAAGCCCGTGGACCGACGGCTCCTGGTCGAGAAGGTCCGGCGCTTGATCTCCGAGTCGGCGACCGCGCCGTTCCCCGCGATCGAGCCCGAGCACGACGCAGCCAGCCCGGACCCTTCCTAGGATTGACTTGGCGCGCATCAGCGCGCGCCAAGGATGCCCTGCGGGCGGCCACGGCGCGACTCCGCGCCGGCGGGGCCTTCGGCCCCGTTGTTGTTCGGCGCGCATCGGCGCGCGCCGAGTCAACTCAGGTGAGTCCGCCGTCGACGGCCAGGACCTGGCCCGTGATGTAGGAGGCGCCCGGCGAGAAGAGGTACCGCACGGCGGCGGCGATCTCCTCGGGGCGACCGACGCGGCCCAGCGGGACGTCTTTCGCGATCGCGTCCCGGTCGAGGCCGGCGATCATGTCGGTGTCGACGAAGCCCGGTGCGACGCAGTTGGCCGTGATCCCGCGTTTCGCCAGCTCGCGCGCCAGGGACCGCGTCGCCGCCATGACGCCGGCCTTCGACGCAGCGTAGTTCGCCTGTCCACGCGTTCCGAGGATCCCCGACACGGATGCGATGGAGACCACGCGGCCGCCGTCGCGGAGGCGCACGAGCGGCATCACGAGCGGGTGCACCACGTTGTAGAACCCGTCGAGGTTCGTGCGCAGCACGCGGTCCCACTCCTCGCCGGACATTCCGGCCAGCGGCGCGTCGGCCGTCACGCCCGCGTTGGTCACGACGCCCCAGAAGGCGCCGCGCTCCTCGACCTCGCGCAGGAGGACCTCCTCGCACTGCGCGCGGTCGGAGACGTCGAAGCGGATAGCGCTCGCCCCACCGCCGGCGTCCTCGATGGACGCGCAGACCTCGCGCGCGGCGTCTTCTCCGGTGCGGTAGCCCACGGCGAGCTCGAAGTCGTCGAGTGCGAGCGCGCGGGCGATGGCCGCCCCGATGCCGCGACTCGCTCCCGTAACGAGGACTCGCCTCCTTGTAGTCTCACCGCTGCGTGCCATGGGAGGGGCGGAACTGTAACCTCCCCGAGCGCCGCACACGGCGGCGGAACGCCATGAAGCACGC
The DNA here is from genome assembly GCA_029259655.1 of Planctomycetota bacterium. Classification (GTDB taxonomy): domain Bacteria; phylum Planctomycetota; class UBA1135; order UBA1135; genus OFTM220. Next base: position 18,335 of record JAJDET010000341.1, read on the forward strand.
CACACACCTCGTATCCGCAACGATCTTCGTCACCCTCGCCTCCTGCGGCGGCTCCGCCGACTCCGGAACCCGATCGGAGGAACCTCGCGTCTCCGACCCCGTGGCCGAGCCCGCTTCGGAGGAGCAGGACGAGCCTCGTTCGCGCCCGTCCCGCGGTGGACGCGGCGAAGGGTCCGAGCCCCAGCCCGTGGATCCGGCCACCGTCGG
>JAJDET010000342.1 GCA_029259655.1 Planctomycetota bacterium
GTCTGGTTCCCCGAGGCCGGCCTCGCGCGCGTGCGGCGCCGCTGGTACGACGCCTGGGTCGGCACCGCCAAGGGCGGCGTCGTGAAGGTCTTCCACCGGAACAAGCGGAAGCTCCTGTACTCCGACTGCGGCTACGTCGGCCGGCTCGACGGCGGGAAGCTCGCGTCCAGCCAGTACCTCGACCACGGACGGCCGGTGGAGGTGACCGAGGACGCGATCGAGGTCTCGGGCGCCTTCCGCGAGGTCTCGCGCCCGACCATGACGCCGCTGCGCTTCGCGCTCTTCCGCGCGTTCATGATCACCGTCGGCCGCGCGCCGGGCCTCGCGCGCTGTGTGAAGAACCTGCTGGTGCGCGTCCTGATCCACGACAAGGCGCCGTTCGACGTGCGCCTCCGGCGCAGGATCCGATTCGAGGACCGCGAGGTCGTCGTCGAGGACCACCTCGAGGGCGCGGGAGCCGCGCGCTTCCACGAGCTCGCCTGGGAAGAAGCGCTGACGACGATCCACATGGGCTCGGCGCGCTACTTCGTGCCGGCCGAGCTCGAGCGCGCCGAGCTCGACCCGCCCGACGACCTGCGCGTCGTCGACCCCGAGCGCGTCGTGGGCGGGCTCGACCTCGTTCGAAAGGTCCCGGCCGGCTGATGTGCGGGATCACCGGCCACGCCGGCTTCGACGAGGAGGGGCTGCTCGAGGCGATGACCTCGACGCTCGTCCACCGCGGCCCCGACGACGACGGCTACTTCCGGGCGCCGAAGATCGGCCTCGGGCACCGCCGGCTCTCGATCATCGACGTCTCGGGCGGGCACCAGCCGATCGAGAACGAGGACGGCACGCTCACGCTCGTCGTCAACGGCGAGATCTACGACTACAAGGCGCTGCGGGACGAGCTGCGCGGGAAGGGGCACACGCTCGCGACCGAGTCGGACTCCGAGGTGCTGGTCCACCTGTACGAGGAGCATGGACTCGACTTCCTGCGCCGGCTGAACGGCATGTTCGCGCTCGCGCTGTGGGACGCGAAGAAGAAGCGGCTCGTGCTCGCGCGCGATCGGATCGGGATCAAGCCGCTCTACTACGTCGAGGTCGGCGGCCGGCTCGCCTTCGCCTCCGAGATGAAGGCGCTCTTGCGCTGGCGGGGCTTCGATCCGACGCTGGACCCGGCCGGCGTGCACGACTACCTGGCCCTGCGCTACGTGCCCGGTCCGGGCGGGATGTTCCGCGAGATCAAGAAGCTCCCGGCGGGGCACTTCGCGGTCTTCGAGAACGGCCGGCTGCGGGTCGAGCGCTACTGGAAGGCGGAGCTCTGCACCGAACCGCTCGAGGGGAGCGACGACGAGCTGCTCGAGGGCTTCGCGCACCACTTCGAGGAGTCGATCCGCCGGCGCCTCGTCGCGGACGTGCCCGTCGGCGCCTACCTCTCCGGCGGGCTCGACTCGAGCACGATCGTCGCCGCGATCGCGAAGCAGGTCTCGCACCCGGTGCGCACGTTCACGGTCGGCTTCGACTACCAGCACGACGAGCTGGAGCAAGGGGCGCGGACCGCGGCGGCGCTGGGCTGCCAGCACACCGAGATCCACTGCCGCGCCTCGGACGTCGAGCTCATGCCGAAGCTCGTCTGGCACCTCGACGAGCCCGTCGGCGATCCGATCGTCATCCCGATGTACCAGCTCGCGCGCGAGGCGAAGAAGGCCGTCACCGTCATCCTCACGGGCGAGGGCGCGGACGAGGTCTTCGGCGGGTACCTCTTCCACAAGGTGCTCGCGCAGGGCTACACGCTCGCGCGGCTCGTCCCGCGCGCTCTACGGCGCGGGCTGCTCGAGCCCGCGCTGGCGGCGACGCCCGCGAGCGTCATCAACCTCGCGTTCCAGTATCCGGCAGCGCTCGGCTCGCGCGGGAAGCAGAAGGTCGTCGACTACCTGTCGCTCATCGGACCCGAGTCGCTGCCCGACGCCTACCGGCACCTGATCTCGCTGTTCGACGAGCGCGACACGGCGGACCTCTACAGCGCGGACTTCCGGGCGGAGCTCGAAGGGCACACCGCGCACCCCGAGTCGTGGACGTCGCAGGACACGCGCGCGCCTTTCCTGAACCGCGTGCTCGACCTCCAGTTCGAGCACTGGCTCTCCGACGACATCCTCACCAAGCAGGACAAGATGTCGATGGCGAGCTCGATCGAGGGCCGCGTCCCGTTCCTCGATCACGAGCTCGTGGAGTACGGCCTGCGCCTGCCGCCGCGCGTGAAGCTGCGCGGCGGGGTCGGAAAATGGATCGTGCGGCGCTACGCCGAGCGTCTCTTGCCGCCCGAGGTGACGCGCGCGAAGAAGCAGCCCTTCTACAACCCGATCGAGCGCTATCCCGACGAGCCGGCCTTCCGCGAGCTCCTCGACGACACCCTCTCCGAACGCCGCGTGCGCGAGCGCGGGCTCTTCCGTCCCGAGGCGATCGCGAAGCTGCGCGACTCGGTCGCGGGCGGCGACTTCGTGTACGCGAAGCAGGTCTTCAGCCTGATGACGCTCGAGCTCTGGTTCCAGGCCTTCGTCGACCGGCGCGGCGAGGCGGCTCCTACCTCCGTGTAGGAACGAGGACGCCCACGTCGCGGCCGTCCTCGACGGTGAACGCTACGCGTTCGATCGGGAGCTCGTCCTCGAACGCGACGAGCTCGTAGACGCCGGCCGGGAGGCGCATGGGCTCCCTCGGATGCCCGGTGAAGGCCGCGACGAGACTGTTCACGTCCTCGCGCAGCTCGAGGAGCTGGTAGCGGAGCCCGCGCCGCTTCTTCATCGCGTCGTCGACGTCCTCCCTCGAACGCGGGGTCGCCGTGTCGATCCACTCGACGAGGCCGCCGCGCGGGAGCCGCGGCGTGAACAGGAGGGGCTCGAGCGGCTCGAGAAAAACCCGTCGCTCGCTCCAGCCCTGCATGGCGCTTCCGAGCTCGACGACGTAGCTCCCGGGCGCCACGACCACGTGCGTACTCTCCGTGCCGAGCTCGACGAACCGGCCGCGGTCGCTCGCCTCCTGCCAGACACGAACCACGACGTCGTCGTCCTCCAGTCGACCGAGACCGGAGAGGACCAGGGGCGCCAGTTCCTGCTCATCGATGACGATGTCCCGCCAGACCAGCGGATCCGCCACGTCGAAGGTGGCCAGGGGGAGATCCGCGGTATCGCCCCGTGGCCGAACGTGCAGGCTCAGGGCCGAGCCTTCCAGGTCCTCGCCCACGTTCGCGACGCTGAACCCACCGTCCTCTCCCGCGTGTGCGAAGTCGTTCCAGAGCATCTCACTTCCGTGTCCCTCGAGCTCGAGGGACCACCCCTCCAGCGGCCTCGATCTCGAGTCGAAGACGACGCCGGCGAGCTCCACGCCGCGGTCGAGCACGAAGTCCCAGCTCCTCACCTCGCGCAGGAACAGCGACCCGAAGTGCGTCCCGCGACCGAACTCCCCACCCCCCGCGCGGGCGTTCCAGGTGCCGGGTTCGATGTCGGGGATCTCGTAGTGACCGGCCGCGTCGGTGTGGACTCCGATCCGGCCCTCGTGCTCGGGGTCGTCGGACAGGACGACCAGCGCGCCCTCCGCCGGACGGCCGAAAGCGTCGGTCACGGTGCCCGAGAGCCTCGCACCGCTCCCGGGTGCGGCGGGGACCAGGATCGGGGTGCGCTTCTGAAACCGGGCGAGGTCGCTCTGGAACTGCGCGAGCTCGCGCCACTGCCGCTGGAACGCATCGTGCTGCGGGCCGCCGCCCCCGCTCGCCGAGGCGCGCGCCACGAAGAGCGGGCGGCCGCCCTCGGAGCCGAGGAACGGGACCCTCGACAGCGAGGGTGGGACGTCGCCGCGAGCGTCCTCGAGATAGCGCTCCCTCATCAGCTCCTCGCGCAACCAGTACGCGGAGCGCGTCGACTCCTGCTTCGCGAAGTTGCGCTCTCCGGGCAGCGCGACGCGAAGCTCGGTCGGCACGCCGGTGGCGGCGCGGAACACGCGCAGGCCCGACCAGGTGTCGCTCCTCCCCCGCAACGCGAAGACGACCTCCATCTCCGGAACGTGGGCGTTCCACTCGAACGTGAAGCGCCCGTCCTGGTCGGTGATCCCGACCACGTTGAGACGGTGACGAACGGGCGCGAAGAGGACGTCCGCTCCCGCGAGCGGATGGTCGTCGGCGTCGACCGCCACGAAGCGGAGCTCGAGCTCGAAGGCCCCCGGTCCGCGGCCACGATCACCTCGAGCGAGGGACGGAGCCTCCTGGCTCGGCGCGGTCGGCTCGGGCTCCAGTTCAGGCGCGGGGACCTCGAGCTCGGACTCCGGCGCGGGCCGTTCCCCCTCGTCCGGCAGCGGGTCGAGGATCGCGGACGACCCGGCGGCCACGACCTCGGGGGGCCGGGTCGGAGCCGCCGCTCCCGGATCCGAGGCGTCGATCCAGAGGAGCGAGAGTGCCACGAGCAGGACGACCAGGACGCACAGGATCACTGCCCAGAGGCTCTTTCGCTCCCTCCTCACGGCTCCTACTACGGGCACTCTCCGGGGAACTTCCCGGGCCTCGCCCCATCCGGCGCCAATCTACCCCGGTTTCGCTCGCGACGCGGTGCGGGGCGCGGGCTAGCCTGACGAGTCGGCCCGCGAACTCCCATGAACGCCCCCGTGAAGACCTCCGTCGTCTGCCCCTTCTACAACGAGGCGCAGATCATCGAGACGACCGTCGAGCGCCTCCTCGAGCAGCTCTCGACGCTCGAGGGCGAGTGGGAGCTGATCGTCGTCGACGACGGCTCGACCGACGGGTCGGGCGACCTCGTGCGGCCCCTCGCGGAGAAGAACCCGCGCCTCCACCTCGCCGGCTACAAGCACAACCGCGGCCGCGGGCACGCGCTCCGCACCGGCATCGCTCGCGCGCGCGGGGACGTCATCGTGACGACCGAGATCGACCTCTCGTGGGGCGAGGACATCGTCCACCGGCTCGTCGCTGCGATGGACGAGCACACCGACGCCGACATGGTCGTCGCGAGCCCGCACCTTCCCGGCGGGCGCTACGAGAACGTGCCCGCGAAGCGCGTCTGGCTCTCGAAGATGGGCAACCGGATCATCCGCGCCTGCATGTCGGGTGCGGTGACCATGAACACGGGGATGACGCGCGCCTACCGCCGCGAGATCGTGCAGACGCTCCCGCTCTACGAGGATCGCAAGGAGTTTCACCTGGAGGTGATCCTCAAGGCGTCCGCGTTCGGGCTGCGCATCCACGAGATCCCCGCGGTGCTCTCGTGGCTCGAGTTCAAGCGCGCGGAGCGAGCGGCCGGGAAGCCCAAGGTGACGCGCAAGAGCTCGTCGCGCATCAACCGGCTGATCGTCTCGCACTCGCTGTTCAGCCTGTTCGCGACACCCGTGCGCTACGTCTGGACCATGAGCCTGGTCTCGATCGCGCTGGGGCTCGCGTCGGGAGTTCTCGCCGTCTTCCTCTACGCGACCGGGAGGACGGCGGCCTACACCGCGCTGCTCTCGCTGCTCCTGCTCATCGTCGGCAACATGCTGTTCGTGCTGGGAGTCGTCCTCAAGCAGGGACACATGGTCCAGCGCGAGATCTGGACCATGCAGCGGAACCAGCTGGCGGCGGCCTGGCGCGCGTCCGAAGCGTCGGGCGGGGGTGAGCCGCCCTCTCTGTCGCAGCGCGTGGGCTGAGGCAGCCGGTACAATCCCCGCTCCCCGCTCGATCGACGCCACCATGAAGAAGACCCTCCCCGCCCTCCTTCTCCCGCTCCTCGTCGGCTGCTCCGGAGACGAAGTGCAGGCCTCCGAGGACGACACGCAGACCTCCGAGCCCTCGATCCTCTCCGAAACGATCGACGACCTCGGTTCCATCGCGGCCGACAAGGCCACCGAGATCGCCGAGAAGCTGCGGGAGAGGATCCGCAACGTGGATCGGGACATGGACGAGCTCGAGGAGCAGCTCCGGAACGCCGATGCCGCCACGCGCGAGAAGCTCGGGAGGTCGATCGAGGGCCTCGCACGCAAGCGCGACGCCATCGCGACGAAGCTCACCGAGCTCTCTTCGAAGGGCGGCGCGAAGCTCGTGGAGGCGCAGAAGGAGATCGATCGCGCCTACGAAGAGCTCACGCTCGAGGTCGGACGGGTCCTCGAGCAGTACCGCTGACCACGAGCACCGAGCGCGCGAGATGAGCTCCTTGATCCTCATCACGGGCTTCGGGCCCTACGAAGACGTGGAGGAGAACCCCAGCGGTCGCCTCGTCGAGCGCCTGGATTCCGATCCGCCGGACGGAGTCGAGGTGGCACCGCGCATCCTGCCCGTCACGTTCCGCGGAGCGCCGGCGGAGCTCGACGACGCGCTCGCGTCGCTGGAACCGCGGCGACCCGACGCGATCCTCGGCCTCGGCAACCGGAAGAAGGGCAAGACCTTCCGGATCGAGCGCCGGGCGACGACGTCGCTCGTCGTGGGACGCCCGGACGTACTGGGCGTCGACGCGGTCGACCTGCAGCTTCCGGCGGGACCCGACCTCGATACGTCGCTCGAGCTGGACCCGCTCGCGAACGCGCTCGTGCGCGGAGGTGTCGAGAAGGTCGAGATCTCCGAGGACGCCGGGGGCTACGTCTGCGAGCGCGTGTACCGCCATGCCCTGGAGCGCGGCGTGGAGCTCGGGATTCCGGTCGTCTTCGTCCACGTCCCGGCGCTCGACCACGTCACGCTCGGGAGCCAGTTCCGTCCGATCCGCATGCTGGTCACGGCCCTTGCGCAGATGGTCGTGGCGTGACCACCTCGCACTTCGCCACGACGCACTGGAGCGTCGTCGTCGCGGCCGCGGGCACGCAGGGGGAAGAGAAGGACGCCGCGCTGACCGTCCTGTGCGAGACGTACTGGTATCCGATCTACGCCTACGCGCGCCGGTGCGGGAGCGCCGCGGAGGATGCGCGTGACCTGACACAGGGGTTCTTCGCGCGATTGCTCGAGAAGAACGGCCTGTCGGGTGCGGACGCCTCGCGCGGCCGGTTCCGCGCCTATCTCCTGGGAGCGTTCCGACACTTCCTGTCGGACGAGCGCGACCGCGCACGGGCGCTGAAGCGCGGGGGCGATCGCCTGGTCCTCGACGGCGAGTACGCGGAGCAACGCTTCATCACCGAGCCGGGAGACAGCGACCCGGAGAAGGCGTTCGAGCGCTCGTGGGCGCGAACCCTCCTCGAGACGGTCGTCGAGCGCCTGCGCTCGGAGTACGAGGGGGGGGCCAAGGCCGAAGTCTTCGACTGCTTGAAGCCCGCGCTCTCGGGCGAGCTCGAGCGCTCCTACCGGGAGCTCGCCCAGGAGATCGGCACGACGGAGGGCGCTCTCAAGGTCGCGGTCCACCGGGTGCGCCGACGGTTCGGTGAGCTCCTGCGCCGGGAGATCGCGCACACCTTGTCGGATACGGACGAGGTCGAGGAGGAGATCCGCGGTCTCTTCGACGCCCTGGCCTGAATCCGGAGATCCCCCGTAACCTCCGGGAGCGCCTCCCTCAGGAGAGGGTGCGAGGAACCGGATGAACAACCGACGCGATTGTCCGCGCTGCGGCGCGCTGCTCCCCGACGAGGGAGCCCTCTCGGGGTTGTGCGCCGCGTGCCTCCTGCGCCGCGACCTCGAAGCGGGCGGCGGCGCGGCTCCCGGTGGACCCGAGACGCCCGACCTGGCCGACGTCCAGCGCGACTTCCCGCAGCTCGAGGTCCTGCGCCTGATCGGACGCGGCGGGATGGGCATCGTGTACGAGGCGCGACAGCCGCGCCTCGACCGCAAGGTGGCGCTCAAGATCCTCGCCCCCGAGGTCGCGCAGGAGCCGGCGTTCGCGGAGCGCTTCCTGCGCGAAGCCCAGGCGCTCGCGAAGCTCACCCACGAGAACATCGTCGCCGTCCACGACTTCGGAGAGCAGCACGGCCGCTACTTCCTGGTGATGGAGTTCGTGGACGGCGTGCCGCTGCGCGACCTCTTGCGGGACCGGAACCTGGAGCCGGCGGAAGCCCTCGCGATCATCCCGCAGATCTGCGCCGGCCTGCAGTACGCCCACGAGCAGGGCATCGTCCACCGCGACATCAAGCCGGAGAACATCCTGCTCGACGGGGGAGGACGCGTGAAGATCGCCGACTTCGGGCTCGTGAAGCTGTTCGGACGCGAGGAGGACGACCTGCGCCTCACGCGCGCCAGCCAGGTCATGGGCACGCCGCAGTACATGGCGCCCGAGCAGGTCAGCCGGCCGCGAGAGGTCGATCACCGGGCGGACATCTACTCGCTCGGCGTCGTGCTGTACGAGATGCTGACCGACGAGCTCCCGATCGGGCGCTTCGCCCTCCCCTCGGAACGCGTGCAGGTCGACGTCCGCCTGGACGACGTCGTCCTCAAGGCGCTGGAGCGTGAACCGCGCAGGCGCTACCAGCAGGCAGGTGAGATGGGGACGCGCGTCAGCGTGATCTCGAGCTCGCCGCGCGTGACGGAAGGGACGCCGGCCCTTGGACGTCCGGGACGACGCGTACCCTTCAGGAACGGCGACAGGTACGGAGCCGGGCTCTGGCTGGTCGAGATTCACGGGCTGGCCGTGGTGGACGACGATGCCCTCCTCCTCGAGCTCAAGAGCCGCGACCCGTTCTTCGGGTTCAGCTTCGGAAAGGTCTTGGAGCTGCGGATTCAGGTCGCCGACATCGCGGTGGTCGAGCTCAAGATGGGCTGGTTCGGCGGAGCACAGCTGTTCCTGACGGGCAATCGCCTGAGCTCGTTCGAGGGGATTCCGGAGTTCAGGCCCGGAACGATCCGCCTGCACTTCAAGAAGCCGAACGTCGAGGCCGCACGCGCGCTCGCAGGTCACCTGTCACGGCTCGTCGAGCAAGCTCCGGCCTGAGTCCCCCGAGGCGCCCGGGGTGTAGAATCCCGCGGATGCTGTGTGGACGCGTGGCGATTGCGCTCCTCGCTCCCGTGATCGCGGCCTGCGCGCGAGACGAGACCGTTGCGCGCGAGCGGGAGCCGGAGCACCCCGACATCGTCATCGTCGTCGCCGACGATCTGTCGTGGCGTGAGCTCGACGAGCTCCAGACGCCGGTCATCGACCGGCTCGCGGCGAGCGGCGTCCGGTTCGAGGGGCTCTACGGCGCCTCGCCGACCTGCTCGCCCTTCCGCGGATCGCTGCTCTTCGGCATTCGCCCGGACCGCGTCTCGATCGGGAGGCCGGTCCTGCCCACGCAGGGGAACGCGAAGCACCCGGACCTGATCCGCGGCGACAACCCGGCCTTCCCGGTGCACCTCCTGTCGATCGCGGACCTCGCGCGCGTGGCGGGGTACCGCACGGCGGCGTTCGGGAAGTGCCACCTGGGGAACGCCGCGATCGGGCAGGCGAGCGAGTACATGCGCATGATCGGGTTCGACGACTGGCTCGCCGGGTCGATCTTCGGCGTGCGGAACTACGGGCAGGAAGGCCCGCGGCCGAAGGACTACGCGCGCGTCGACAACGGAGTGATCTCGCGCGAGACGAAGTACAACCCGACGGCGATCACCGAGGCGGTCGTGGAGTGGTGGGCGAAGACGCCCGGGCCGCGGTTCGCCTACGTGGCCCACAACCTCCCCCACGCCCCGTTCCACTACCCGACCGGGGAGGGACCGCCGAGCAACCGCGCGAAGTACAAGACGATGGTGCGCGAGCTCGACCGGCAGATCGGCACGCTCCTCGAGGGCATCGGCTTCTGGGAGGCGCAAGACGAGATCCTCTTCGCCTTCGTCTCCGACAACGGAACGCCGCCGGACGTGGTGGGCGAGGAGCGCTCCGCGCGAGTCAAGGGGAGCGTCTACGAAGACGGGATGCGCGTGCCGGCGATCTTTGCGGGCGCGTCGGTTGCGGGGCCGGGACGGCGGACGCCTCCGACCCTGATCGCGAGCTCGACCGACTACGCCGCCACGTTCGCGGAGCTCTGGGGCCTCGCCGTGCCGCGCGGCGCCGCGCAGGACTCGCGGTCCTTCCTCGCTGTGCTCGAGGACGCGGAGGTCGATCGCGCACGTGACCTCGTCTTCGCGCAGCACTGGGAGCCCAACGGCCGCGTCACCGAGGTGAAGGACCCCTGCCTCTACATGGTGCGCCGCTGGGACGGGCTCAAGCTCGTTCGCGACGGGATGGTGTCCGAGCCGGACGCGGGGAGCTGGTCGGTGTTCGAGCTCGCGGCGGACCCGGACGAGCAGAACCCGCTCGACCTGTCGCGCGCACCGGAGCTGCGCCGCGCGCTCGAAGAGCGCGCGCGCTGGTGAGAGGCCTTCCCCCTTGCCCTCGGTTCGGAGAGAGGGCCCGTGGCGGCATTCGTGGAAGCGCCGGAGGTCCAGGCGCACCCCGTCCTGGGACGCCTGAGGAAGGCCTGACACGACCGGATACAGAACGCGTTACCCATACCTGACGCCTGGATTACAATCCACGTACAGGCTCCGCGGTGCGCCCCATCCTGCAGACTCTCGTGGCCTCACTGACATTCCTGACGACGGTCGGAATGCTGCGCCCGCACATAGCCGTCTCGACCGGCATCCCCAAGCTCGAGCACTTCGAGGCGCACGCATCCGAGTACGACGCGGTGTTCCTCGGGTCCAGCCGGACCTTCCGCAGCATCGTCCCGTCCGCCTTCGAAGAGCGCCTCGCGGAGCGCGGCATGCCCCTGCGAGTCTTCAACTTCGGCCTCGGGGGAATGGGGAGCTTCGAGAGCGAGGCGTTCCTGCGCCGGATCCTGGCGGCGGATGGAGCGCGGCTCTCGTGGGTCTTCATCGAGCCGAACGACTTCGGACCGAGCGTCCCCGAGTACAACCGCCGGTCGCCTCGCATGGTGCGGTGGCACACGCCGGGCATCACCTGGATGGCGTTGCGAACCTCGCTGGAACACAAGGGCGACCTCTCCGAGCGGTTCGACCTCGCGAAGCTCCACCTGGAGCTGTTCGGCATGTGGCTCACGTCCATCGGTCAGGCTCCGAACCGGGCGAGGAGCCTCCTCGGCATGACCCCGCCCCCGAACATGACGCTGGATCAGGTCCGCGAGACGAGCGGGTATCAGCCGCTCGAGGAGGACCCCGACGCCGCCCCGCGGCGAGAGGCGTTGCTCAGGGACCCCGGTGAGTTCGCCGAACGCGTGAAGGGCCTGATTCCAGGCGTGACACGCAAGGAGACACCGACCGCCGCGACGCGGCGGAGCTTCCTCGGTCAGGTGAAGCGCATCCGCGACGCGGGTGCTGAGCCGATCTTCGTGATCCCCCCCGTCACGGTCGTGACGGCCACGCAGCGCACGATGGGTCGGAAGGGCGATCTGCCGACGCTCTTCGCGTTCAACGACCCGCGGAAGTTCCCCCGCTTCTACCGGATCGGGTGCTTCTTCGACATGAACCACCTGAACCAGGAAGCCGCGACGGAGTTCAGCATGGTCCTCGCGGAACAGTTCGCCGACTACGTGGCTTCGGCCAAGCCCGCTCGGAAGGGCGAGCCCGTCGGGACTCGCATGAAGCAGCTCCGCTAGAGCTCGAGGCCTCGTTCCAGAGCCGCGACGACGATCTCGGCCACGCGCTCGCCGGCGCGACCGTCCCACAGCTCGGGCATGCGGAACGAGGCGGGGTCGCGCGCCCTCATCTCCGAGGCCGCCGCGCGGATCGCGTCCGGATCGGACCCGGCCAGCACGTTGCCGCCGCACTCGACCGTGACCGGTCTTTCGGTGTTCTCGCGCAACGTGACCACGGGCACCTTCAAGACCAGCGCCTCTTCCTGGATCCCGCCGGAGTCGGTCAGGATCAGCGCGGCACGCGCCATCACGCCGAGAAAGTCGAGGTAGCCGGCGGGCGGAGATGTGATGAGCCCGTCGCAGGCCCGGACACGTTCGAGGAGGTCGAGCTCGACGAGCCGCTTCTCGGTCCGGGGGTGAATGGGCCAGACGAGCGGTAGCTCGCTCGCGATCGACTCGAGGGCCGCGAGGATCCCGGCGAGCGTCCTTCCGTCGTCGACGTTCGAGGGCCGGTGCAGCGTCACCGCCCCGAACCGTTCCGGGACCCCGTCGGGAAGCGGACGCGCGAGCGCGGCGTCGCGGGACGCGAGGAGGCTGTCGATCATCGTGTTGCCGACGTGGTGCACACGCCCGTCGGCCACGCCTTCGGCCCGCAGGTTCACGATTCCCGCGGGCTCGGTCACGAAGAGCAGCGACGAGACCGCGTCGGTCACGAGCCGGTTGATCTCCTCCGGCATGCGCCGGTCGCCCGAGCGCAGCCCGGCCTCGACATGGGCGACGGGGACGTGCTGCTTGACCGCGGTCAGCGCGCACGCGGCGGTCGAGTTCACGTCCCCGACGACGACCACGAGCTCGGTCGGATTCGCGTCGAGCGCGGTCTCGAAGCGCCGCATGACCTCACCCGTCTGCTCGGCGTGGCTCCCCGAGCCGACCTCGAGGTCGACGTCCGGCGAGCGCATCCCGAGCTCGCGGAAGAATGCTCCCGCCATCGACTCGTCGTAGTGCTGGCCCGTGTGGACGAGCGTCACGTCGACGCCGCGCGCCTCGAGGGCCGTGACGACCGGCCAGGCCTTCATGAAGTTGGGGCGGGCGCCCACGACGACGGTTGCGTTCAGGTGGCTGGCTCCTCGGGAGGCGCCCAGTCTGCCTGGAAGCCGACGGGGGGAAAGGAGTTACTCGGTCTCCCGAGCGTTTTCGGTCGCGTGATCACCGTCTCGCGGGGCGTTTTCGTCCTTTCGAGTATCACGCTGATGCCTCGCGTCTCCAGGAGACCGTGATGATGTCGTCTTACCAGTAGACTAGTCGTTGCCCCGTGGTCGCGTCCGGCGTCCCTCCGCCGGCTCCATGTGGACCGCCGTGCAAAGGAAGACGCAATGCGACTCTCTCCCCCTCTCCGCGTCGCGCTGATCCTCCTCGCGTTCGTTCCTCGGGCGAGCTCCCACGAAGGCATCCACGGACGCCTCGAGCGGCTCGACGCGGAGCTCTTGCACGCGGAGAGTCCCGTCCTCCTCGTGGAGCGCGGAAACCTGCATCGGCTCCACGGGGAGTGGATGCGCGCGCTCGCGGACTTCGCCCGCGCACGAGAGCTCGATCCCGACGTTCGGGGCGCCCACCTGGGCCGGGCGCGTACGCTGTCTTCGATCGGAGCAGCAGACGCGGCACTCGTCCACGTCGAGCACCATCTCGCGCAGGAGCCCGAGGACGCCCGCGCGATCGCGTTCCAGGCAGAGCTCCTGCTCATGATCGCAGCCCCGGAGCGAGCTGCGCATGCGTACGAGCGCGCCATCGACCTCACGGAGGCACCTTCCCCGGAACTCTACCTCGGGCACGCGCGAGCCCTGGTCGAGCTCGGGGACGTCTCCGAAGCTCTGGCACGGCTCGAGGCCGCGCTCGACGAGCTGGGTCCGGTCCCCGGCCTCGCCCTCTATTCCGTCGACCTGTGCGTCGTGACCGGGCGTTTCGACGACGCTCTGGACCTGCTGGACGAGCTCGCCGCGCGATCCTCGAGGCGCGAGTCGTGGCTCGCGCGGCGCGGCGAGGTGCTACTCGCCGCCGACCGACCGGATGCCGCGCGCACTGCCTTCCGCGAGGCTCGTCTTGCGATCGCCGATCTCCCCGCGAAGTACCGCAGGACGAGGGCCGTCCTCGAACTCGACGCGCGGCTGCGCACTTTGCTCGACAGGGGAAAAAAGCCGTGAGCGTGACCCGAAGCATCCTCCTGGGAATCTCCATCCTCTTCGCCGGGTCCTCGCCGTCGGCGGAGGAGACCCTGATCGCCAGCGGCGCCATCTGGCGCTACTACGTGAGCGGTCAACCGGCCGGAGCGTGGACTTCGATCGGTTTCGACCACTCGCAGTGGGACTCCGGGCCATCCGAGCTCGGATACGGAGACGGGGACGAGGCGACCGTCATCCCGTTCGGGCCCGGTCCCTCACCGGATCCGGCGGACAAGTACCTCGCCTACTACTTCCGGCGCGCCTTCGCCGTCGCGGATCCCTCGCAGGTCCAGAACCTGCGGCTACGCATCCTCCGCGACGACGGCGCCATCGTCTACCTCAATGGGAACGAGGTGCAGCGGACGAACATGGCGAGCGGCGCCGTGACGGAGACGACGCTCGCGCAGGGCAGGGTGAACAGCTTCGAGGAGACGCACTTCTTCTCGTTCGACGTCGACCCCGCGCTGCTCGTCACAGGGACGAACGTGCTCGCCGTCGAGGTCCATCAATGGGACAGCCCCAACTCCGACGTCTCGTTCGACCTGGAGCTTGCGTCCAACGTCGCTCCCGCAGTGATTCGCGGTCCATACCTCCAACGCGGTGCGCCGGATTCCATCGTCTTGCGCTGGCGGACCGACGTTGCCACCGACTCCCGGGTCTGGCTCGGCGATGCTCCGGGGAATCTGACCTGGATGGTCGACGACCCCGCATCGACCCAGGAACACGAGGTGGAGGTCACCGGTCTGGTGCCCGAGACGACCTTCTTCTACGCAGTCGGCGAGACGGGGAGCTCGCCGCTCGTCGGTGACGACGCGGACCACTGGTTCGAGACCCCGCCCCCCGTGGGGGTCGCGCGGCCCATGAGCATCTGGGTTCTCGGAGACTCAGGAACTGCGAACATCAATGCGCTCCGTGTCCGCGACGCATTCCTGGGACTCCCCGAGTCGCAGGACACCGATTTCGTGCTGCTCCTCGGCGACAACGCGTACACGGACGGGACCGACGGCGAGTACGAGTTCGCCCTGTTCGAGTTTTACGCCGACTTCCTGCCTTCGCGGGTGTTCTGGCCCACACGCGGCAACCACGAGGCGGTCGCCGATACCTACTACTCGGTCTTCACGGCACCCACGGCGGGGGAGGCGGGCGGACTTCCGTCGGGCACCGAGGCCTACTACTCCTTCGACTACGCGAACGTGCACTTCATCTCGCTCGACTCCCAGGAGAGCGACCGGTCCGTCGGCGGCGCGATGTGGACGTGGCTGCGCAGCGATCTCTCCTCCACGGCCCAGGACTGGATCATCGCCTTCTGGCACCACCCGCCGTACTCGAAGGGTTCCCACGATTCCGATGTCGAGCTCAACCTCGTCGAGATGCGCGAGAACTTCCTTCCGCTCCTCGAGGCGAGCGGAGTCGATCTCGTCCTGGGCGGACACAGCCATTCCTACGAGCGTTCGTTCCTGATCGACGGCCACTATCTCGACAGCTCGACGTGGCATCCGCCGACGATGGCGGTGGACGGAGGGAGTGGGAACCCCAACACCGACGGCGCCTACGTGAAGGATGCCTGGCCGGGCGATGGTGCGGTCTACTGCGTCGCGGGGAGCTCGGGCACGCTCACGCCGGCCCCGTTGGATCATCCCGCGATGTGCGTCTCGCTCGCCGAGCTGGGCTCGGTCCTCCTCGAAATCGACGACGACACCCTCCGGGTGCGATTCGTGGATTCCACGGGCGCGATCGACGACGAGTTCGAGATCGATCACTTGCCCCCGTTGCCGGCGGTGCGGTTCGGGAAAGCACCCGGCATCTCTGCACCGGACCGCGCGCCGTCCGTGCCTTGAGCGCGCTTCCTAGCGCGGGATCGTCATGCGGAAGCGAGCGCCGCCGAGAGAGGAGTCACCGACCTCGATGGCGCCGCCGTGGGCCTTGACGGCCGCACGCGTCAGGGCCAGGCCGAGCCCGTACCCGACGCGGCCGTGCTCGGTCGACTTGCCGCGGTAGAAAGGCTCGAAGATGTGAGCCCGCTCGGTCTCGGCGACACCCGGGCCCGCGTCGTCGACGATGATCTCGATGCGGCGGCTCGAGCCGTCGAGCGACACGCGAACGACAGCCTCCTTCGGAGACCAGTTGATCGCGTTGCTGACGAGGTTGTGGAGCGCGAGGAGCAGGGCCTCTCGGTCCCCGTCGACGGTGAGGTCGCCGGAGGCCTCGAGCTCGACGCGGACACCGCGTCGCGCTGCCTGGTCCCGGTCCTTCATCAGCCGCAGGTCCGCCTCCTGTCCCAGGTCGAAGTGCTCGAGCGGCGTCGTCGAGCCCTCTCCGGCCGGGGCGCAGAGCGAGATCAGGTTTCCCACGACACGAGCGAGATCGCGCACTTCCTCGAGCTGGCTCTCGATGACGGCGCGGTACTCCTCCGCCGTTCGCTCGCGCAGGAGCGCCACCTCGCCTTCGCCGAGGAGGTTCTGGATGGGCGAGCGGAGCTCGTGCGCCATCCCCGCGGTCATGAGCCGGGCGCGGTCGTGCTCGCGCCTGATGTTCTGGAGCATGTCACAGAGCGCGTTCGCGACGTCGAGGATCTCCTCGGGTGCGCCCTCGACCTGGAGCGCGGCGTCGTCGGTGGCCGCATTGACGCTGCGCGCCTGTTCGGCCACGGAACGCAGGTGCCCGGCCAGTCTCCGCCCGAGCAGGTTGCCGAACGCGATCGCGGCGAAGGCCGCCGTAACGGTCACGGCTCCGAGCAGCACGAAGAAGCGCCGCAGCAGCGCGAGCTGCCAGGTCCCGTCCACGGCGAGGCACACGACCAGGTCGGGCGCGAGGGGCTCGGTTCGCATCCGCAGACCGGCCCGGGGAGTGATGGTCTCGTCGAAGGCACCCGGCGCATCCGGAATGCCGGACAGGAGCGGTGCGTCCCCGAACTCGCTCCAGAGCTCGCCCGACCCGCGCTCCCAGACACGCCAGGCCATCGGGTTGGCCGGGTGCTCGTCCTCGAATTCCTGCGCGAGCTCGTGGAAGTCCTCGATCGAGCCGCCCGCGTTGGGGAAGCTCGCCTGCATCTCGTGGAGCTCCTCGAGGACGAGTGCATCGAGCTCTCGCGCAACCGATTGGCCCAGGAACCACAGGCTGATCGCCGTGACGACGACCACGAAGGCGCCGATCGAGAGCGCGTACCAGCGGGTCAGGTGTCCCGCGAGAGACCAGGTCGCGCGGCTCACGACTGCAGCTCCTCGAGGTCGACGAGCCGGTAGCCCTGGCCGGCCACGGTCTGGATCACGCGCGGCCCACAGACCTCGAGCTTGCGCCGCAGGCGGGCGATCGAGACCTCGACGACGTTGGTCCCGGGGTCGAACTCGATGTCCCAGACGTCGCGGAGCAGGTCGGCGCGCGACAGGACGCTTCCCTCGGCCTCGGCCAGACGCCGCACGAGGTCGAACTCCAGGGGGCTGGTCTCGATCTTCTTCCCTCCTCGCACGACGGTCCGCTCGATGGGATCGATCACCAGGTCCCCGACGGCGATGCTGCCCGGCTGGGCCCGGCGCGCGACGGCCTCGATGCGGGCCAGGAGCTCGCCGAAGTCGAACGGCTTGATGACGTAGTCGTCGGCCCCCAGCTGCAGACCCTTCACGCGCTCCTCCACGGAGTGCCGAGCCGTGAGGAAGATCACGGGCGTGGTGATCTCCTCGTCGCGCAGGTCGCGCAGGAGGTCCCAACCCGTTCGGTCGGGGAGCATCACGTCCAGGAGGATCAGGTCGAACTCCGACCCGTACTCGTCGAGGAGCGCGCGCGCCTCGGCCGTATCACCCGCGGTGGCGCAAACGATCCCGCTGTCCTCGAGCCCGCGTCGGACGTAGGTCCGGAACTTGGGATCGTCGTCGACGACGAGCAGTTTCATGAGAGAGGTTTCATCATGAAGTAGAAACCTCAGCTTACTCCAGCCACACTCGCCTTGCAGCCGGACGTGCGCAATCGCTCCGCGGTTACACGGCTGTAATCCCGCGCGCAGGGGAAGTAGGGACGATTACACTCGGAGCTACATGGCCTGGAGGGTTCGGGGGAACCTCCGGGAACCGGCCCATGCCTTTCCTCTCGACTGAATTCTTGCTGCTGGCGGTCTGTGCCGTCGTCCTGCTGAACGTCTTCCGAGGCGCTCTGAGGACGGGTGCGTTCCTGGCCATCAACGCGACCTTCGTCGCGAGCTATCTGACGCCCGTGGGCGGGGTCAGTACGGCTCTGCTCGTTCTCGGAGGTTACGGCGCCGCCCGGCTCGCGATGCGAGACCCGCGTAGCCGCATCGTCACGATCTCGCTCCTCACCGGCGCGTTCGTGTACATGCGCGGTTACGGGTTCCTCGAGTGGCTCATGCCCGAGCGGCTCCTGACCCAGGTCCTGGCGACGGCGGGACTCAGCTTCCTGTTCTTCAGGCTGCTGCACGTGATCATCGAAGCGGGCAGCGGGACGCTCGGCAGCCTGCGGTTCTCCGAGTACCTGAACTACTCGTTCAACTTCACGACCTTTCTTCTGGGCCCGATCCAGCGCTACCAGGACTTTCGGGCGGACTGGAGACGCGAACGGGAGGTCCTTCCGCCGCGCTTCGAGGCACACCTCGACGCGATGAACCGGATCCTGCGCGGGCTCGTGAAGAAGTTCGCCCTGGCGGCGATCCTGGCGCCCCACGTCCTGGGGCCGGACCTCGACATCGCCCCCATGGCTCTCACCGAGGTGACGTGGCGCGCCTACCTGTTCTACATCTACCTCTATCTCGACTTCTCCGGCTACTGCGACGTCGTGATCGGGATCGGACACCTGATGGGCGTCCGTCCGCCGGAGAACTTCCACCTCCCGTTCCTGTCACCCAACGTCTCGCAGTACTGGCTGCGGGTCCACCGGTCGCTCACGACCTGGCTGACGGACTTCGTCTTCAACCCGCTCTATGTCCGCGGGCTCCGTTCCAGGACCGGACGGGTCCCGGTCTTGCTCGTCGCCAGCGTTTGTCTACTCGCGACCATGATGGTGTCGGGACTCTGGCACGGAACTACCTTCAACTTCCTCCTCTTCGGCCTCGTGCACGGTCTCTACCTGATCGGATTCCGCGTGTACGAGGCGTTCATGCGAGACCGACTCGGCGTGGCCGGGTTCCGGCAGTTTCGCAAGGGGTTCGCCGTGAAGGCGGTCGCCGTCGCCCTCACGTTCCACCTGACGTCGCTCGCCTACATTCCGTTCGCGCTCGACTCAGCACAACTCCGCGAGCTGCTCCAGGGATCATGAGTGCCCGAGTCCTCGTCAAGCTCGTCTGGACCTTCGTCCTCGTCATCACGATCCTGGTCGCCGCCCGCACCACCGAGGAGTTCGTCTACCTTGCGTTCTGACCGAGACGAACGAGCGCGCGCGGACGCACGGAAGAGCCTACGCCTCTCCCTCGCGGCGATCGGCTGTGCGTCTGCCGCGTTCGTGCTGGGGCACGTCGTGCTGGAAGCGGCGAGTCGGCACGCCGAAGTGGAGCTCGGCGCGTCGCTCTGGCGCGGTGAAGAGCACCTGCAGCTGCTCACACCGACGAACTGGGTCGGGCGCGGGGAGGGCCGGGTCCTACTCTGCGGCCCGTCGATCGCACGCGAAGCGTTCCGCGTCGACCTGATCGGGGACGAGCTGGACGGCCTTCGAGCGTTCCCCGCCGCCCAGAGCTGGGGAACACTGGAAGACTGCCTGGTCATGCTCGAGTACATCGAGCGGGCATACGGACCGACCGCGATACCCGATCACATCGTCCTCGGGATCACGCCCAGGTGGGCCTGCAACCTCGGGCTCCACCTGTCTCCGACGCTGCGGCACATCGACCGCTACAGCCCTCGTTTCCGGGTCGAGAGCACGGCGGAGGGCCTCGAGCTCGTCGAGAAGAACGTCGCGGAGAGCATGGAGGCGCGATGGCGGTTCCTCGCGCACCAGGGCACGCGCTACTCCGGCGCCATACTCGCCTTCGCGCGTGAGCTCGCACGCACCGTCCGGCCCTCGCTGGCCGAGGACCGACGCCTGGAGGATCGACTCGACCCGTATCGCTTCGCGCACAAGGGGCCGCGCCCTTACTGGATGGTCGAGCGCTTCGTGAAACACCCCTCGAAGCTGTGGGCCGACGTGCGGTCATGGGACGCACGAGAGGACTCCGAGCAGATCCGACGAGACATCGGTGGTCTGCTCGCCTTCTGCGAGGAGTACGACATCTCGCTGTACGCGGTCATCCTTCCCATGCGGTCGGAGGTTCGCGGGACCTTCGACGACGAGCTCTATGCGGCCTACGTCTCGGAGTTCCGGGGAGCCCTGGGCGAGACCCCCTTCCTCGACCTGACTGATTTCCTGACCGACGAGGAGTTCTTCGACTCGGCCCACCCCTCGAGAGCCGGAGCCGTGAGGGTGTCCAGGCGAGTCGCCCGGCTCATCGAGCGGAGCATCGCGTTTCGCTCCAGGGAGCTCGGCTCTTGAAGCCCCGCGCGGCGCTGTTGATCGCAGGAGTGTTCGCGGTCGTCGCGGCATGGATCCTCACGCCCATCGGCTCGCCGGACCTTCCGATCTGGCAGAGGTACACACCGCTCGCGTTCACGATCAATCTCGCCGCCACCTACGCCGTGTTGGGCCTGGCCCTGGTCTTGACGGCCGCGCCGGGCCGCGCTCTACACCGCGTACGCAAGCTGGGAATCCTCACGGCATCGGCCGTGGTGAGCCTGGTCCTGATCGAGTCACCCGCCGTCGTCCTGGGCCACGACTATCAGACGAGCCTCGGGACGCTCGGCCCCGAAGCCGCGCTGGGCGTACCGTTTCGAGCGAACCGGCTCGACCCGGAGCTGATACACGTCCACCATCCGAACTCCGGCTTCAGCGGACGCGTTCGCGGGAACTTGACCCCGATGGGGATACCCGGCGATCCCTACGAGGTCGAGGTGGCGTACGACTCGCGCGGGTTCAGGAACGAGCGCGAGCTCGACCTCGCTGAGATCGTCGTGATCGGGGACTCCTTCGTCGAGGCGGCGCTGCTCCCGGTCGAAGAGACGCTGCCGGTGCGGATCGAGAAGGCCACCGGCCTCGTCACCGTCAACTTCGGGCAGGCGGCGTACGGCGTCCAGCAGGAGCTGGTCGTGTTGCGCCGCTACGCGCTCTCGATGTCGCCGCGGCTCGTCGTCTGGTGTTTCTTCGGGGGCAACGACCTGCGGGACGCCGGCAACTACGAGGAGCTTCGCGAGGCCTACGACGAGCTCGGAGGACTCATGACGGCGCGGCTCACCGACAGGCTGTTCACGACGAACGCCGTGCGCAAGCTGAAGCGTCTGCTCGAGGAAGGAAGGCTCAGCACGCTGGCGAGGCGCCACTCCGGGATCTTCGAGGGCCCTGACGGCGGAGCGGAACGCATCTACTTCCGCAGGAGCGAGGGCCCCTGGGGCGAGCGCCTGTTCGAGCTCGCCACGAGCTCGTTGCTCGAGGCGTCCGAGCTCTGCAACGAGGCCGGCGCCGCGATGCTCGTCCTCTACATCCCCCGCAAGTTCCGGGTCTACGAGGACTTCGTGCGGTTCGAACCGGACGCAGTCTGCCTGAGGTGGAGCTCCAACGACCTGCCGAACGTGCTCGGCACCTGGTGCGCCGAGAACGGCATCGCCTTCGCCGACACGACCCCGGCTCTGCGCGAGCGGGTCGCGCGTGGGGAGCACGTCTACCTTGCCGACGACGTTCACTGGAACGGCAGGGGCCACGAGGTCGCAGCCGAGCTCGTGATGTCGATCGCGCTCCGGGAAGGTTGGATCGACGGGGAGGCCTCGCGGTGAACGGCTGGAGCGAAGTCCTGCGCGAGGTGGAGACGGCAGAGCACGGAGCGCACCTCTCGAGCCTCGCGCGGCGTGCGGCGCGGGTCGCCTCGGAAGAGGGACCGCCGATCGGCGCGCTCCAGCCGCGGATCGCGCTCATGGGCGGCGCATCGCTCGACTTCCTCGGCGAACCGCTGCGCGTCGCGCTGGCCGCCGCGGGGATCTGGCCCGAGCTCCGCGTCGCGGAGTTCGGACAGACGCTGGCGGAGCTCCTCGACCCGAACAGTGCGACCGCGAGCTTCGGCCCGGACCTCGTGGTGATCGCTTTTCCCAGTGCGGACGTCGCCGAGTGGCCCGAAACAGGCTGTGACGCGGACGACGCCCGGCGGAAGGCGAAGCATCTCATCGCGCGCCTTCTCGAGGCCTGTGAAGCGTTTCGCGATCGCTGCGGCGCGGAGATCGTCCTCGACAACTTCATACCGCGTCCCGTCGATTCGCTCGGGAACCTGGCTGCAAGCGTGCCGTCGTCGGCGCGGAGCTTCCTGCGACGGCTCAACCTCGAGCTCTCGGACTCCGCACCCGATTTCGTCCACGTCCACGACGTGCGCGGGCTGGTGGAAGAGTCGGGAATCACGCGCTGGCACGATGCGCGCTTCTGGTTCCACGCGAAGCAACCCGTCTCGTTCGAGTGTCTCCCGATCTACGTCCGCAGTCTCGCCGGCGTCGTGGCGGGAATCCTGGGCCGCTCGCGCAAGCTCCTCGTCTGCGACCTCGACAACACGCTCTGGGGCGGCGTGATCGGCGAGGATGGCTTGGACGGTATCGAGCTGGGCGAGGGCAGCGGAGCGGGCGAGGCACACAAGGCCCTGCAGGTCTACCTGCGCGAGCTGCGCGAGCGCGGCGTACTGCTCGCGGTGTGCACGAAGAACGATCGCGCGGTCGCCGAGCTCCCGTTCCGCGAGCACCCGGAGATGGTGCTCGGTCTCGACGACTTCGTCGCGTTCGAAGCGAGCTGGGGACCGAAGTCGGAGGGCATCCAGAGGATCGCGGAAGAGCTCGACCTCGGCCTCGAATCGATCGTCTTCCTCGACGACAACCCCGCCGAGCGCCTCCAGGTGCAGAGCTTCCTGCCCGGAGTTCGTGTCCCGGACCTCCCCGACGACGTCTCGGAATACGTCGAGGCGCTCGACCGCGGTCGGCACTTCGAGGCCTTCCACGTCGGGTCCGAGGATCGCAGGCGCACGGAGGCCTACCGCGCGCGCCGCAGTGCGGGGGACCTCGAGGCGAAGACCGGGGACTACGACTCCTACCTGCGCGAGCTCGAGATGACCGCGCTCGTGAGTCCGTTCCGCCCGACCTCCATGGCTCGCACGGCGCAGCTCGTGGGCAAGACCAACCAGTTCAACCTCACGACGGAACGCTTGACGCGCTCACAGCTGGAGGAGATCGCGAGCGATCCGCTCCACATCACGCGCACGCTGCACCTGAAGGATCGCTTCGGGGACCACGGGATCGTCTCGGTGCTCTTGGCGGAACGCGTGGACGACGCGCTCGACATCCGGATCTGGTTGATGAGCTGCCGCGTGCTCAAGCGACGGGTCGAGGAGCTGATGCTCGACGTTCTCGCGGACGCGGCCACCCGTGCCGGTGCGAGCGAGCTCCGCGGCACCTATGTCCCGACGGATCGCAATGGCATCGTGTGCGACCTCTACGCAGAGCTCGGCTTCGAGCGGGTGAGCGAGGAGAACGGGACGACTCGCTGGCGGCTGGACCTCTCGACCCATCGACCCCTGACCCCTCCGATCGCGACCGAATGACCGCCACCACCGAGATCCTGCGTCGCCTGGAAGAGGTCTTCGAGGACGTCCTCGAGGAGGCCGTGAGCCTCACCACCGAGACGACGGCGGACCAGGTCGAGGGCTGGGACTCGATCAAGACCGTCGAGCTGATCGTCGCGATCGAGCGCGCCTTCGGCGTGCGTTTCAAGCTCGGCGAGATCGCGAACCTCGAGAACGTCGGCCAGCTCGTGGAGCGGCTCTCCGCGGCGGCGGACTGAGGTTGCAGCGCGTGTCGGGTCGGGCCGGCACGTCGTTTTCTGCTTTTCCGTGACGGGCGGGAGACCCGCGGGGCGGAGGAGGTATCTGCCCTTACTCCATCCCGTACACAGGGTCCCGCATGGAAACGCCAGAGAACGAGGAGAACGCAATGCGAACGGTTTCACCCCGACTGACGAGTACGGCCACCCCCTCGAGCGGCTCCACGAGCTGCCTTCCTGAGAGGAGGAACGCCATGGGCGACGCGCTTGCATTTGCTCGGGCAGTCGCCTGCACGACCTTGGTCGCTGCGCTGCTCGCTCCGGAAGTAGCTGCTCAGACGCCGGATCCCGCCCAGGTGTATCGCGACGAGCACGGCGTCCCGCACATCGTCGCCAATACGGAAGAAGCGCTCTGGTACGCGCTCGGCTACGAGAACGCGCGGGACGCGCTGTTCGCCGTGCAGGTCAACATCAAGCTGGCGACGGGGCACGCGGCGGAATACCTCGGTCTGGGAAAGCCGGGTGCCCCGGCCGACCCGCTCGCGAACGACCTGATTCTCAACGACTTCGTCGCAAGAGTGTTCCAGACGGATCTCGCTGCGCGCTTCGGCACGACCGGTGAGGACCTCAAGGACGACCTGGAGGCCATGCTCGGCAGCGAACAACTCGTGGACAACCTCGAGGCCTACGCCGAGGGCCTCGACGCCTATCGCCAGAGAATCCAGGATGACGACCCCGATCTGAACGGCCAGGAGTCGAGTTTCAGGGCCTGGATCGGCACCAACGGGCCCGAATGGACCTGGATCTACGAGAACGAGATTCGCCTCGAGCACGTCGCCGCTTGGGGCCCCTACATCAAGGGCATCAGCTTCTTCGCGCAGGCTGCGGTTGACGACCCTTCACCGGACGCGGGAGCCATCATGCAAGCGCTGCTCCCGGATCCGGAAGAGCGTTCAGCGATGTTCGAGGATCCACTGCGGACGATGAAGCGGATGCTGCGCGGAACGCCGGCATCCGGCTCCAACGCCTTCGCGTGGAGTTTCAACCTGACGGATCCGTTGGAACCCCACACTCTTCACCTCGGGGACGCCCAGGGCGGCCTGAAGACGCACTTCGCCTACCCGGGATTGGTCCGGCCGGACGACCACCAGGTCGCGACGCGCTGGTTCGCGCACCTCGTCTACGAGCCCTCCCCGCCGTCCATGGACGAGCCGATCAACGCGTTCGGGTACATGTTTCACGGATCCGGGTTCCTGTTCTCGTTCCACAACGAGGACTTCGCTGCGTCTGGGAGCTCGAGCAACTCCAATGTGACCGACACTTTCTTGCTGCGGCTGAAGTCGCAGGACGCGACCGGTGTCGACCCGAGCGGCCCGCCGGAGATGGGCATGAACGGGTTCAGCTACTACTCGTATTACAAGGACACGGATGGCAGCGATGGCCAGGGCGACGACTGGGTCGAACTCACCCAGATCGATTTGACGATCAAGCTAAAGAGCTCGATGGGCGGAACGCCACACGACGTGACGGTGTCCTTCCTGGATGCAGGCCCGTTCGGGATCATCCCCAACACGACGCCGTTCGCGGTAGAGAACACGGTCGAGTGGCACCTCGGTCCATTGAATCAGAACCTCCCCGTAGTGCTGGGTACCGAACACATCGTCGCTGCGCTCCCCGATGAACCCGGCACGATCCCCTGCCTCGTCGCCTACCGTGTTCCGGGCATGCCGGGAGTGGATGACAGGTCGGCGGAGAGCAACCCCCTCCTCTTCGAGCGACCGAAGCAAGCCCACAACGACCGGATCGCGACGGGCTTCTACGACATGCTGCGAGCCGACGATGTGTTCGACTACCAGAGCGCGCTCGAGGGGCTGAACCCGGCCTACATCGTCAGCACGTGCGCCGCGGACAGCAAAGGGAGGATCTTTGCGACACGCTCCGCTCCTATCCCTCGACGAGGGGACGACAGCCTGCTGACAGCGCCTCTCCCAGCAGGGTGGGGAATCGCGGCGAACGAGCTGGGGAGCAAGCTCTTGATGTACCGCAAGCTCAACGGGGACAGAGAGCCGGTTCCGGCACGCTGGTTCAGGGACCGCGCCTGGGACTGGCAGTACGACGTCGACACTCTGGAGTATCTGAAGCCGGTGGCCAGCGTAAGCGCGAAGGAACGGCTGCCCTACATGCTCTACGATCCTGAGACGGGCCAACACGTACCGGATGAAGACGAGAGCCCCGGATTCGCAACTGCCTCGAACGACGAGACCTACTACTCGTACAAGAAGGACCTCCTCGACAACGAGATCTGGAACGACGCCCTCACCGGGGGGACGACCTATTCGGCCGCAACCCTGAGGGAAATCGTCCCGAAGACGGATTTCATTATCGACCGGCTGGACGACATCGTCGAAGGCGGTGCGCCCCTTACGCAGGAACAGTCACGCGAACTAGCCCTCGACAATCGTGAGTTCTGGCACCAAGACTACGATGCGCCGATTGGATCTCCGCTGCCCGGCTACCCCACGCCCGTGCGGATCTTGGCGGAGCTGAGGGACGCGAGCGAACTCTCGACAGATTCGATCCTGGATGAAGCTGAAAAGGAACTCAGATTCCACAGAGACCTGTGGGGCGCTCTGCACGGCGTTCTGGGGGGGCCGAAGAACTGGAGTCGCTACCCAGTAGTCAACTTGTTCAAGACTTGGGTAGAGGGAAGCTACGCGCAGCAGGGTGTGAATCCGGGTGGAGTGCTGCCGGTCACGCTGATCCCGTACTTTCCGGACACTAGTGGTCCCGTGGCGTTCATTCGAATGCCCGGTGCGTTCCCCATGATCGACTTCCTCTGGAGCCAGATGCGAATCGGAGGCAAGCGAGTCACCACGAACAGTGGAACACACCTCAACGGCACCGACCTCCATGTGTTCGATGCTGCGAGCCTGAGTGAGTTCAGCACCCTCGTCGACAAGCTGACGTCCTGGGACAACGTGCAGGGCGACAAGTATCGGAATGACGTGGACAACGGGGCAGCGCTTCTGATCGAGCAGTACCGCCTCGGCTTCGAGGCAACGACGACCGGGTACGACTGTGACAAACTCCCTGTGCCGGGGCTCGTTGATGACCCGCAGTACCAGGAGGCGCGGCTCTGGCTCCCGATCTTCAAGGGACTGATGCTCGCCACGGAAGAGGAACGGTTTCCCGCTTGCCTGACGGAGGCGGACGAAGCCAACTGGCTAACCCTGGTGGAGTGGGCGCTCGTTGGGCCGAACGTAATACGAGCGAACTACAACCTCGAAACGGGCTTCTACAGCACGGGGCCCCACTTCGGAGAACAAGCGTTCCTCCACACGCTCCCCTACACGGAGCTGAAGGAGTGGGTGTTCCCTACGAACGATCCCTCCGCGAGCTTGATCGCGGAACCTCCGTCCGGCCAACCCATCGCGAAGGTTCCGACACCCCCATACGACGCGCTCTACTATCCGGACGGAGTGGAAGTCAAAGACTGGGTCGACATCGACTCCGAAGACGTCAACGAGATCACGGACTTCTTCCTTCAGCTCGGCGGATTCACGATGGTGCCATGGGATGACCCCAACCCCAACCCCACTCACGACATCCAGTGGGAAGCGGACAAGCTGGCGAAGATGGAGAACTGGTTTGCGCATCCTGTCACGACATCTCCACCCTATCCGGCAACCTATCCTCTGACGCGCAATCTGGTCCGAGTGCTCTTCATGCAGAGGCTGCTCGAGGCCAACGACTTCAACGACGACAACGGTCTCTCCACATACGGAGATTTGGTGCGCACACGCGTGTTCGCGCTCAACGACACGGGCTTGACTCTGCAGGACGTCGCGTGCACGGGCCCGGGCTTGACCGTGGTGGGGCGAGCTCCCGACATCACCGGTGATCTCGATTCCAATCTCATCCTGGAGCAGGAGGAGAAGGGGTTTCAGACGCGGTTGTGGGCGCTTGGCGGTTCGAGGCTTCCAATCGTGACCATCTTCAACCAGGGAGGCGGCACAGAGTCCTACTTCTGGAATCTGCCAGGTCAGCGGGTTCAGGCGTTCGACTCGCCGCACTACGACGATCTCTCGGTGAAGTTCGCAGAGGGCGATCCTGTCAGTTCGCACTTCACCGACTACACGAGTCCAGGTGTCCAGAGCATGGACGTCCTCGGGCTCCCGGCTTCTCCCTACAACATCCCGGACGTTCCCTGAGCGCCGGACGAGCTCCACGGAAGACGGGGACTCTCGGAGAGTTCCCGTCTTCTTCGCATTAGAGTAGTGGGCCCCAGGTGATGGCGGCCCCGACCCCGAGCTTCCGACCGAGCGCGAGGACGCTCTTCCGCCTGTTGCTCGGGTCGACGATTCTCGGCATCGTCCTGCCCGCGCTCACGTTCCTGCTAAAGCCCGCCGCAGACGACTTCTGGCTCTGGCGGAACT
>JAJDET010000343.1 GCA_029259655.1 Planctomycetota bacterium
CGCGACAGGTTCCCGCGCGCTCCAGGCGTCGGATACTCGTCAGCGCGGGTACGAGACGCGACTGCGAGGCACCACGAATCACCGAATGAAGCCGCGGTACCCGCGGCGATGCCTCCGGCGGGCGGAAGAAACCTCATGAGACACGCCGACATCGCCTAGGGCGGTCGGCTCACGAAGGACCGGCGCTGAAGCGCCTACTTCGCGCGCGCCGGCATCCGCCGGCGCGCGGAGAGCTCGGCGCTGCGAGAAGATGCGCGCACGACTCGCGCGCGGTGTCAGTACTTCAGCACCTGGTCCGCGATCCTCGTGCAGTTCCGGCCGCCCTCCTTGCACTTGTAGAGGTGCTGGTCGGCCAGTTCGACGAGGGCGTCGGAGTCCCCGACCTCCGCCGCCTTCACCAGGAGAGCGCCTCCGATGCTGACCGTGATGTTGACGACAGTGTCGTCGTCGATCGGCAGCGGCACGCTCGCGATCGTCTCGCGGATCCGTTCCGCGTACGTCTTGAGTGCCGTGGGCGTCGTCTGCGGGACGATGACGGCGAACTCCTCGCCGCCGTAGCGAGCGGGCTGGTCGGTGTCCCTCGTCATCTTCTTCAAGACGTTGCCGACGATCTTCAAGACCCGGTCGCCGGCCCTGTGGCCGTAGCTGTCGTTGAAGTTCTTGAACTTGTCGACGTCGATCATCAGGAGGCCCAGCGCGTTCGGGACGGTCAGCTCGATACGGTCCACGACCTCTTTCTCGAGCGTTGCGTCGAACCCGGCCCGGTTCGCGATGCCCGTGAGCTTGTCGGTCGTCGCTTCCGTCGCGAGCTGCCGCTTCTCGATCTCGAGGTTGTGCGCCCGGCGCTCGGTCTTCTGCAGAGTGGCGGCCGTACCGAGGCTGATGTTCACCACCTGGCTGCGCGCCTCGTTGACGATCGCGGTGTAGTCCGTGTCGGGTTCGATCTCCAGGTCGAGCAGCTCGGCTGCCTCCCGGATCCCGACCTCGAGACCGATCAGGATGTCGTCGAGCTGGTCCTCGGGGATACCTTGCTCGCGCGAGATCTCCCGCAGCTCGCGCATGGGCTCGCCCTTCTTCTCGTTGCAGAGGATCTTCTCCGTGAGCGTGGCCATGTGCATGGCATTGCACAGCGCGCGGATGTCCTCGTCCGTGTCCTCGGGGAGCCCCGCGGGGTCGTGCATGTGGGACACGACACTGCAGATGATCTCCGGCAGGTCCCAGCTCCTGAAGAGCGTGCCGCCGATGACGCCATGGTCGAAGCCCAGGAGGCGCTGCTCGTCGGTGCGGTCGGGCCACCCTTCGGCGGTCTCGAGCACTTCGGCGTACTCGTCGGACATGCACTGGACCATGACCAGCTGGCCGAAGTGGGCCAGGAGCCCGCACATGAAGGCCTCGTCCTCTTTCTCGAGGCCGAGCAGCCGGCAGAACGAGCGCCCCGCGACCGACCCGACCAGACTCCTGCGCCAGTACTCGGAGAACTGGAAGCCGTCGGCGCCTCCGTCGCGCGGCACCGAGTTCGTGAGCGAGAAGGAGAGGGACATGAGCTGGACGGACTTCAGTCCCAGGATCATCGTCGCCTGGTTCAGCGTCGCGACGTCCTGTGACAAGCTGAACAGCGAGGAGTTCGAGAGCTTGAGCAGCTTCGCGGCCAGCGCGGGGTCGCGCGCGATGGCGTTCGCGAACTCGTCGATCCCGGCGTTCTCGTCCTTCGACAGGCGAAGGACCTCGACGGCCACGCCGGGGACGCTGGGAAGGTTGTCTGCGTTGGCGAGCGCGGGGGGCAGCTCGTCCAAGACTCGTGCGGTCATTCCGTCTCTCCTGGGGAACCGGCGAGGGGGGCGACGTGTGGATCGTCGTCGCGGCTCGGGCTACTTGAGACCGCTCGCAGGTTCCCCGCAGGGCCGGGAGCACCGCGTTCAGGGCGTGAGGAGCTCGAAGTGTCGCCGCTGTTTTCCCGCCAGGTCCGCGAAGGCATCCGGATGGATGCAGGCGGCCAGGATCTCCAGCGAATCGGCCAGGCGCGGCCCCGGACGATTGAAGAAAGCGTTTCCGTCCGCGACGAAGACCCGGCCCTCGCGCACCGCGGGCCAGTCGACCCGTTCGAGGAGCTCCACGAGCGTCGACCGCTCGGCGAGCGTCCGCTCGAGGTCGAAGCCGCAGGGCTTGATCAGGACGACGTCCGGTTTCAGATCCGCGAGCTGGTCGATCGTGAGCGTCGGCGCGTGGTCGCCCGGTCGAGTCACCAGCGGAGTCCCGCCCGCGAGCTCGACCAGCTCCGGCATCCACGTCCCTCCGATCATGACCGGGTCGAGCCACTCGATCGTGAGCACGCTCGGTCGCTCCAGCGGGAGCGCGCGCTCCCGGACCCGCTCGATGCGCCCTTCGATGGCACGGATCACTTCCTCCGCCTCGCGCTCGCGCCCGATCGCGCGCCCGACACGTCCGACGTCGAGGATCACGTCGGCGAGCCGCTTGGGGTGCAGGCTCTCGATCACGAGGTCGGGGTTCGCGAGGTCCTGAGCGGCGCGACACACGTCGTCGAAGGAGACGGCGCACACGTCGCACAGGTCCTGGGTGACGATGACGTCCGGCTCGAGCTCGCGCAGGACGTCGAGCTCGAGCTCGTAGACGGCGAGCACGTCGCGCACGAGGGCCCGGACGTCCCGGTCGATGTCCGCGCTCCTCGGAAGAACCCGGATGTGGCTCTTCGTGAGGATGGGGAGCCCGACCACGTCGGCCGGGTAGTCGCACTCGTGCGAGACGCCGACCAGCGACTCGCGCGCGCCCAGGGCGCAAACGATCTCGGTGGCCGAGGGCAGGAGGCTGGCGATGCGGAGGGGGGGTGCCACGCGCGCGCATCCTACGGGCCGCGCTCGATCGCCGTGCGCATCCCGTATCCTGTCGGTCCGACTGTGATAGGAACGACGTGATGATCCGGACTCTCACTCTGCTCGCCGCGACCTGGCTCGTGGGCGGGTGGGCCTCGGCCCAGCTCGACCTCCCGGACGCCGACAGGCGACCGAGGAAGCGGCGGCCGCGTCCGGAGCTCACGCTCCCCAAGTCCGCTGCCCCCTCGAAGGGTGGGGCTGCCGAGGCTGCTCTTCCGGGGGCGGCACCCGCTCCGGCCGTCGCCCCTGCGGAGATGGAGCCTGCGCTCCGCGCCTTCGCCTCCGTGCGCGGCATCCGGAGGACTTCCGGGGACGCCGTTCGCGTCGCCGTCGACGACCTCCTGGCGCTCGGTGAGCCCGGTCTCGCAGCAGCTCGGAGCTCCCTCGCCTCGGAAGATCCCGCAGAGCTCGTCGTCGCCGTGCGCGTCTTGCTCTCCGCCGGCGGCGAGGAGCGCGGGCGCGTCCGCGAACGGCTGCGCGGACGAATGCCCGCTCGCAGCGCCGGACCGGTCATCGAGGCCCTCCTCTCCCTCGACCCGGTGGGGGCGGCGCCGACCTTCTTCGTCGAGCTTCTCGGTCATTCCCAGGGCGCGGTGCGGACCGCCGCGCGGGCCGCGCTGGACCGGCACCTCTCGCCCGAGCTCTTGCCCGCCCTCGAGCGACAGCTCGCGGCGCGCCAATCCGAGACTCGGCTGCGCGCGCTCGAGGTCGTGGTCTCGATCGACGACCCCGCCGCGGTCGACCTCGCGTTCGACGCCCTGGGCGACGAGGGCGCTCGCGTCGCTGCACACGCCGCGCGGTTCCTCGCCCGTTCCGACGCGGACGGCGTCGAAGCGCGGTTGCTCGACGAGGTCATGCGCGAGCCGATGCTCTTGCGCGAGGGATCCTACGCTCTGCTCGCCCTGATCGATCGCGAGGACGAGCGCGGGACCGCCGTCCTCAGCGAAGAACACGTACCGCACCTGCTCGCGAATCTCACCGCCGGAAACGAGCTCTCGACCGTGGCCGCCGCGTGCGCGCTGGCCGGGATCGGCTTCCGCATACCGGCGGACAGCGTGACCGCGAGCACGAGCTGGCTCGACCTGATCGTTCCGCACCATCTCGTGCGCGCCGTCTCGGCGTCCACGTACCACCGCGACTTCGGTTCGGTGCAGGTCGCTGCGCAGCGCCGGCTCGCGATCCTCGTGGGTTTCTCGCTCGGGAGCGACGGGCCGGCCTGGCAGAACTGGTGGTCGGACGCGGCCCCCACCTTCCGTGCGCGGCGTGCTGCGATCCGCGTGGGGCCCGGGGACGTCGACCGTCTCTGGCTCCGGTACGAAGATGGCGACGAACGGTTCTCGCTGGCCGGCGAGAGCGCACCCGCGTCGGGCCCGGCGCTCTTCTACCTGACGAGCACCGAGTGTCGAGACCTCCTCCGGGCGCTCTCGCGTGAGGACGTGTTCGGAGTCGAGCGGCTCCCGAACGCCGCTCCCGCCGCCGCTCGCAGGACCGCGGCAATGCGCGAGCTCTCAGTCGGCGTCGGCGAGGACGAGAAACGCTTCGTCCAGGTGGCGGACGAGGCCTGGTTCGAGCGCGTGGTCGCTTTCGCCCGTTCGCTCCGCGACAACAACGCATGGCAGCGCTGGGTGGACCCGCGCAGGCACCCCGCGCGTCGCGAGCTCTGGCTCGAGCAGCGGGATTTCTGGAGCGAGACGCTGGATCCCGTGCTGCGCGGGCGACGCGCGGTGGACCTCGCCCTGGACGCGCTGGCCGGAGGTGGCAGTCCGGAGGCCCTCGACGAGCTGGAGCGGCGGTTCGTGCTCGAGGGCGTCCCCGACGCGGGGGACGTGCGTCCGCTCGTCGGGATCCTGCGCACCCGGGAGCTCCTCCCGGATCAGGTGGGGCGGGTCGTCGGCCTCGCGCTCCTCGCGGCACGGGCGGACGCCGCTCGGCCGGCCGAGCTCGCGCTGGACGGGGGGGCCGCGATCGACCGGGAGCTGGCCCGGGACCTGGCGGCCGCGCTCACCTCGCGCTTCGGAGTCGACGCAGCACACGAGATCGCACGGGTCTACTCTGCGCAGGTCGCCGATCTCGCGCGCTCGGCGAGTGACGACCTCGAGGCCGGGCAGCGGGCCGGTGCAGTGCTCGCGCTCGGTGCCGACCCGTCGTCCCGGGAGCTCCTCGTGCGCATGCTCGAGGATCCCGAGGACGCCGTCGAGGCGGCCGCCGTGACCGCGCTCGCCGAGCAGCTCGCGCGAGGGCCGGAGTCGGCGTCGATCTCCGACACGCTCGCGAGTCGCACGACGAGCGCGTCGGTCGTGGTCCGCGTCGCTGCCCTCGATGCGCTGGCGACCCTCTCCGACCCGCGCGCCGTCGGCGCGCTCCTGGGCGGCGTCTCCGATTCCGAGCTCGTCGTTCGCGTCACGGCCGCGAACGCCCTGGCTCGGCTCGCGGATCCGTCGACGGCACCGATCCTGGTCTCGATGCTCGCGCGCGGTCCCGGGTCCGAGCTCTTCGAGCCGGCACGGGAGGGACTCTCCAACCTCGGTGTCGCGGCGCACGGGGAGCTCATTCGCGCCGTGCGCCGCCGCAGCGCCCGCGAAGGCTCGGACGGACTCGCGCGCGAGGCGGCGCTCCTCCTCGCCGAGGACGGCGTTCCGCTGGCCGTGTCGCCGCTGCTCACGATACTGACCGAGGACCCGACGGACGCGCGCGTCGGCTGGGAGCTCGCCGTCCTGACCTGTGTCGACTTCCGCAATCACGCCGACCCGCCCGGTGCTTGGTGGGAGTGGTGGGACCTCGTGGTCCACGACGACAGCCTGGTCTGGCTCGTGGCCGCAGGTGCGCGGGCCGGACTCGAGGTCCCGAACGGCGCGAGCTTCACGGGACACGGCGACCGGGAGGCGGCTGCGTTCCTCTTCGACCTCGCGGTCGCGGGTGCGCCGCACGTGTCGTTGCGCGCGCGCCGCGAGCTCGGCCGGCGTCTGGGTCACGAGCTCGAGCTCGTGTCGGGCACCGACGGCCTGGCGTCGCAACGCGGGGAGGTCATCGCAGAGTGGCCGGAGTGAGCCGCTCCCGCCTCGTCCGCGCCATCGTCCTCGTCGCCATCGCCGCCGGGGTCTTCGCGTACGCGTTCGAGGTTCACCCGCGCGCGATCGAGGCGGCGCGCAAGCACTTCTCACTGACCGGTCTGCGCCCGCACCGGGAGGCGATCCTGTTCGCAGCGCGTGAGTCGGACGTCGACCCGTACCTGATCGCGGCCGTCGTCCGGGCGGAGTCGAGCGGACGGATCGGAGTCGTCTCGACGAAGGGAGCGCTCGGGCTCATGCAGCTGATGCCCGCGACGGCGGCCGAACGCGCGCGCATCCTCGGCCTTCCCGAGCCCGACCGCGAGGAGCTCCTCGCCGACCCGAAGCTCAACCTGCGGCTGGGCGCGAACTACATGGCCTGGCTGCTGAGCCGGCAGGAAGGCGACGTCGAGCGGGCGCTCGTCGCCTACAACACGGGACCGACGCGGCTCGCGCGTTGGATCGAGGATGCCGGAAGCTATGCTGCCTGGCGTGCGGAGCGTCGGGCCGCGGGGAACTCGGACGTGCTCGCGTTCGCCGACCGCGTGCTGCGCTACCGCGATGAGTTGCGAAGGAGCGACCTGTTCGATGGACTCGAGGAGAGCGAAGGGGAAGAGGGGTAGCGGCGCCGCCGCGAGCCGGCTCCGCCGGATCGCGGCGTTTCTGGTCGTCGCGTGCGTCGCTCTCCCGGTCTGCGCGGGAGCGGCGCAGGACGAGGTCACGGAGGAGACGGCCGCGCCCGAGACGCGACACTTCACCGGCCTGACGCTCGAGATCCGCGAGCGGATGCCCGCGTTTCTGCAAGAGCAGGGGTTCCTGATCGAGAACTGGCAGTGGCTCGGGCTGCTCGTGCTCGCGCTCCTGTGCGCGGTGCTCGATCGGGTGGCGCGGTTCGTGCTCGCAGCGATCCTGAAGCGCGCGGCGGGTCGTACACGGCTCCAGGAGGAGGAGGTCGCGAAGTTCGAGCGCCCGATGGGCCTCCTCTTCGCGACGCTCGCGTTCCAGCTGCTCCTGCCGGTGCTCGGGATCGAACCGGTCCTGCGCAAGCTGCTCGAGATGGCGGCGGGGACGCTCGCGACGGTGGCGGGCGTCTGGGCTGCGTACCGGCTGGTGGACGTCGTGTCGTCCTACCTGTCGGAGCGCGCGAAGCACACGTCGAACAAGTTCGACGACATGCTCGTGCCGCTGCTCCGGCGCACGCTGAAGATCTTCGTGACGATCGTCGGGCTGGTGTACCTCGCGTCGTTGATGTCGGAGGACCTGTGGGGGGTGGTCGCCGGGCTCTCGATCGGCTCGATCGCGGTCGGCTTCGCGGCGCGCGACTCGATCGAGAACCTGTTCGGGACGTTCACCGTGCTGCTCGACAAGCCGTTTCAGCTCGGGGACTGGGTGGTGAGCGGCGACCTGGAGGGGACGGTCGAGCAGGTCGGCTTCCGCAGCACGCGCATCAGGACCTTCTACGACTCGGTGATCTCGGTCCCGAACCGCCACTTCATCTCGTCCCCGGTCGAGAACTACGGGGCGCGGCGGTACCGGCGGATCAAGACGACGCTGTCTCTGACCTACGACACGCCGCCGGAGAAGGTCGAGGCCTTCTGCGAGGGCATCCGCGAGATCCTGCGCGAGCACCCCTACACACGGAAGGACTACTACCACGTCTACCTGACTGCGTTCTCGGCGGCGTCGCTGGACGTGATGCTCTATTGCTTCGTCGCGTGTCCGGACTGGGGCACGGAGCTGCGCGAGAAGCAGCGTTTGTTCCTGGACGTGTTGCGGCTGGCGGAGCGGCTGAACGTCTCGTTCGCGTTCCCGACGCAGACGATCCACGTCGCGAAGCCGGAGGATCTGGAGCATCCGGACCGGCCGGGGTCGGACGTCGCGGGGACGCGGCGTGGGCGGGAGGTCGGGGAGAAGGTGGCGCGCGAGACGCTGAAGCCGTTCGGCGGGGAGAAGCCGACGCCGGTGGGCTACGACGAGGAGTACTTCGCGGAGCAGGTGCGGGACGGGGAGTAGTCAGGGGAGCTGGAGCTCGCGGGTCTCGCCGGGGGCGAGGGTGAGCTCGGCGAGGGGGGCGTGGGATTCGCCGATACCTTCCAGGTCTCCTTCAGGCGTCCAGTCCGCGGCGGATGCGCGGAAGACCCTCACCCGCCCGGGACAGACTGGGGTCGGCTCGTTCGCTTCGATGAACGTCACCCAGAAGCCCTCCACCTCGACCAGATACTCCTCGTCGGGGTTCTCAGCCAGGAGGACCAGGTGGGCCGCCGGTTCGAGGTCTACACGGCCCAGGTCGAGCTCCTCGCGCGCCAGCTCCAAGTTCTTCAGGATGCGGAACGCGGAGAGAGTGTGGCTCGCGATTCCGAGATCGCGCGTGCCCGGCGACAGACCCGAGATACCGAGACTCGATCCTCTCGCCCGGAACGTCTGGCTCCGGGCAGTGAGTTTCAGTTCGAGATACCCCTCGGAGATGGGCTCTCCGTCGAATGTGGCAACGAGTCGGAAGCTCGCTGCGTTCTGCATCTGCAGCGTGATCTCTCGTGCCCCCGGAACGAACTCGATCCACTCGGAGATCCGCGCTGCGTCTCCCGATCGCCTCCGTCCCGCCGCCCGGATGCGGTGCGTCTCCACGAGGAGCGGACCGATCTCGAACGCGCCGCCCTCGGATTCGGGGTTCTCGTAGTCCCCCGTTGGGAACTCACCGCGTGGCTCGGACTCGATCTCGAGCCAGAAGTCGTCCGTCGGCTCCCCGTCGGGATCGAGGACGCGCCCCCTTTGCTTGGCTCCGGAGGGTAGATGGACGTCGAGATCGAGATCGTCGTGCTCGAGAGAGAACGCGAGACCGAGCGGGACGAGGTCGTCCGGACGGGGGGCGATCAACCACTCTCCGGCATCCAACCAGGAGAAGAGGAAGCGACCCTCCGAGCCCGTGCGGCAAGGCTTGTGTCCGGACCTGTAGGACACGTAGTAGCGCCCCTCGCTTCGACTCCACGGGATGAGGTGCACGTCCACGTCGGGGAGCGCGAGTCCTTCGTCGTCCAACAGGGTCCCCGAGACCGAGAGAGGACCGGGGACCGGAAGGCGGATCGTCCGGAGCTCTCCCGGTTCCAACCGCCTGAGGGGATACACCACTTCTCTTCCGATCACCTCGACGATCATCTCGGTGTCGACCAGGGGGAGGACACGTTCGATGCGAAGCCAGCCCGATTCCTCCGGGATCGGGTCCACCTCTCGTGGGCTTGCCGGGGAGACCCTCAGGCGCGAGTACCAGGGGTTTTTGAAGTCGTACGACAAGTCGATGTTGACGTCGGTGTAGATGCGCTCGTCGTCCGCGACTCTCAGTCGAATCTCTGCGAACGCGGGAACCTCGATCGTGTGCGCCAGCCCTTTCGTTCCGTGCCCCAGTTCTGCGGGGAGACGGATGCGGGGTCGGTCGTCGACCTCGACCTCGAGAAACGGCGTGCCAAAGGGCAGCGGGAACTGGAAGTAGCCGTCCGGACCCGAGCGAAGCCGCGCGACGACGGTCTCGGTCCCACCGCCGTCGAGGCACAGGATGCTCGCGTTATCGATCCCGGCGCCGTCGACGAGGACCCGCCCCCAGAAAGCCCGGGGATCGTGCATCGCCACTGACTCCGCGTCAGGAGCTAGCGGGGCCCGCTCGCCAGTTGCTTCGGCGATCTTGTCCATATCGGCCTGGGGTGGCTGGTGGGCGAGACCAGGCTGGAGGCCAGGCGATGCATCGACACGAGGCGGACTCGCTCGGTGGTCGCCGCCGACGATGCGAGCGTCGATCGAGCTCTTGCCGCCGGATCGTGGGTACTGTCGTCCCACCAACCAGAGAAGGGCCACGACCAACGCAAGGGCCGTCGCGAGGATGGCGAGATACCTCATCCTTCCGAGAAGTTAGCAGGAGTTGGGAGAGGCGGCGCGAGAGACATGGCCGCGGCCGTGGTAAGCCCGGGGTGAATGCGGCGACAACTCACGCGGCGTGGAAAGCGCCTGGCAGGCGTGAGCGCCTGCGCTTTCTACACCGCTACCTGTCGACACCTTCTCGACCGCCTTTCCACAGCGGACGTCGACAGCGCGACAGCGCGACAGCGCGACACCGCGACAACGAGGGAAAACACGACAGAAAACAGGACGCCGGGTTTCCTCGAAGAACGGGACACCTTTCCTCTGGTCGCTCGTCTGAATCAGTGCCGAATCAAAGGCGAGGAGGTGAGATGGCGAACAGGCGGAAGAAGCGCACAGCGGCACAGGAGACATTCGGGTTCATGCGTCGTGGCGGTGCACGGAAAGGCGCGGGGAGGAAACCGAACGGGGAGCGCGCTCTCGTCTCGCACGCGACGCGCACCAAGCTCGCGTCGCGTTTTCCGGTGCACGTGACCATGAAACTCAGGGCGGGGCTGCCGAGTCTTCGCAGGCGAAGGACGCGGAGGGTCTTGCTGCAGGCCTTCGGCGGGGGATGCGAACGCTTCGGGTTCCGGCTCGTCGAGTACTCGATCCAGTCGAACCACCTGCACCTGATCGCCGAGGCGACGAATCGTCGCGCTCTCGCGCGCGGCGCGCAGGGGCTCGCGGTTCGCATCGCGAAGGGGCTGAACAGGGCGTGGGGGCGCAAGGGCAAGGTCTTCGCCGATCGCTACCACGACCGGATCCTCCGGACACCTCGGGAGGTGCGGAACGCGCTCGCGTACGTGCTGCGGAACGGGGCGCGGCACGGTTCGGTCGGCGCGGGCGTGGACTCGTTCTCGTCCGGGCCGTGGTTCGACGGGTGGCGGGAAGGGAGAGTGGCGAGACGGGCGGCAGTGCACCTGGCGACGGCGCGGAGCTGGCTCCTCGACGTCGGGTGGCGGAGACGCGGGCTCCTGCGCTGGCACGAGGTGCCGGGTGGGGCGTGAAGTCGACGAAACGGCGATGCGGGAGGAAATCCGCAGCCGGGACGCCGCGAGCGGGCCGTCAGCTCCCCGTCGCGCTAGGATGACACCGTGATCCCCGAGCTCGAGACCGCGCTTCGCGCCGTTCGACGGCGCGCCCGGACGAACGGGTTCCTCGTCCGGCTCGTGCCCTGGACGGCGGTCGCCCTGCTGGTGGCGGGAGCGCTGGCGCTCTGCCTGCGCGCGCTCGTCGGGACCTCGGTCGAGGAGGCTTCGCTCTTCCTGACACTCGCTCCAGCGGCGGCGTTCGCCGCCCTCCTCGCCGCACGACGCGCGGCACCGACGAGCGCGTCGGCGGTCGCGTGGCTCGACGTTCGCTCCGGGGGGCGGGGCACGCTGCTCGCGGACTACGAGCTCGGCGACTCGCGCTGGCGCGGGCACGCGGAGGCCGCCCTCGAGCGCGTCGGCGCGCTCCCCGGCCTCTCCGCGGACGGCGTCCTCCGCCGCGGGTTGCCGGCCGCCGCCTTCGCGGCCGCCTGCCTCCTCGTTCCGATCCCCAGCTCGCTCCCCGGTCTCGCACCGAACCTGTTCGACGCGACGGCCGAGCGCTTGCGCGAGAAGCTCGAGGTGCTCGAAGAAGAGCTCGCGCTCGACGAGGAGACCACCGCCGAGCTCGAGGCGCGGTTCGAGGACCTCGAGGCGAAGGGCAACGACGCGTCGCCCGAAGCGATGTTCGAGGCCTTCGATCGACTCGAGTCACGGCTCGAGGAGCTCGCGCTCGCCGCGAGTGAAGCCGCGGAACGCGCGCTGGACGAGGCGAGTGAAGCCGCGCGTGACGCGAACGACGATCCCGACGAGGCGCGCGAGCACATGGCCGAGGCGCTCTCCGAGCTCGCGGCGGCCGACTTCGACCCGGCGCTCCTCGACGACCTCGCGAGCGAGCTGGGAAGCGAGCTCTCCGAGTCGCTCTCGGCCGAGCTCCTGGCCGGGCTCGATCCGGCCGCGCTCGGCGACCTGGCGCGGGAGCTCTCCGAGCTCACGACCGACAAGCTCGCGACGCTGGCGGAGGCCGGACTGCTCGACGCGGCGAAGCTCTCGAAGGCCAAGCCGATGAAGTTCACCGAGATCGTGATCCACGACTGCGACGAGGACTGCAAGGCCGGCGGGACATGAAGCGGGCTCGGCCGCGCCGGGCGCGTGGTGGTTCACAAGAACGGAGCGGGAGGCGACGTCCAGTCCGCGGCTGCGGTCGGGATCCCCGGGGTCGGCGGGGTCAGCCGCGGCCGCGCCGATGCCGAGCTGATCTGGGGCGAGGAGTCGCCCGGACGCCTCGAGGACTTCGAGGCGGAGCTCCTGACGCGCGCAGAGCGCCTCGACCTCGAGCGCTCCGAGCTCCTCGGGATCGGCGCCACCACTCCGCGCACCGAGGCGGAGGGCGAGGCGGCCGGTAACGTCGACGTCGAGGCCTCGCTCGGTCGCTCGACATGGCGCCGCCGGCTCGCACCGCGCCACCGCGAGGCGGTGTCGCGTTTCTTCTCGCGAGACGAGTGAAGACCGCCTAGCCCGAAGGGAAGAGGGAGCATGATCACCGAGGGGACCGAAGGAGCACTCCTGTCGCCCGAACGCGTGGCGGAGGCGCAGGGCGTCGCCGAGCGCATCCTCGACGGGCTGAACACCGCGCTCCTCGACCAGGAAGAGCTGACGCGACTCGTCGTGACGGCCTGCCTCGCGCGCGGGCACGTGCTGCTCGAGGGGCTCCCCGGCCTCGGCAAGACCGAGCTCGTCAAGGCGCTCGCCGCACTGCTCGGTCTCGACTTTCGCCGCCTGCAGTTCACGCCCGACCTCTTGCCCGGCGACATCACGGGCGGACACGTGCTCGAGGAAGCCGAGGGCGGCCGGCGCGAGCTCGTCTTCCACGAGGGCCCGATCTTCACGCACCTGCTGCTCGCGGACGAGATCAACCGGGCCTCGCCCAAGACGCAGTCCGCCCTGCTCGAGGCGATGCAGGAGCGCCGCGTGACCGTGATCGGCGAGACGCGCGACCTGCCCGCGCCGTTCTACGTCCTCGCGACCCAGAACCCGATCGAGCTGGAGGGCACCTATCCGCTGCCCGAGGCGCAGCTCGACCGGTTCCTGTTCAAGCTCGAGGTGAACGCCGTCGAGCGCTCGACGCTCGTGCGCATCGTGACCGAGCGCCGCGCGGGACGACCGCCCGAGCTCTCGGCCGTGGTCACGCTCCAGGAGCTCGAGGCGCTCTTCGACGCGACGGACTCCGTGTTCTTGCCGAAGGCCGTCATCGACTACCTGGCGCGGCTCGTCGACGCGACGCACCCCGGCTCCGACGCGGCGCCCTCGCGCGTGGGTGACTACGTGCGCTACGGCGCCTCGCCGCGCGCGGCGATCGCGCTGGCCGAGTCGGCGCGAGCGCACGCCCTGATCGCGGGCAAGCCCAACGCGGGGTTCGACGACGTGCGCGCCGTGGCGCCCTCGGCCCTGGCCCACCGGCTCGTGCTCGACTACCGAGCGCGTCTCGACGGCGTCGGTCAGCGGGATATCGTCGCCGACCTGCTCGAGTCCGTCGCCGAGCTCGTCGAGGAGCCCGCATGACCCGGATGCGCTGGTCTGCGGCGCTCGTCGCGGTGCTCCTCGCCTCTCCCGTCGCGCCCCAGGTCGGCTACGTCCCCACGGCCCACGGATCACCGAGCGGGGAGCCGCCCCTCGTCGCGGTGTCCACGCTCGAGTACGGATCGATCGGCGAGGTCGACCTCGAGATCTTCTCGCCCTGGCCGCGCGCGCTCGCCAAGGGCTATGCGCCGATTCTGGTCAGGATCGTGAACACGGGCGAGAAGGCCCACGACCTCTCGATCGACATCAACCGGAAAGGCTCGGACTGGGAGACCGACTACGAGACGCACGGCGCAGCGCATGTCGAGCCCGGGGAGTCGCGCCTCGTCGAGCTCCTGGCTCCGGCGTTCGAGGTCCGCGAGGCGTCCTACAACATGTCGCGCTACGTGCTGGTGACCGTGCGCTCGTCGCGAACGTCGGACATCCTCCACGTCGGCTTCCAGACGGATCAGGTGACCGCCAAGCCCTGGCCGATGGTTCTCACACGAGCCCATGGGGAAGGGGGCGCCGTCGACATCTACGAGCTGGCCTCGAAGCTCGAGCCGACGCTGTCACCGGGACGACCTCAGCTCGGGCTCGCGACGGGCGACGAGCTCCCGCGACGTGTCGAGGCCTACACGAGCCTCGTCGCAGTGCTCGTCGACGCGCAGTCCGTTCCCACCGAGGCCGAGCTCGAGCCCGCGTTCGCCTGGACCCGGATGGGCGGAACGCTCGCGTTCGTCGGGCCGGGCGCGAGAGAGGCCGCCCATTCCCTACCGAGCGTCCGGAGCTGGATGGAGGACCGCTTCCGTCGCGACGGCCCCGAGGACTATGTGCAACCGTCGCCCGGCGACGGCCCGGTCGGCTGGCAGATGGGGCTCGGCAGCGTCCTCGTGCTCCCCTCTCCTGACCTCGTCGATCCGCTCGACCGCGCCTTCCTGAAGGAGACGATCGACGAGTATCCCTCGAGCGAGCCGACGCTCGAGCGCAGCCGCTGGTTCGTCCCGCAGATTCCAGACCTGGGCGAGCTCCCGTTCCGGACCTTCGCCTTCCTGATGGTGCTCTTCGCGGTGCTCGTGGGACCGGTGAACTTCATCGTCCTCAAGCGAATGAACAGGAACGCGCTCCTCCTGGTGACGATCCCGGGGATGGCGGGTGTCGTCGCGCTCGGCTTCCTGGCCTACGGCACGCTCTACCAGGGAATCGACGTGAAGCGCGCGGAGCACTCGCTCTCCCTGCTCGACCAGCGCTCGCACCGAGCGAGCACGATCTCCGCGCGTCAGGTGTTCGCCGGCCTCTCGCCGGGCGGCGGTCTGCGACCCGCTCCGGGCACTGTCGTGCTGCCGATGCAGGACAGCCGGGACCGCCCGGGTCGCTTCGTCATGAACCTGGGCGGCGAGGTCTCGCTCACCGCCGACTACCTCCCCGCGCGGACAGCCGCGGACCAGGTCGTCCTCTCCGACCGCGCAGCGCGCCTGCGCGTCGACGTTCGCCGGGAGGGCACGGGCTGGGTCGCCGAGAACGGACTCACGGAGGAGATCGAGACGCTCGCCTGGCGAGCACCGGACGGCGGCTGGTTCGGCTGGCAGGACGGGATGGAACCCGGCGAGACCGTCCAGCTGCGTCCGATCAGCGACGCAATCTGGCGCAAGGTGCTCGGCTCCGCGCGGAACCGCAGCCTCTCACGCGGAGAGGACCTCACGCGGCCCGGCTCGTACCTCGCGGTCATGG
Organism: Planctomycetota bacterium; assembly: GCA_029259655.1. Taxonomy (GTDB): domain Bacteria; phylum Planctomycetota; class UBA1135; order UBA1135; genus OFTM220. The sequence continues at coordinate 15,142 of JAJDET010000343.1, forward strand.
AGCGGAACCCGTTCACCGACGACTGCGGCATCGGCTCCGTCGAGTACGACGGCTGGCACCTCGTGGCGGGCGTCGTCGAGATCGCGGAGGAGCCGCGCTGAAGCCCGCACTCGAGGTCGACGGGCTGCTGAAGCGCTTCGGACGTCTGACCGCCGTTAACGACGTGTCGTTCGCGGTGGAACCGGGCTCGATCGTCGGCTTCATCGGTCCGAACGGTGCAGGCAAGACGACGACGATGCGGATCTGCGCGACCCTGGAGCTCCCGGACGCGGGCGACGTCAGGGTCGAGGGTCACTCCGTCCTCGACGATCCGCGACGCGCGCGGCGCGCCATGGGGTTCATGCCCGACTCCTACGGCGCCTATCCGAACACCACTGTCGGGGACTACCTCGACTTCTACGCGCGCGCCTATCGCCTCGGCGGCGCCGGACGCAGACGCACGATCGCCGACGTCGTGGAGTTCACAGCGCTGGGCGGGCTCGTGGAGAAGGACATGGGAGCGCTCTCCAAGGGGATGAAGCAGCGCCTGTGCCTCGCGAAGACGCTGCTGCACGATCCCGGGATCCTGATCCTCGACGAACCCGCGGCCGGGCTCGACCCGCGTGCGCGAGTCGAGCTGCGCGAGCTGCTCAAGGCGCTGGCCGAGAACGGCAAGGCGATCCTGATCTCCTCGCACATCCTGATCGAGCTGTCCGAGATGTGTGACGGCGTCGTCGTGATCGAGAGCGGGAACGTGCGGGCGCAGGGGAGCGTCGACGACGTGACGCGCGGGGTGTCGCAGCGCGTCGCCGTGTTCGTGCGGACACTCGCCGGTCCGGAGGCGACCGAGCGCACGCTCGCCGAGCTTCCGGGCGTGCTCGAGGTCCGGCGCGCGCGGGGCGGCGTCGTGTTCGAGCTCGAAGGGGACGAGGAACGCGAGGCCGCGGTGCTCGCCGCGCTCGTGTCGGCCGGCCTGGGGCCGGTCGAGTTCTCGCCCGAGCGAGCCGATCTCGAGGATGTGTTCCTGTCGGTGACGGAGGGCGCGGTCCAGTGACCTCCGAGCCTTCCCCGCGGCGCTTCCTCGGCGCGCTCTCCGACCGCTTGAACGCGGTGCTCGTGAAGGACGTGCGCCAGGCGCTGCGCGGGAACTACTTCCGCTACACGTTCTGGGTGACGCTCTCGGGTGCGACGATCCTGGCCGTCCTGTTCCTCGCGCTCGAGGACCGCGCACCGGACGGACAGCAGTTCCTGGGCGTGATGTTCGGCTTCCTCGCCGTCGCCACGCATGCGCTCGTCCCGTTCTTCGCGTTCGTCGCCATGGGCGGGGAGTGGGAGGAGAACACCTACGACCTCCTGTCCCTGTCGGACCTGCGGCCGCGGCAGATCGTCCTGGGCAAGATCCTCTCCTCGGGCGTCCAGGCGATGCTCTATTACTCGGCCTTCGGTCCGTTCCTCGTCTTCGCCTTCTTGCTGCAGGGCGTCGACCCGCTCTTCGTCCTGTTCCTGCTGACCGCGTCCGCGCTCCTGTCCCTCGTCCTCTCCACGATCGCGGTGGCGTTCTCGACGCTCTCGACCAAGCGCTACGCACGCGTGTTCCTGCACGCGGCGCTCGCCGCGGGCCTCGTGATGGTGACGACGGCCTCGATCCAGGTCGCGCTGGTCATCGGCCGTGAGCCGCACATGATCCGGACGGCGGAGTTTCTCGTCATCACGGCTGTCATGACGTTCGGTGGTTTGTGGGCCGGCGCGTTCGCCTACGCCGCATCGATCGCGAGGCTCGTCCACAGCGAGGAGAATGCGTCGAGCGTGGGGCGCATCCTGATCGTCGCGGGCGTCCCGCTGGCGTGGACGGCCTTCGCGATGATCCTGCACTGGCTCCCGCGCTCTCGCAGCGACGCTGACAACGTGGCGTTCGCGATGTTCACGGCCGTATTCCTGGTGCTCTTCGCGAGCTCGATCCTGTTCGCCTCGGAGCGCGAGCGGCTCGGGCGACGGGCGCGGCACGGTGTTCCGCGGAGCCGCGTCCTGGCCATGCTCGCGGCGCCGTTCCTGCCCGGCGGGGGACGCGGCCTCGTCTTCTACACGATCTCGGGCGGCGCGCTCCTCTCGGGCCTGTGTCTGCTCCGGATGCACTTCGGCGAGACGCTCTCCGAGGTCATGGACCGGAGCACGTCGGCCATGGCCCTGATGTTCGTCTACGGGTTCGTCTACCTCGGGCTGCCGTACTACATGTTCGGGAAGCTGCGCACCACGCTCGCGGTGCGGCTGGGGACGGTCGCCTTGATCGGCGCGGCGGCCATCCTGCCCTCGCTCGCGGGGTTCTTCATGGACATACGCTGGCTGAGCGACGGGCACCACGTCGGGAACCCGTTCTGGCTCGTGCCGGAGGTGCTCTTCGAGGACTGGTTCGTCCATGGTGTGACCTCGGATCCCGACGTCGGCGTCAGCGTGCTGTGGCCGCTCTTCGCCGCCCTCCTGGTGGCGGGGCTGGCCAACGTCAAGCGTGTGGGCGTGGGGCTGAACGAGGTGCTCGTCGCGTCCGCGGAGAACGCGGCGCGACGTCGCACCGAGGGTGCTCCCGAGCCCGAGGGTCATGCGGCCTAGCGCCGAGGCGCTGGCCCTCGCGCCGCGCTGGCGCCACGCACTGGCGCGGGCGGTCCAGAGCGGTGCGCCGGGCGAGCGCACGGGTCGCGGGACCGGTTCCTCGCTCGAGTTCCAGGACCGCCGCGACTACGCCGCGGGCGACGACGTGCGGCACCTCGACTGGCGTGCCTTCGCGCGCACCGACCAGCTCTTCGTGCGGCTCTACCGCGAGGAGATCCTGCCGCGCGTCGAGCTCCTGGTCGATCTGTCACGCTCGATGCGGATCGACGAGATGAAGGAGCGGACGACCGTCGACCTGACGGTCCTCCTGGCGGGCGCTGCGCGCTCCGAGGGCCTGGAGGTTCGCGTCCTCGGTTGTGGAGACGACGTGCTGCCGATCGAGGCGGCGGCTCTCGAAAACGAGGGGCTCGAATTCGAGGCGACCCGCACGCTCGCCGACACAGCCGCCCACGCCCACGCGCACCTGCGGCCGGGCGCCGTGAGGATCGCCGTCAGCGACTTCCTGTTCCCGCACGAAGCGCCGAAGCTCGTGCGCACGCTCGGCCGCGGGGCCGGGGCGTTCGCGCTGCTCCAGGTGCTGACACGCGGTGACATCGAGCCGCCCGCTGGGTCCGCGTTGCGGCTCGAGGACAGCGAGGACGCGAGCGCACTCGACCTGGTGCTCGACGCTCGGGCGGTCGAACACTACCGACGGCGGCTGCGCGGACTCGTGGCCGGGCTGCAGCAGGAGTGCCGGCGGGCGGGGGGAGTCTTCTGCGAGCTCTCGGCGGGGGGAGGGGTCGAGAGGCTTTGTCGGGCGGAGTTGGCGACTGCGGGAGTGCTGACTCCTGCGTAGTTCTTCGGGCACGGGCTCGGGCACGGGCACCCCGGACTGAAACGGCTACCGCCGCATCTCGCGTTGCGCGGCGCGGCGGGCGCGGGAGAGGGCGTCCGAGATGCCCTGCGACTTCTCGGGCTCCTCCGGCTCCGGCGGGGGCTCCTCGTGCTCCGGTTCCGGCTCGTCTTCCTCGACCGGGGCAGGGCGATCGCGTCGCCGGACTGCACGCAACACGCTTCGCGCGGTTCGCTCCACGGCGGCGGGGACGCGCACGCTCGACAGGAGGCCCAGGCGCCGCACGGCGATCTCGATCAGGATCAGCACGAGTGCCGCCAGGAGGAGCTCGCGCCCGATCGTGCGCCACGAGCGTCCGGCGCGGACCTCGTCGAACACTCCTGCGGCTCCCGCGCCGAACCGGCCGCCGGACTCGCGCGCGATGCGCTTGAGGAGGCGCTCGCCGCGCCGGGGATCGGCCGTGGGCTCGAACTCGGGTGAGTAGGGGAGCGCGATCGGCGGGAGCGAGACGAAGCGGTCGTCGGCGAGACGCACGGTGCCCAGCGTGATGCCCTCCGATTCGATGTCGTAGCGCGCCTGGAACAGGCTCGCGCCGACGCGCTCGAGCACCAGGTCCCGCTGGGTCCCGTCCGGCGCCTCGAGCCTCGCCGTCAGCGCGCTCGCGTCCGAGGCGACCGAGGCGTCGCCCGAGACCTCGACGGACACCACCGCGGTCGTCCCCTCGCGGCGCACGGAGGGGAAGAAGTCCTCCGGCTCCTCCTGACCGACGAGCCAGCGCGTGAGGGTCGTGAAGAACGAGGCAAACCCCGGCCAGAGGACGACCTCGGCGCCGAACGTTCCCCCGATCTGTCCGGTGAAGGCGGCCGTGCGCCCGAGACCCCGATGGGCGAAGGCCGCGACGGGTGCGCGGTACTCGTCGGTCGTGACGGCCGCCGGGATCGCGCCCTCGCGCAGGTAGCACAGGTTGTAGCCGGCGAGCGTCGGGAACGAGCTCGCGTCGACCTCGCCGATGCCGAACATTCCGGGGAGGAGCGCGGTCTCGGTCGGCTCCTCGATGAACGTCGAGCGCGCGATCTTGAGCGTGTCCTGAGCGAACAGGCGGGGGAGCTCGCCGGGTTGCTCTGTGAAGTAGACCTCGCCGCCGCCGTCCGCCGCGAGGTCGATCAGGAACTGCGCGTCGGAGTCCGCCGTGGTTCCGAGCGCGATCACCGAGACCGTGATGCCCATCTTGCGCATCTTCAGGACGAGCTCCGGGACGCCCTCTTGCTCTTCGGAGTCGGCCGCGTCCGAGAAGAGCGTGATGTGCCGGTTCTGCTGCGGCGCCGCGTCGAGCATCTGGGCCGCCTCGAGGAGCCCCGTGTGCACGAAGATGCCGCCGCCGCCCGAGCGGATGCGGCGGACCTTGGAGGAGAGCGCCCCGATGTCGACGACCGGGACCAGGGACTGCACGACGTGGGCCGCCGAGTCCACCGCGATGACGCCGACGGAGTCCATCGGCGACAAGAGCTCGATCGCCGCCGCGGCTCCGAGGTTCGCCAGGTCCATCTTCGTCACGTTCCCCGCCGGCGCGGCCATCGAGCCCGAGCGGTCCATGACGATCGCGAGGGCGATGGAGAGCTTTCTGTGCTCCTGGCGCAGCTCCATCGAGACGGGCAGCACGTCGTCCAGCGGCGAGCGATGGTAGCCGCCGATCCCGAAGCTCGCCTTGCCGCCCGTGACCAGGAGCCCGCCGCCGCGCTCGCGGACGAAGTCTCGCAGCGCGTCGAGCTGCCCGCCCAACCGGTCGGCGGCGACGTTCTCGAGGACAATCGCGCGCCAGGCCGTCAGCGAGACGCGATCGAGCGGCGCGTTCTCGGGCCGCGCGACCGCGACCGGGATCCCGGCGCTCGCGAGCGCGCGCGAGAGCGTGTCCTCCTGTCCGTCGTCGTTGAGGACGAGCACGCGTGCGGGGCCGCTGACCCGGACGGCGCCCAGTCCCACGTCGTTCTCCGGGTTCCTGTCGTCCTCGGCGCGAATGCGCAGGCGGTAGTCGACGACGCCTCCCGTCGTCAGGACGTCCCGGAACAGCAGGCGATTCGCGCCGGGCTCGAAGACGCGGCGGCCGCTCGCGATCACCCGGCCGCCCTGCTCGAGCTCGAAATCGGCCTCGACGCGGCGCTCGGAGCGGACCCAGGCCGCGAACTGGAACGGCTCGCCGATGGCGATCTCGTCGGGGAGCGCGAGCTCGTCGACGGAGAGGTCGGCCACCGGTGGACGCGCCGTGCTGCGCACGTCGATCGGGATTCCCCGCGCGAACGCACGCCGGGCGACCGCGATCGCGTCGCCCGTGTTCTCCTCGCCGTCCGAGACCAGGAGGATGCGTCCGCCGCGCCCGCGCGGGACGAGCTCGAGCGCGGCCGCCAGGCCCGCTGCCGCGTTCGTGCCGTCCTGGCCGACGTCGCGCGCGAAGCCGGCGAAGCGATCCTCTGGGGCGGGCAGCCGTTCGACCTCGGCACGGCTCCCGAACGAGACGATGCCGACCCGGTCGTCCGCTCCGCGCTCGGCCTCGACGAGCGACACGAGCTCGAGCGCCGACCGCCGAGCCTCGGCCGTCTGGGAGCGCGAGCGGTCGACGACGACGATCACGTCTCCGCCCCGCGCCTTCGTCTCGAGGTAGACGTCCGCCAGGGCCAGGGCGAGGAGCAGGAGGACGGCGAGGCGGAGCGCGCGCACGAGACCGCGCTCGCGCATCCGCCACCACACGACGAGCGCCGGGAGCGCGAGGAGCAGGAGCTCGGGATGGAGGAAGCCCATGTCAGGCCGCGGCGCGACTGCGTCCGCGGCCCAGGATCCACCAGTCGAGCAGCACGAACGCCAGCGCGGCGAGCAGGAGGGCGCGCGCCGCAGGCGAGGAGGCCGCGGTCAGGGCGGCCAGGTCCAGCGACGATCGGCGCTCGCCCGTCGAGAGCGCACCGAGGTCGCTCTCGGCCGGATCGAGGAAGGCGAGGGCGAAGCGTGCGCGCTCGCCGTTCTCGCTCGCGAGCTCGTACACGCCGGGACGATCGAGGTCCTCGATCACGACGACCTCGCGCGCGAAGAGCTCGCGCTCCAGGGCGTCCGGTCCCGTGAGCACCCAGGTCGCTTCCTCGCGCGCGCGGTAGACGAACGCCTCGCCCACGGCGAGGTTCGTGCGCTCGGGCCCGGGGAGCTCGCGACGCGCGAGCTCGGCCAGGTTCGCGAGCAGGATGGGCCAGTCGGGAGACCGGGCCAGGGTCGAGCGCTTCGGGTCGAGGTTGGCGCGGAAGACGCGGCGCGTGCCCACGCGCTCCTCGGTCAGGAGCGGCGCGTTGCCCGCGGAGACGAGCGGGCTGCCCGGGAGCGTCCTGTCCGCCTGCGCGCTCCAGATCACACCGTCGAGCGTGACGCCGTCGAGCAGCGGATGGCGTCGCTCGATGAGGAAGGGGCCGATCCAGTCGCGCCGGTCCTCTCCCTCGGCGACCAGCTCGAGCGAGACGAGCGCAGAGGGCGCGGCGCCCAGCGTCGCGTGGGCCAGCGCCGGATCCGCGGTGACCGAATCGTCGACGAGCGCGAGCCAGCGCTCCGCATCGGGACCGAGCCCGAGCCGGGCGAGGGTCTCGGCGTCGAGCGTCGTCGCGAGCGCGACCGTGCGCGGCGGTGGCGGAGCGAGGTCGACGACGTCGTCGACCTCGAGCGCACCGCCGCCGACCGCGATGCGCGCCTCGAGCACGCGGTCGCTCCGGGGCAGCGTGAACGCGAGCTCTTTCCGGTCGCCGGTGCGGAGCGGGAGCGTGCGCTCGGCCAGGAGCTCGTCCCCGGCGCGCAGGTGCAGCACGACCGTGGCCTCCTCGCCGGGCCCCGTCCGCGCCACGGTGAGCTCGATCCGCTCCGTGTCGTCGCCATCCGGCCCGCGCCGGGCCCGGACCAGCGCTGCATTGGCGAGCGGCTCGCCGACCGCCACGACCTCGACGTCCTCCGGATAGCGCTCCGGCTCGAACCGGTCCGTGAAGAGCGTGACGGCGCCGCCCGCGGCGACCTTCTGGGCGAGCGCGACCGCGGGCGCGAGGTCGTGCCGTCCCGCGCTCGGGCTCCAGGACTCGAGCGCACGCCTGGCTTCCGCGACCAGCGCGCCCGGTCCGGCCAGGACGCGCGGCCGGGAGCCCGTGACCACGAGCGTCGTCCGGCCCGAGGACCCGATCGCGTCGAGGCGCTCCTCGAGGACGGTGGCTGCGCGCTCGCGCAACGTCTCGTCACCCGCACGCGAGGACATCGACGCGCTGTCGTCGAGTACGCACACCAGGTGGGTCGCGGTCGATCCGTCGCACGCCTTCGGTCCCGCGAAGGCCAGGCCGAGGGCCGCCGCTGCGGCGAGCTCGAACCAGAACGAGGGCGAGGTCAGGAGCCGCTCACGCCTGCGCCCGGCCGCCGCGACCTCGCGCGCCTCCGACCACAGGAAGAGGGCGCTCACCACCTCGGTCCGGAATCGGCGCCGGAAGAGGTGCAGGAGGAGGACCGCCGGTACCGAGAGGAGCGCGATGAGCCCGAGGGGATGGAGGAACGGCAAGCGCCGGATTGTACGGAAGGCGCTCGACCGCGCTTCTTGCCGTGCGCTCAGCCCGCGCGTTGCCGGGCCGGTCGGCGAGGTTCGCGCTCCTCGAACAGCTCGCACTTCCGCCCCGAGCTCTCGAGCACCACCGCCGACGGGATCGCGCGCGTCACGAAGCCGAAGGCCCGGCAACCCCGCGGGTGGTCGGTGTTCCAGGTGACGTAGAACGAGCGGCAGCGGATGCAGTCGGGACGGTCCACCACGTCCTTTCTTTCGGCTGCGAGCGCCCGGAGCCGTAGGGCTCAGAAGGGCCCGGCGTGCCGGCGAGCCCTGGGCAGGCGCCCCAGCCGCTCGGAGCCCGGCGTGCAGTCGAGAATGCCGGAGAGGATGCGCAGGGCCTTCTCGACCTCCCCCCGGGTCGACGGCGTCGCCAGGGAGATCCGCAGCCCGTCCTTCTTCGCGTCCTCCGCGTGTCCCTGCACGCGGAACGGGTCCGGTGGCGTCAGCGCCACGCCGTGGTGGCGAGCCTCGCGCACGATGGCGTCCGCGCTCCAGCCGCGCGAGAGCTCCATCCACAGGATCGACGAGGTCGCGTGCGCGTCGACCGGGACGCCCAGCACGCGGTCGAACAGCTTGCGCCGCATGGCGCACTCCCCGCGCACCGCGGAGCCCACGCCCTCGGCGGTGCCGTCGCGGATCCAGCGCGCCGCGAGCTCCGCCATCAGCGGAGCTGCGGCCCACGTCAGTCCGGCGACGCCGGTCAGGCTGGCGAGGATCGACGCGAGCCGCTCGACGGCGATGCCGGTCGGACCCGTCACCGCCGGCGCCAGGAGGAAGCCGATCCGGAGGCCGGGAACGACGCTGTTGGCGAGCCCCAGGAGGTAGTAGCTGCGCTCCGGCGCGAAGCTGGCCAGCGGCGGCGGCGCATCCTCCGCCAGAAAGGCGTTCGTCGCGTTCTCGACGATCGACACGCCGAAGTGCCGCGCGATCTCTGCCAGCGCTCGCCGCCGCTCGGCGCCGAGGACCGTACCGGTCGGGTCGTGGATGGTGGGGGCGCACAGGAGCGCCTTCGGTGCCAGCTTCCGGCACGCGGCCTCGAACGCGTCGGGAAGGAGCCCCTCGCCGTCCAGCGCGACGCCCTCGAGGCGCAGGCGGAGCGCAGCGCTGACGGCGCCGGCCGCGGGATCGGTGAGCGCCTCGGTGAGCACGACGTCCCCGGGCCCGCACAGTGCGGAGAGGGCCACCGTGAGCGCGTGCTGCGCGCCGCTCGTCACGACCACCCGATCGACGTCCGCGGCGAGACCGTGCTTCCGGATCCACTCGGCGCCCGCCGTGCGGTGTGCGACGAGCCCGCGCGGCTCGTTGCCCGACAGGAGCAGCTCCCGGCCGCGCCCGCGCGCGAGGTCCGCGAGCACTCCCTCGAAGTCGAAGAGGTCGGGATCCGGGTTGGGGCGGTGATAGCCGAGGTCGACGAGCGTCGTCTCGGGCGCCGGCCTCGGGAGCGCGACCGGCGCGCTCCGCTTCCTTCCCCGCACGAACGTGCCCCGGCCGACCTCGCCCGTCACGAGCCCGCGCTGTCCGGCCACGGCGTAGGCGCGCGTGACGGTCATCACGTTCACCTCGAGCGCGCGCGCGAGATCGCGGTGGGTGGGGAGGCGCTCGCCGGGCTCGAGCAAGCCGCGCGAGATGTCTCGCTCGAGGGCGTGCGCAATGGAGCGGTAGAGCGGCAGCGCGGAGTTCAGCTCACAGGGCGTCCACATTGTCTGACCGACAATCCCGAGGGTTGAGCCCACCATACCCCGCTGCTAAGGGGAGGTGTGATCTCAAGCCCTTGCAATGAATTGAGATAGGACAATTCATTGCATGCGTTCAATCCGGCCCCGAGCCCCACGAGGAGGATCCCATGAACCCGTTCGCGGACCACGGACTCACAACGCCCCATCTCGCCGATGCCTGCCTGCGACTCTCCGTCCCGCTGCGCACGGCCCCTGCCGGATTGCAGCCGGTCGAGTCCGGCCTGCGGCTATTCGGTCCGGTGCGGCCGGCTCGCCACCGGGGGAGCGTCGACGTCTTCCTCGAGGCCATCGAGGTCGCGCGGCCCGGCGACGTGCTCGTCATCGACGACGCGGGGCGGCGCGACGCGGCGTGCATCGGGGATCTGGTCGCGCGCGAGGCGGCGCTCGCCGGGCTCGCGGGGATCCTGGTCTGGGGCCTGCATCGGGACACGGCCGAGCTGCGCGAGATCGGGCTCCCGGTCTTCAGCTACGGCGCCCACGCCGCCGGGCCCCAGCGGCTCGACCCGCGTGAACCGGGCGATCTCCTGCGGGCCGGCTTCGGCCCCTGGCTCCTCGGACCGGACGACGTCGTGCTCGCGGACGACGACGGCGCGGTGTTCCTTCCCGGCGAGCGGATCGAGGCGCTCGCGCGCGAGGCGGTCTCCATCGCCGAGGCGGAGCGACGCCAGGCGGACGAGCTCGCGCGCGGACGCAGCTTGCGCGAGCAGCTCGGGTTCCTGGATTACCTGCGCTCGCGCGACGAGTATCCCGACTTGACGTTCCGGGAGCACTTGCTGGAGATCGGAGGCGCGATCGAGGTTTGAAGGAAGCGGGTGATGGGATCGGGCACGGGCACGGGCAC
>JAJDET010000344.1 GCA_029259655.1 Planctomycetota bacterium
CACCGCACATCGAGCAGATGAACGCAATCAGGAGCCCGGACGAGAAGAGCAAGAGCGGGTGTTCGGACGCCGCTCCCTCGCCACGCTCGCCCTCGGTCATGAGCGCGTGGCGGCGTCGCCTCTCGGCGGCGCGAGGCGCTGCACGAGCGCCGTGGCGGAGTGGCTCTTCTCGTCCCCGCAGATGGCGATCTCGATCCCGAGCTCCTCGTCGATCCAGCGCTCCGGCAGCGTTTCGGGCGCGTAGTCCGTTCCCTTGGCGTGGACGTCCGGGCGCAGGGCTCGCAGAGTGCGCTCGAGCGTCAGCTCGTCGAAGCCGACCACGAAATCCACGCAAGAGAGACCGAGCAGGAGCTCGGCGCGCTCCGCGAAGGGGACCAGCGGCCGACCCTCGCCCTTGAGCGCGCGTACCGAGACATCCGTGTTGTGGGCGACGACCTGGACGTCGCCCCGACTCCGGGCATCGGCGAGGAACCGCAGGTGCCCGACGTGGAGGAGGTCGAAGCAACCGTTCGCGACGACCACACGCAGACCGGGTCGGTCCTCCCGCATCCGCCCCAGGCGGCGCGCGAGCTCGGTGCGATCGAGCCCCCCGGAACGCTCGTCCAAGGTGTCAGCCCTGCTCGGTGGGAACGGGCGCGCCGGGCAGAGCCGAGCGCAGCTTCGACGCCGTGCAGACGGCCGTACCGTTCTCCATGACGACGACGCCCGCGGCGGCATTCGCCATGCGCATGGCGTCCGGCCCCGAGAGGCCGGCAGCCAGGGCCAGTGTCAGTGTCGCCGCGCCCGTGTCGCCGGCGCCGCTGACGTCGATAACCTCCTCGGCACCCGAGGCCTCGACGAAGCATCCCGCCGGCGTGAGCTCCCTGCCGAACAGGCTCATCCCGCTGTTTCCCATGGTCACCATGAGCCACTTGAGGTCGTTGTTCGTCGCCAGCGCGAGACCGGCCTCGGCGAGCACGCCGCGATCGTCGAGCTCGTCCACCGCGTGGCCGGTGGCGCGTGCGAGCTCGGCGACGTTCGGGGTGATCGCGGTGATGCCCTTGAAGTAGGACAGGCTCTCGCGCGGATCGAGAACGACGACGACGCCGGCCTGCGCAGCTTCGCGCGCAATCTCGGCCAGCTCGGGTCCGACCGCACCGTAGCCGTAGTCCGAGATGCAGAGGGCGTCGACCTCTCCCACGAGGCCGCGCACACGATCGCAGATCGCGTTGCGGACCGAGTCCTCGAGACGCCCGTCGGGCTCGCGGTCGATGCGCAGCATCTGCTGCATCGTCCGGCGCGGTTCGGCACCGAGGACACGCGTCTTGGTGGGCGTCGACCAGTCCTCGACGGTCAGGATCTCGTTCGTGCGGAGCTCGCTCTCGCCGAGGACCTCGACCAGCCGTCGACCGGGGTCGTCCCCCCCCACGACTCCGACGAGGCGCGTGCGCGCGCCGAGCGCCCAGAGGTTCAGCGCGACGTTGCCCGCCCCCCCCGCTCCGATCTCCTCGCCGACGTGGCGCAGGATCATGACCGGCGCTTCGCGCGAGAGGCGACTCGGGCGACCGTAGAGGTAGTGATCGGCGATGAGGTCGCCGACGACGGCGACGCGCAACCCGGAGAAGTCGGGAACCTGGTCCGAGAGCGGCATGGCAGGACAGGATACCGGCGCATCCGCTTCTTTCCGCGGCTTGGGTGGGCAAAAGGCCCCAGGGGTGGGAACGCGCCGGGGCCAGCTCTCGGGTTACGCCCGCTCGTCCGCGGCCGCGGCGAGCGCGAGCTCCCGCAGACGATCGGGCACGGGCTTCGCCGCGGCCGTGATCCACTCGACGCCCGCGTCTTCCGCGAGGAAGAAATCCGAGCGAACGCCCATGAAGGCGTTGTAGCGGATCGCATAGTGGAGCTCGCGAGCGGCGGTTGCAGCGGAGGAGAGCTCCGAGTCGACCTCGCGCACGCCGCCCCGGAACGCGTCCCACTCCGCGCGGTCCATCGCCTCTACCCGTTCGACCAGCGGGCGGTAGCGACGCGCGGCCGGCGCTTCGCGCGTGCGGTCGAGGCGGCTGTTGACGAACCACGGCATGCAGGTCGCGAGCTTCTCGATGAACAGGTTCTCGTCCTCGCCGAAGTCGAGACAGCTCGAAACCGTGAAGTCGGTGAGCGAGCTCATCGCCTCCTCCCGGACGTACCCTCCTTCGACGGCGAGCGCATGGCTCTCCGTCCCGGGGAACGGGAAGAAGAGCGAGGTCCGGAAGCGTCCGATGCCCGAGCGCGCGAGCAGATCGACGGTCTCCCAGCGCTCGTCACGCGTCTCCGTCGGCAGCCCGATCATCACGAAGCCGGACGTGTGGAGCCCGTTCTCCTCCGCGAAGCCGATGGTCGACATGATGTCGTCGTCCGTCATCGGACGCTTGAGCACCCGGTAGCGGACACGGCGCGAGCCCGACTCGATCCCGAGCTTCAGGATCCGGCAACCCGCACTGGCGAGTGCGCTCGCGACCTGCGGGTCGAGGCGTTTGACGTGCGAGTTGACGACGAGCGGCAGCCCGATGCCGCTCTTCTCGTAGGCCGCGAGGACGGCGATCGCGTGCTCGACGTTCTGCGTGAAGAGGTCGTCGTCCAGGATGAACGTGCCGATGCCCTCGTACCGCTCGACGACGTGGCGCATCTCCTCGACGACGAGGGCCGGCGGCCGGAAGCGGAAGAAGCCTATCCCGGACGTACTCCGATCCAGGTCCTCCTTGTAGCGATCGACGATCCGGTGGTTGAGGCAGTAGGTGCAGCGGTACGGACATCCGCGGCTCGTCAGGAGACCCATCCAGCCCTGCTTGCCGTCAAGGATCTTCTGCGTGTCGAAGAGCCCGTAGTCCGGCATCGGGAGGGTCTCGAGGCTCGGGAACTCGCGCACGGGGTTGACGCGCACGTGCTCGTCGAACGCGGCACCGTCGAACGACGCGGGACGCTGCGTTCCGCGCCACGAGAAGAAGTTCCCGACGTCGTCGCGGCTCTCACCGCGCTCGATCGACTCCGCGAGCTCGCACAGCGCGTCCTCGCACTCGCCGACGCCCACGTGGTCCCAGACCCCATCCGCCATGACATCGCGCGGGACCATCGTGGGGTGAATCCCTCCGACGACGAGCGGCGGCAACTGCACGCCGTCGCGCTCCGCTCGTTCGCGCAGGAAGCGCGCCAGGGACAGGGCCTCCCGGTACTGCTGGGAGAGGCACGAGAACGCGACGAGCCCGGCTCCCCACTCCAGGAGCTCCCGGTAGACCTCCTCGTGCGTCGGAACCGGCGGCAGGTTCTCGTTGAGGTTGACGAGACGCGTCTCGTGGCCGCGCACCTTGAGAGTGGCCGAGAGCGAGGCCAACCCGTGGTTGAACCCCATCTGCG
>JAJDET010000345.1 GCA_029259655.1 Planctomycetota bacterium
TTCGCGATCCTCGCCCTCGAGCGAGTCGTGCGCGGGAAGAGCGCGCACGTCGCCGCCTTCCTCTACCTCCTGGCCCTCTTGTCCGATCTCCAGGCGGTTGCGCTCCTGCCCGCGTTCTGGGTGCTCAGCCCGGCCGGGAGCGAGAGACGTCGCGGTCTCTCCGCCCTGGTCGGCGCGCTCGGGATCGCCTGGGGCTTGCGGTCACTCGCATACGGGTCCGCACTCGCCGGCTTCGACCGCGAGCTCGACGCGCTCTCCCGCCTCGGTCCGTCCCTGGCAGCGAGCATCGACACGCTCGGTGGAGCGCTCGCGATCCTCGCGTGGCCGGACGACTGGAACCCGTTCCGGACGCCGCCGCGGGATCCGGGACTCGCGGCGCTGGCCGCCCCGTCGGCCATCCTCGGTCTCGCGATCGCATGGCTCGTCCTCCTCGTCCGCTCAGCGCGGCGCCGCGGAGGCGATCGGAGCGCCGGGCTGCACCTGGGCGCGCTCCTCGTGAGCCTCCTCCCGCTCGGCGTCGCGTCGAGGTGGATGGAGTTCTTCCCGCTCTCCGACCACCACCTCTACCTGCCGGCCGCCTTCTTCGCGCTCTTCGCCGGCGGGCTCCTGGCCCGGCTCCCGAGGGTTCCCGGAAGCGTGCTGGCCATCCTCGCACTGGGGCTCTTCGCCTACCTCGACTGGACTCGCATCCCCCACTGGAAGAACGATCGCGTGTTCCTCGGGGCCGCTCTGGAGCGGAACCCCGAGTCGCCCTACGCCCACTGGGTCTACACGCAGGAGCTCCTCGGGGAGTACAAGCGCGTGGGCCGTGCGGAGGAGCTGTACGAGGCGCACACGGTCATCGAACGCGCACAGGACCTGCTCGAGCTCTCGAAGGAGGAGGGATCGACGATCTTCGTGACGCTCGAGGACTTCCGGCAGGTCAACCTCGCGCTCGGCTTCTGCTTGCTCGCGCTGGCGGAGATCGACGACTACTTCGACTACGAGACTCCGCGCGAGGTCTTCGAGCTGATCACGGAGTCGGATCCGGTCAACGTGGAGGCGCACCTGGGATCCGGCATGGCCTCGTTCGGTCTGCGCGAGCTCGAACGCGCCGAGGAGTCCTTCCGGCGTGTGCTCGCGATCCTGCCCGGGTCGGCGGACGCGCACCACGACCTCGGGCGGCTCGAGATCGCGCGCGAGAACTGGCACGCGGCCCAGGAGCACTTCGAGAAGGCGCTCCTGGTCCGACCCGACGCCCTCGACGATCGGTTGTGGCTCGCGCGCAGTCTCCTGCAGCAGGGAGCCACCGATCGGGCGCGGCGCGAGGTGGAGGCGGCGCACGAGCTCTCGCCCTACCACCCCGAGCCGATGATCCTGCTCGGCATCCTGGAGCTGGAACGCGACGAGCCGAGCCGAGCGCTCGACTGGATCGACCGCTCCCTCGACGCGGACCCGAAGAACGGCTTCGCGCGGCTGCAGCGCGGCCACGCGTTTCGTCGGCGCGCGGAGGAGCGGCTCGGCCGAGACGAGACCGAGAGCGCGGCCCTCGACCTGCAGAACGCCGTGCTCGAGTACCGCCGCGCGAGCCTCGCGATGCCCGAGAGCTTCGAGGCCTTCTACAGCCTCGGCGACGTCCTGCTCGTCATCGGGGAGCGCGACGTCGCGCTCCAGCAGCTGACCATCGCCTACGGCCTCCAGGAGCGCGCCGACGTCCGCGACGGGATGCGTCCGGCACTGGTGGAGGCCTTCTCGGAGGCCGACGATTACGCCGGCTTCGCGGCGGCCGACTATCGTCTGGGACACCGGGAGGGTGCAGAGGTCTGGCTCGAAGCCGCGCTCGCCATCGAGCCCCGACACGCGCGGTCGCTCCACCTGCGCGGCCTGATCGAACGCGACCGGGGAGACCTCGAGCGGGCCATCGGGAGCTTCCGGGGCGCCGCCGAGGCATTGCCGGACTCCTTCCAGGTCCAGCACGACCTCGCGTTCGCGTTGATCGAGGCCGAGCGTCAGGACGAGGCGATCGAGCACCTCTCCCGTGCGCTCGACCTCGTGCCGGACGACGGGTCGCCGGGTGCCGAAGACCTCCGGGAGAAGATTCGCGACGCGATCGAGCAGATCCGCATCGGGTGAGCCGACGCCTCACCGTTATCATCCGCGGTTCGCGACATGACGCTCTTGTTGGTGGAGAACGTGCGGCGCCACTACGGCGCGCTGGAAGTCCTGGCCGGTGCCAGCTTCCAGATCGACAACGGCGACAAGATCGGCGTGGTCGGGCGCAATGGAGGCGGAAAGACGACGCTCCTGCGCCTGATCGAGGGTGAGGAGTCGCCCGACGGGGGCTCCGTGACGGTGGCCCGCAACACGCGCCTCGGATACGTCCCCCAGCGCCCGGAGTTCGCAGCCGGCATCACGGCCCGCACCTATGTCGAGGCCGGACTGGAGGAGGTCCACAAGATCGAGAGGGAGCTCGACCAGGTCGGTGAGCAGATGGCCGAGGCGGAGGGGGACGTGCTCACCCGCCTCGTCCGCCGCCACGGCGAGCTCTCCGAGCGCATGGAGTTCCTCGGCGGCTGGGAGGCGGACCGTCGAGTCGAGACCGTGATGTCCGGGATCGGGCTCCCCGAGAGCCTCTGGGACCGAGAGGCATGCACCCTGTCGGGCGGCGAGAGGAGCCGGACCGCGCTCTCCCGGGAGCTCGTCTCCGTCCCCGATGTCTTGCTGCTCGACGAGCCGACCAACCACCTCGATCTCGAGGGCATCGAGTGGCTCGAGAGCTACCTCGCGGAGCTCGCGGGAGCCGTCCTGATCGTCAGCCACGACCGTCGACTCCTCTCGCGCGTCGTGTCGACGATCATCGAGCTCGAGTTCGGGAGCCTCAACCGCTATCCGGGCAACTACCCGCGTTACCTCGACCTCAAGGCGGAGCGCTTCGAGACGACCCACCGCGCCTGGAAGAAGCAGGAGAGCTACGTCCGCAAGGAGGAGGCCTTCGTCAAGAAGCACATGGGCAGCCAGCGCACGGCCGAGGCCAAGGGGCGCCAGAAGAAGCTCGGTCACCTGGAGCGAATCGCGAAGCCTGCCCACGACGTGCGCCGTCCGGTCATCCGCCCCCCGGCCGCCTCGCGCGGCGGCGAGCTCGTGCTCGAGGCCCGGGGACTCTCCGCCGGCTACGGCGATCGCACCGTGTTCTCGGGCGTGGACGTCCGTATCGGCCGCGGCGAGCGCATCGGGATCGTCGGTCGAAACGGCACGGGGAAGAGCACCTTGCTGAAAGTGCTCGCGGGACGGATGACTCCGTCCGGCGGAGAGCTCCTCCACGGCCATCGTTCGGTCTGCGGGTTCTACGACCAGGACACGTCCGGTCTGCGGGAGGACGGAACGCCCTTCACCGAGGTCCGGCGCGACCACCCGCAGATGACCGACGGGGAGATCCGGGGCCACCTGGCTCGTTTCCTCTTCCGCGGCAACGACGTCGACGCCACCGTGACGAGCCTCTCGGGCGGCGAGCGCGCGCGCCTGGTCCTCGCGAAGCTCGTCCTGAGCGAGCCCTCCTGGCTCGCGCTCGACGAACCGACCAACCACCTCGACCTCGCTTCGCGCACGGCGCTCGAGGAGATGCTCGGCGACTTCACGGGAGCGCTCGCGTGCGTCAGCCACGACCGCGAGTTCCTCGACGGCCTGTGCACGGCCATCATCGTCATCGAGGACGGCGGCGCGCGGCGCTACGAGGGCAACTACTCCGCCTGGCGCGAGGCCCGGCGACGGGAGTCGGAAGCGGTGCTCGCGGATCGCGATGAGAAGGCCGCGCGCGTCAAGGCGGACAGAGCTCGGGCCGAGCAAGCCAAGGCCAAGTCCAGGAAGAAGGACAAGGGCGGTGCCGGGAAGCGCCGTCCCCGGAACCCCTACCTGTTCAAGAAGCTCGAGGAGGCCATCATCAAGCTGGAGGAGGAGCGGGAGACCCTCCGGTCGACCCTGGCCGAGGAAGCGGTCTACAAGGACGCGGACCTCGCGCGGGAGACCCAGTACCGTCTGGCCGAGATCGAGCGCGACCTGGAAGACAAGAACCGCGAGTGGGAGAACTGGGCCTGACCATGCGTGACTTCGTCGATCGAATCCGCGCGGCGCTCTCGAATGCGTCGGGGCTCTCCCCCGAGGAGATCCGCGTCGAACAGCCGCGCGACCCCGAGCTGGGGGACTTCGCCTTCCCCTGCTTCCCCCTCGCAAAAGCCAGGAAGGCTCCCCCTCCGAAGATCGCTCTCGAGCTCGCACCCGAGGTGGCCGCGCTGCTCGAGGGCATCGACGTCGTTGCGGCCGGGCCGTACCTGAACTTCAGGATCGACCGGAGCGAGCTTGCCCGGAGCGTCCTGGAACGTGTCCGGAGCGACGGCTCGTCGTACGGGCGCTCGGACGAGGGCGCCGGCAAGACGATCGTCCTCGACTACTCGTCGCCGAACATCGCCAAGCAGTTCCACGTCGGGCACCTGCGGTCGACGATCATCGGCGCTGCGCTGATGCGTCTGAACCAGGCGCTCGGCTACCGGACCGTCGGGATCAATCACATCGGTGACTGGGGCTCGCAGTTCGGGAAGCTCGTCGCCGGCATCGCGCGCG
>JAJDET010000346.1 GCA_029259655.1 Planctomycetota bacterium
GAGACGACTCCCGTCTCGCCGTCCTGTCGGGCGTGCGCCACGATCGGGCCTTCCGGCGTCTCGGCTTCCAGGCGGCCGGGTTTCTCGCTGGAGGTCGAGATCTCGATGCCGTCCTCCTCCAGCGCATCCCGCAGGGCTGCGAGCTCCCGCAGAGCGGCTGCTTGGTCGTCGAAGCGGACGTCGATCTGCACCGTCGGCACGTTCTCCGCGGAGAGCCCCATGCGCATGCTCAGCGGTCGCACGAACCAGCGGGCCGCGAGCCGCAGCGAGAGCGGCGGCGGTTCGTTCTCGTGCTCGCCGATCGCCGCGAGGACGCCCTCGAGGTTCGAGAAGAGGTTGATGAGCCCCTGATCTCGCGCGTCGGTGAAGAGCTCGGTCGAGCCGCCGGAGTAGACGGAGAGGAAGTTCGGGCTCTCCTTCGGGGTCGTGGGGAGCGGGGCGAGAGCGAGCAGGAGAGCAAGGACGGGTTGCATGCCGGATACCTCTGGTGCGGGTGCGATGGAGCGTGCTCGCTTCGACCGCAGGAGAGCCCCGGCTGAAGGGCACCGGGCGAAAGCCGTTCGCGCCCGGTCGGGTCCGGACCTAGAGGTGGTGCACGGGGCCACCGCCCTCGGCGGCGGCCAGGAGCGTGCGGCGGACGTACACGGGGACCATCTCGCGGCGGTACTCGTGGTCTCCCGGCACGCTGGCGAGGGGGTGGCACTGCTTGTGGGCGCTCTCCGCCACGCCCCGAGCGGCCTCCTCGAACGCCTCGGTGCCGGGCTTCGCACCGCGCAGTAGATCGGCGACGCGCTTCAGCCGCACGGGGCGGGCCTGGAGGGCCACGAGGACGGAGTCGGCGTCCTCGACGATCCCCGCAGCGTCGCAGTCGAGCCGGACCGCGACCCCCAGCAGGGGGAAGTCGATCGAGCCGCGATCGCGGAGCTTGCCGTAGGCGCTCCGACGCCCGGGCGGCGGCGCCGGAACGCGGATGCTCACGAGCACCTCGTGGGGGGACGCCTTCTTGTTGAAGATGCCGTCGGACTTCCACAGGTCGTCGATCGCGACCACGCGGCGGCCTTCGGGTCCCTCGAAGGTGAGCTCGGCACCCAGCACCATGAGCGCCGGCGCCGTGTCGTTGCTCGCTGCGGCGACGCACTTCTTGCCGCCCTCGACGACATGGCAGAGCGTGCCGTCCTTCTTCAAGCAGAACCCGAGCGCCTCCCGCCAGAAGTAGGTCTGGTTGTACCACTGGCAGCGCGTGTCGAGCATGACGTTGCCGCCGAGGGTCCCCATCCGGCGGAGCTGCGGCCCGGCGATCAGGCCGGCCGCTTGTGCCAGGACCGTCGCATGCTCGCGCACCAGCTCGTGCTTCGCGACCTCGTCGACGGTCGTCATCGCGCCGATGACGAGCGATCCGTCGTCCTCCCTGGAGATGCCGCGCAGCTCGGCGACGTCGGACAGCGCGACGAGCGTCTTCGGCGTGAAGAGCTCGTGTTTCATGTTGGGGAGGAGGTCCGTGCCGCCGGCGACGAGCATCCCGTCCTCGCCGAGCTCGGTGAGGAGACGCACGGCCTCCGCGATCGTCGCGGGGCGCTCGATCCGGAACTCGGGCAGCCGCAGCATCAGCGCGTCGCTCCCGTGACCGGTTCGGGGCGCGCCGCGCGCTCGTCGCGAAGTGCGACGAGCACCTTGCCCGGCGTGAACGGCAGGTGGTGCATCCGGATCCCGACGGCGTCGAAGACGGCGTTCGCGAGCGCGGGGATGGCCGAGTGCAGCGGACCCTCACCGGCCTCCTTCGCGCCGTACGGTCCCTCGGGATCGACGCTCTCGACGATGATGGAGTAGATCTCGGGCGTGTCGACGGACGTCGGGATTCGGTAGTCGAGGAGCGACGGTCCCCGGTGCAGGCCGAAGCGGTTGACGTCGTGGTCCTCGAGCAGGGCCTCGGCTATTCCCATGTAGACCGAGCCCTCGATCTGACCCGCGACCAGGGTCGGGTTCAGTGCACGACCGCAGTCGTGGGCCACCCAGACCTTGTCGCAGGTGATGCGGCCGGTCTCCTCGTCGACGGTCACCTCGACGACGTGCGCGGTGAACGAGTAGGCCGGCGCGGCGCCGATCGTCCCGCCGCGATAGTCACCGCCGAGGGTCGGCGTGTTGTAGGAACCCGTCGCGCCGAGTGTGTCGAAGCGCACCTCGGCGATCTGGAAGGCCTCGCGGGAGGGAATCGTCTTCTCGGCATCCGCGAGATCGAGCACCCGACCGCCGCCCATCCGCACGCGGTCCTCGGGGACCTCCCAGTGCTCGGCGACCGCCGCGACGATCTGCGCTCGGAGCTTCCGGCACGCGTCGATCGCAGCGTTGCCGACCATGAAGGTCACGCGCGACGAGTAGGCACCGAGGTCGACGGGGCAGAGGTCGGTGTCCGCCGCCACCACGCGTATGTGGTCGACGTCCATGCCGAGCTCTTCGGCCACGAGGTACGCGACCACCGAATTCGATCCCTGCCCGATGTCGTTGCCGCCGGTGAAGACCGTGACCAGACCCGAGCGGTCGACCTTGAGCTGGATGCCGGCCTGCGGCATCTCATTGGGGTAGACCGGGTAGTTGGTCCCGGAGATGTACATCGAGCCGGCGACGCCCAGGCCGCGCCCGCGCGGGAGCTTCTTGTAGCGCGCCTTCCAGTCCGAGGCCTCCTCGACGCCGTCGAGGCACTGCATGAACCCGTTCGAGGTGATGCGCTGCCCGTTGACGGTCGTCGTGTGCTCGCCCTGCCAGTTCCGGCGCCGGAGCTCGATCGGGTCCATCCCCAGCTCGTGCGCGAGCTCGTCGAGCTGGATCTCGAAGGCGAAACGCGGCTGCACGGAACCGTGCCCGCGCTTGGGGCCGCAGGGCGGCTTGTTCGTGAAGACGCGCGTCGAGTCGAAGCGGTAGTTCTCGATGTGCGTGGGTCCCGTCAGGAGCTGGCCCGAGTAGTAGGTCGTGACCAGCCCAAACGAACTGTAGGACCCGCCGTCGATCAAGATCTTCGCGTCGGTCGCGAGGAGCTTCCCGTCCTTGGTCGCACCGGAGCGGTAGTGCATGTGCATCGGGTGGCGTCCGCGGTGCGCGTAGAAGACCTCCTCGCGCGTCCACAGCATCTTCACGGGGCGGCCCGTGATCATCGCGAGCTTCGCCACGCAGAACTCGAGCGAGAAGGGATCGGACTTCCCGCCGAAGGCACCGCCGAGACAGGGCTGGACGACGCGGATCTTCGCCTCCGGCAGCTCGAGCACGCGCGCCAGCGCGCGCTGCACGTAGTGCGTGATCTGCGTCGAGGACCAGACGGTCAGGAGTCCCTCCGCACTGCCGTCCTGGGTCCACTGGGCGACGGCACAGTGGGGCTCGATCGGCGTGTGGGTCGTCCCGTGGAAGAAGTAGTCGCCCTCGACCACGACGTCCGCCCTCTCGAGGGCGCCGTCCACGTCCCCGAACTCGAGCTCGACGTGCTTGCTGACGTTGCCGCGCTTGTTCTCCTCGTGGATCGCCGGGTCGTGTCGCTCCAGCGACTCGAACGGGTCGAGATAGGTGTGGAGCGGCTCGTAGACGACGTCGATGAGCTTGAGCGCGCGGTTGGCCGTGTCCTCGTCGATCGCGGCCACGGCGGCCACCTCGTCGCCGGTGAACCGGACCTTGTCGACGGCCAGCGCGTTCTCGTCGGGCGTCCACGGGATGACGCCGTACTTGATCGGCATCGACTCGCCGGTGATCACGGCGTGCACGCCCTCGAGCGCCAGCGCTCGCGACGTGTCGATGGAGACGATTCGCGCGTGCGGGTGGGTGCTGCGCAGCGTCTTCGCGTGGAGCATGCCGGGCAACGCGATGTCGTCGGCGTAGACGGCCTGGCCGGTCGCCTTCGCGAGCCCGTCGACCTTGCGATGTCGCTTGCCGACGACCTGGAAGCCCTCGCCCCAGGGCGCCTCGGTCCCGTGGTTGTCGCGCGCGCTCATCGGCTCGCCTCTCGGCCGTCGACGGACGCGGGTTTCGGAGGCGTGCTCTCGTGCTTCGCCCAGTGCGGTCGTGCGGGCGTGGCCCCCGTGGCCTCGGCGATCGCGAGCTCGACCGCCTCCACGATCTGCGTGTAGCCCGTGCAGCGGCAGAGGTTCCCCGAGAGCGCCGCGTTGATCTCACCGCGAGTCGGCGTCGGGTTGTCGGCCAGGAGCGCCCACGCCGAGAGCATCATCCCCGGCTGGCAGAACCCGCACTGCAACGCACCGCAGCGGTCGAAGGCGTCCTGAACGGGGTCGGGGCCCCGACCGCCCGCGCGCACGTGCGCCGGCGCCAGCCCCTCGATCGTCGTGATGCGGCGGCCCTCGCAGAGGGCGGCGAGCGTGAGGCACGCGATCACGGGCTCGCCGTCGAGGAGCACCGTACACGCTCCGCAGTCCCCCTTGTCGCAACCCTGCTTGGACCCGTACAGGCCGAGCCGGTAGCGCAGGACCTCCAGGAGTGTCCAGTGGTCGGGGGCTCCGACCTCGACCTGGTCTCCGTTCACTTCGAGCTCGAGAACGCGCATCGGGCGACATTCTCACCCGCGTGCGGGGCATCGACAAGGGAAGGGGTCGGGGAACCCCCCGGGGCGCGGTGCCTCGCGGTCGCGCGTCGTACGCGGCGTGACGAGCCTCGGACGCTCGCGGTGAGTCGTGCGGGGTTCTCCCCGCAGTGCCGTGCCCTCCGCGCACCGGCGGATGCCGGCGCGCGCGAGGAAGGCGCCTCAGCGCCGGTCCCTCGTGAGCCGACCGCCCTAGGCGGTGTCGGCGTGTTTCATGAGGTTTCTTCCGCCCGCCGGAGGCATCGCCGCGGGTACCGCGGCTT
>JAJDET010000347.1 GCA_029259655.1 Planctomycetota bacterium
CGAGGCGCGCGCGGCCGCGCTGTCCGGTCCGGAGCCACTCGATCACCCGTTCGAGATCTTCGCCGCCGCTCACGACCAGGGCCTGAGCGCGTTCGCCGAGCGCGCCGTCCAGCGCGCGCGCGTAGCGCGTCTCGGTCCGCAGGTGGTCCGCGAGGAGTCCGAGCATCTGCACGCCCGGTCCGTCCTCTCCGGCGTCTCCGCCGGGAAGGAGCGCGCGCGCTCCGACGTCGAGGTGCTCGCGCTCGGCGGCCCGGTCGAGCAGGGTCTCGATCTTGCTCTCCAGCGCCGCCCGCTCCATCTCGCTGGCGCTCTTCCTCTCGAACAGCTCGCGGCTCCGCACTTCCAGGGCCCGCGCCTCGCCGTCGAGGTGCTCCCGGCGCCTGTCGAGGTCGACCACGAACGCCTCGGCTCGGTCGAGCTCCCCGCGCGCTTCCTCCGCCGTCTCCTTCGCGCTCTCGCACGCCACCGCGGCGTCGGCCGAGCGCTCACTGGCTCGTCGAGCGCGCTCCGAGAGGGGTTCGATGTTGCGCTCGTGGCGCACGACCTCGTTCTCGGCGGCCGTCTTCTCGTGCAGCAGGCCGAGGACCCTCTCGTTCTGCTCTTCGAACGCCTCTCCCGCCTGGTGCAGGGACTGTCTCAGCTCGGCCTGCGCCCTTCGGCGTTCGGCGAGGTGAGCGCGGGCGGTCTCGCACTCCGCGGTGAGCTCCCGGACGCGGGCCGAGACGGTCTCGAGCTCGTCGCGTCGCTGCACGAGGCGCTCGGAGAGCCCCTCCGCGCGCTCGCCCTCCTCCAGGGCCGCCCGACGCCAGCCGGCGACGCGCGCCGAGAGCTGGACCTTGCGCTCGTCCAGGGTCGAGAGCTCGGCGGCGAGCTCCGAAGCCCGCGCGTTCAGGAGCTCGATCTGACCGTCGAGAGCGGTGCGCTCGAGCTCGCGTTCGTGGATCGTGCCGTCGCTCGATTCGCGCAGCTCGCGCAGCTCGCGCACGCGCTTGTCGGCGGCTTCGATCTCCTCGCGGACCTCCACGAGCCGGCGATCGAGGTCGAACGCGCGGTGCCGTGCGTAGCGCTGGGCCTCCTCGCGCCACGCGTCGCGGGCGACGAGGAAGCGCTCCGCCTTGCCCGCCTGGATCTTGAGTGAGCGTGAACGTGTCCCGAGCTCGCGCGTCACGTCCGCGAGGCGCTCGAGGTCGCGCTCGACGCGCTTCAGCTTGTTCTCGGTCTCGTGGCGGCGCTGGCGGTAGCGGCTGATGCCCGCGGCCTCCTCGAAGATCGCGCGTCGATCGATAGGGTTCGCGGAAAGGACGGCGTCGATCCGGCCCTGTTCGAGGACTGCGTACCCGCGGCTCCCGAGGCCGGTGTCGTACAGCATGTCGCGCACGTCCTTGAGGCGCACGCGGTCGCCGTCGATCAGGTACTCGCCCTCGCCGCTCTTGTACACGCGGCGCGTGATCGACACCTCGGGACCCTGCGTCTCGAGTACGCCGTTCGAGTTGTCGAGGACGACGGTCACCTCGGCCACGCCAAGAGCGTCTCGCGACGTGGATCCCTTGAAGATGACGTCGGTCATCTCGGCGCCGCGCATGGACGTCGGCCGCTGTTCCCCGAGGACCCAGCGGATCGCGTCGACGACGTTGCTCTTCCCGCAACCGTTGGGACCGACGATCCCGGTCAGCGCGCGCTCGAAGTTGAGAACGGTCCGGTCGCCGAAGGACTTGAAGCCAAAGAGTTCGAGTCGTTGAAGGCGCATTGTCAGTCGGATGAGACGTGTTCGGCCTCGAGAGCGGAGTGCTCGGCGGACACGGGGGGAGGCAGCGGGACGAAGAGGTCGCGCTCGCGCGAGACGACCGAGACGCGACGCCGGGCCCAGGTCTCCCACGCGGGACGCGGGAGATCCCTTCCACGGCTCGGCGCGGACGAGCCGAGACCGGTGGACAGAGGCGGCACGGGGTGGAGCGCTCCGCTCTGGAGCGTGGTGAGGAGCTCGGCCTCGGCCTCGCCGGGATCGAGCCACGGAACCGGGGACACGCGGAAGCCGACGGTGTAGGCCATCTCGCCGAGCGCAGCGCGCGCGTCGAACAGCTCGCCCTGGGCCGAGTCCAGGGCGCGAACGCGTTCGCGGTCGGCGTGTGCCAGCCGGCGCGCCGCTCGCTGCCCGAAGAACGGGCTGACCACGGCCGCCGTCGTGTCGTCCGCCGAGAAGCGTCGTGCGGCCTCGTCGAGGAACCCGAGCAGCCGCGCCCCGAGCGAGGGGTCGGCCTCGCCGTCACCCAGGATCCGGAGCGCCTCGCGCAACCCGACCGGGACGAGCGCGAAGGTACCCCGCGCGCGCAGCGTGCGGCGGCGGTTCCAGGTCGCCCGCGCCGCCTCGAGCGCCCGGCAGATGGCCAGCGCACACTGGACGCTGCCCTGGAGCAGCTCGAGCGCGGCGTCCTCGCGCCACGGGCCGGCGCGGCGTGCGATGCGCGGGAGGTTGATCGATACGGCGACCGACGTGGCGAGGGCGCCGCGCTCGCGACCGACGCGGCGGCAGCCAGGCCCGGCGAAGCGCTCGTCCCGTCCGCTCCAGGTCGGGATGACCCGGCCCGCGCTGCAGAGGCGATCGACCAGGTCGGCCAGCTCGGGATGCTCCCGGACGAGAACCAAGCCCTCCTCGACGTCGAGGAAGAGGCGCGGAGTGAACGGGTGGTCGTCGAGCTGGGCCAGCTCCTCCACCAGGCGTGCCGTGAAGGCCGAGAAGCGCTCGCCGGGCGAGGCCAGGTCGAGGTGCCGGCGGCCGGCGCGAGCGACCGCGGCTGCGGAGCGCAGCCAGGCAGCCAGCCCGAGCGGACTCTTGGCGCGCGTCCCCCGGGCGAGCGGCTGGAGCACGCTCCCGGGATCCTCCAGCACCAGCCCGAAGGCGCACTCCGCGACCAGGCCGGAGAGGTCCTCGAGCAGGGCGAAGGCGCCGCCGGGAGAGGGCTCGCCGCGAGCGAGGAGATCGCTCGGCACGGAGAGCACGAGCGGGAGGTGCGGACGACCGAGGTCTTCGATGTGCAGGTCGCCGCCGACGTGCATGTCGGCCAGGGGTTCCTCGAGGACCTCACGCAGGGCGAACCGCGTGAAGAGCTCACCGGCGACGGGACCCTCGATGCCGTCTCCGGTCTCCGCGGGCCACGGCTCGAGCTCGCCGCCGCCGCCCGCATCGACTCGCTGGCCCTCTTCCTCCCACGCGAAGAGCGACAGCCCCGAGAGTGCGCGCCGCAGGTCGTGGCGCGGCAGGCTGACCGGTTCCTGGCGGCGCAGGGCTCGAGTCCAGCCGCGTGACGCGAGCTCGATGTCGACGAGCTCTCTCACGAGCCCGGTCGTGATCCGTGCGAGGCCCGCGTCGAACACCTTGGCCTCGACGGCCGCCGCGATCTCCTCCGCGGGCGAGCGCGAGAGCTCGGCCTCGGTCATCAGCGCGGCGACGATGCGTCCCTTGGACCACGAGGAAGTGCCTCCGGAGGCGCGGACGCGAACGCCGGAGCTGCTCACGCTGCTCTCCACCCGCAGCGCCTCGCGCACGCGCGCGCGCCGATCGCGATAGAGGATGTAGGCCTTGGCCACGGGGGCCCGGCCCGTCTCGACCAGGGCGCGCTCGACGAGGTCCTGGATGTCCTCGATGGTGGGCACGTATTCCTGGGTCCCCTCACCGCCCCTGACGCGCCGTTCCTCGGCCAGCGCCAGCTCGGCCAGGCCGGCCACCTCGGTGGCATAGCCCTCGTCCGCATCGCCCACCGCGGCGGTCGCTTTCAGGACGGCGGCCCGGATCTTCCGGGTGTCGAACGGCACTTCCCGGCCGTCCCGCTTCACGACGTGGGTCGGTGCGTGGGCCGCCGCGGTCCTGGGCTCGCGTTCAGCCGACACGGGATCCGTCCTCGCCCTCGCGGGCCTCGATCATCGGACGCAGCTCGTCCAGGAACTGGGTGACGTCCTTGAACTCCCGGTAGACGCTGGCGAAGCGCACGTAGGCGACCTGGTCGATGCGCTTGAGCTCCTCCATGACGAGGGAGCCGATCACGGCGCTGGGGACCTCCCGGTCGTACTCCTCCTGACAGCGGGTCTCGATCTGAGAGGCCGCCGTCTCGAGGTCCTCGATCGGGACGTTGAGCTTCTCACAGGCCTTGAGCATGCCCTGGAGCAGGCGCTCACGGTCGAACCGGACCCGCTCACCGCTCTTCTTCACCACCCGCAACGGCGTGGACTCGATCCTCTCGTAGGTCGTGTAGCGCAGGAAGCACACCAGGCACTCCCGACGCCGGCGGATGGCTCTTCCGTCCGAGGACGTCCGCGAGTCGACCACGCGGTCGTTCTGCGATTTGCACCGGGGGCATCTCATGGGGGGGAGCGGGGCCTGCCCCGCACAAGAGAGCACCCAATATATGGTGTGTCAACGGGCGTAGGAGGCTGACAGTGGCATATCCAGTACCACCTCTGAACGTGAACGTGCCCGTGCCCGTGCCCGTGCCCGAATGAACCCGTTCCCCGTTCCCCGTTCCCCCGCACGAATCCCCGGGGCGGTCGCTGCTCACTTTCCGATGCAGAACCGGGCGAAGACTCGGTCGAGCACGTCCTCCGGCGTCGTCTCGCCTCGGATCCGATCGAGCTCGCGCGTGGCGCTGCGCAGTGCCTCGGCGACGAGATCCAGGGGCGCCTCTTCCCCGAGCGCGACTCTTGCCCGCTCTAGCTCCAGCGCCGCGTCACGCAGGGCGCGGGCGTGACGCGCGGCGAGCTCGCGCGCGGCCGATCCACGCTCGCCGGCGTCCTCGGAGAGGAGGCGCGAGACGGCACGTCGAAGCTCGTCCAGACCGGCACCGGTGAGGGCGGAGACCCCCACCGAGGCCCGCGCGTGCCCGACGAGCTCGCGGGGCGGACCGGGCCGCGCGTCATCTCGATCGCCCTTCGTCCAGACGAGCAGGATCGGGACCGAGGCGGGGAGGTCCAGGACCTCGTCGGCGGCCACCTCGACGTCCGGCCGTGCGGCATCGACGACCCACAGGAACAGATGCGCCGCCTCGCGCAGCTCCCGGGCTCGCTCCTGCGCGCTCCGGTCGACGCCCGAAGCCCGTGGGTCCAGCCCGGGTGCGTCCAGCAGGACGCAGCGGCTCCCGGCCAGGGCGAGCTCCACCTCGACTCCGTCCCGCGTCGTCCCGGCGGCCGGGGTGACGAGGGCATGGGCCGCACCGGCGAGAGCGTTCAGGAGCGAGCTCTTCCCGGCGTTGGGGGCGCCGCACAGGACGACTCGCGGGAGCCCGCGGGCGGGAGCGCGCCGCTCCTCCCAGGAGAGTGCCTCGGCCACCCGGGCGCCGGCCTGCGTGAAGCGCTCCAGGAGCTCGGCGGCAGGCACGTGACCGGTGTCGCTCTCGTCGAAGTCGAGGCTCGCCTCGCACAGGGCGGCGAGCTCCTCGAGGAGCTCGCGAGCGGCGTCGACCCGGGTGGCGAGCCCGCCGGACTGGAGCTCGGCGGCTGCGCGTCGTTCCGCCTCGCTGCCCGCCGACACCATCTCCAGCACCGCCTCCGCGCGTGTCAGGTCGATCCGGCCGCTCTGGAACGCCCGCCGCGTGAACTCCCCGGGTCCGGCCGGGACGGCCCCGAGCTCGAGCACGCGCGAGAGCGCGCGCTGCGCGAGCGGAGGTGCGCCCGGGAGGTGCAACTCGACGACGTCCTCGCGCGTGAACGAGCGCGGGCCCGGCATGACGAGGACCATCACGGGCTGCTCGCCGTGACCGTCACCGAAGAACCCGCGCAGGAGCCCCCGACCGGCGGGCCAGCGCGCGGCCGTCTCGGACACGAGCGCGGTCCGGACGATCCCGAACGCTTCGGGACCGGACAGGCGGATCACGGCCCGATCACCCGGACCCGGCGGCGAGGAGAGCGCCGCGATCGTACGGCCCTCCGTCGCGGCGCCCATCGATCGTACTAGCGGCGCCGCTTGCGCCGCTTGGCGGGCGTGCGCGCTTGACCGGCGCCCTTCATCGTTTCCATCTTCTTCATGTGCGCCTTCTGCTTCTCGGCGAGGTTCTTCATGAACCCCGAGAAGGGCCCGCAGCCAGGCTTCTCCTTCTCCTGCTCGGCGTCGTCGATGGGCCAGTGTTTCTTGATGAACTTCTGCTCGAAGATGCCCAGTCCCGACTGGGTGATCATGTAGAGCGAGAGGCCCGCCGCGTAGTTGTAGAGGAACACGCCCATCACGACGGGCATGAACATCATCATCTTCTGCATGCGCGCGGCCTGCTCGTCGGCCGGCGTCGGCATGCCGCGCTGCTGGAGGATCCACAGCACGACCATCAGGATCGGCAGGATGTTCAGGTACGAGAGGTCGATCGGGAGGAACGGGATCTCGAGGTCGAGCGCCAGCAATCGATCCGGCTGCGAGAGGTCCTTGATCCAGCCGCCGAATGGCGCGTGGCGGAGGTCGAAGTTGGTCCGGAGCGCGCTGAAGAGCCCGATGAAGATCGGGATCTGGACGAACATCGGGAGGCAGCCGCCGAGCGGTGGGAACGCGCCCTCCTCCTGCATGATCCGCGCCTGTTCCTGGCGCAGCTTCTGCGGGTCCTTCGCGAAGCGCTCCTTGATCTCCTCGATCTTGGGCTGGACGCGCTTCATCTTCTTCTGATAGCGCGCCATCGACGTCTGGAACCGGCGGTTGAGAGGGAAGAGCACTCCGCGGATGCACAGCGTCAGGAGGATGATCGCGACGCCCCAGTTGTGGGTCAGGCGCTGGAACAGCCCGAGGACGTAGAGCAGCACGGTCCCGATCGACGAGAACCAGCCGAGGTCCTCCTCGAGCACCAACCCGTGCGACGGATCGTCCGCGACGAGGATCTCCCGATCCTTCGGGCCGGCGTAGACCTCGTAGCGGTAGGTCTTGCTCTCGCCAGGGCCCGGCACGCCGAGCTCGAGGTTCACGTGCGTCTGGAGGAACCGCCAGGCCTTCTGCGCCTCGCGCGGGTTCTGCGCGATCCACTCCGCGTCGGGGACGCGCTCGTAACTCGCTCCCGACAGCGTGCGCTTGTCCGTCAACGACGTGACGGTCTCGCTCAGCAGGAACGCGAAGTACTTGTTGTGCACCCCGGCGAACGCGAGCGGCGTGGGACAGGCGAGCGCGCCGTACGAATCGCGCGCGGAGGGGTTCTTCTCGATGGACGCGAGCGACATCTCGCCGACGTCCACGAGCGCGGGTCCGGCCGCGACCGCCTTGGGCTCGACGTAGAAGCGGTCGTCCAGCTCGGCCGGCATGCAGCCCGCCGGAGTCAGCATGAACTCGCGCGTCGACGACGCCCCCGCGCCGTCGTTCACGAGCTCGATCTCGAGACCGATGCGGTACTGGCCCGGACGGAACAGGAAGCGCTTGACGAAGCGCACTCCGCTGCCGGGCGCGTAGGTGAACTCGACGCCCTGCGGGCGGCCGCTCGGGCTCTTCAGGACCTCCATCCGCCACAGCGCGTTCTCGAGCTCCTCCCCGCGCAGGAGCTCGCGGCTCGAGGCGGAGGCGCGGAGCAGCATGGACCCGGTCTGGAAGCCGCCGGGGGTCTCGACCGGGACCACGAGCCGCACCCAGTGCTCGGAGTCGTGCCGCTGGTCCTCGCTCAGCCCTTCCTCGTCGAAGAAGTCACCGAGCCGGAGCTCCACGAGCCGCGCCCCGCGGTTCGAGAAGCGCGCGAGGTAGAGGCCCGGCGCCCCCTCGTCGCCGAAGTAGAGCGGACCGGTGTCGCGCTCCTCGGTGTCCACCACGACCTCGCCCTTCGGGGGCACGAGCTCGACCTCCGGTGGCGCGCTCGTCTCCACGCCCGCCTGGATGGAGACGCCGTCTCCGGAGACCTCCGTGGCGTCCGGCGCCCGATCCGGTTCCGACGGCTTGGGGGCGAACAGCATCGTCCACGCCATCAGCACTGCGAACGACAGCAGCAGGAACAGCGGCATTCGCTTTTCCACGGACTCTCCTCGTCAGCTCAGCGGCCGACGGCCAGACGATCAGCGAGCTCCTCGGGGAGCTCGGCCACGGAACGGATGTCCGCCTGCGCTCGCTCGAGGTCGTATTCCAGACGGACAAAGGTCAGGTACTGCCCGTCGAACAGGGCATAGCAGAGGCGCGGGTCACCGTCGCGCGGCTGACCCACCGAGCCGACGTTCACGATGGCGCGGGCCCGGTCGAGGTCACCGAGGTCGTAGGGCCCCTGCGTCCCCTGCGGCTGGAAGAAGCGCAGGTCCTCGTAGTAGACGGCCGGCACGTGGCTGTGCCCCACGAAGCAGACGGGCGCCTCCATGCACTCGAAGTTCGCGCGCAGCTTCTCCTCGTCGTGGATGTCGCGCGGGAGCATGTACTCCCGGATGGGATCGCGCGGCGATCCGTGGGCGAACATCGCGACGCCGTCGGTGTTCTTGGGCGAGAGGTTTCCGATGAAGTTCCAGTACTCCTTGCTCTTCTCCTCGTCCTCCCCGCGCCAGAGCTCCTCCTTGGTCCATTCGATCGCCGCGCGCGCGCGCGGGTTGAAGTCCTCGGCGCTGTGCAGGAGCGCGTACTCGTGGTTTCCGAGCAGACACAGGCCCCCGGCGAGCGTGGTTCCGTTCAGGGGTTCCGGCTCGGGCACGCACAGGCGCATGACCACGTCCAGACAGGGCCTGGGGCGCGCGCCGTAGCCGACCACGTCTCCCAGGCACACGAAGCGCTCGACACCCCGTCGGTGGGCGTCTTCGAGGGCCGTGTCCAGCGCGGGAACGTTCCCGTGCAGGTCGGAGATGATGGCGGTCAGCGGGTAGCTCACGATGCGGGGTGCGGGGGGGATTCGCGGCGCCTCGGACCCGCGTGCGGCGGAAGCACGCGGGGCAATCGGGGCCCGCCGGTGGGCCGGCCCCCTCTCGTCGAGCCCCATCGAGAGGAAGCGAGCGCGGGATTATCGGCTCCGCCAGGGGCCGGGGCAACCCGGGGAGGTTCCCCCATGGACCCTCTTCGGAGTCCGCGCCGCTCCGTTTCACGCCTCAGGGCCGTCCGCCGGTCGCCCCGTCACCGCCGCGCAGGCTCTTGGGGCGCATGTCCGTCCAGACCTCCTCGATGTGGGCGAGACAGGCGTCCCGGCTCCCGGTCGTGCCCTCCTCCGTCCAGCCGGCGGGCAGCTCCCGATCCCGGGGCCAGATGGAGTACTGCTCCTCGTCGTTGTGCACGACCAGCCAGGTCCGCGTGTCCTCCGCCTCCGCGCTCATCTGGGTTCTCTCTCCGCGCGGTCGTCGCGACCGCCGCGGGTGAACCGGAGTATAGGCGCGGGAGCCCGAGCGCGCCCCCGACGGCGAGCAAACCCGAGCGCCGCCGCGTACAGGCACAAGGTCATCGCGGCCCCCCCGAGGATCAGTCCCGGGCGGTCGGCGACGAGTCCGGCGAAACCGAGCACGAGCGCCGGTCCCGCGACGAGCATCAGGGAGAGCAGGGTCGCGGCGCGCGACATCCCCCGCGCGGCGAGCCGGTGAGCCAGGTGGCGCCGGTCCCCGAGCCAGGGGGCGTAGCCCGCAGCCGTGCGCTCGAGGGCGACGCGTCCGAGGTCGACCAGCGGCAGGACCAGGGCCGGCCAGGCCGCCGGCGAGAGGAGGATGAGCATCCCGAGCAGGTGGCTGCCCGAGTCTCCGAGATAGGCGCTCGGCGCTGTGCGTGCGCCGTGCGAAGTCTCCGTCCGGGCGCCGTCCAGGTTGAACGGGAGGAAGCCCACGAGCGCCCCTGCGGCCGCCGGGTGCGGCATGGCGAGGGCGAGCGCACCCAGCCCGACCGCGGCACCATCCGCGTTGTCGTAGGTGTTGAGGGCATTGAGGGCCACGGCCGACGCGGCGGCGGCACAGAGAATCCACGGAACGGCCACGCCGAGGGTCGGGTTCGCGGACGCCAGGCCGACCCCGAGCGGCACTCCGGCAGCGCACTGCAGCCCGAACTTCACCGCCGGCCGGAGCCCGCCGGCCACGAGGTCGTCCACCAGCCCGATGGCGAAGGCGACGACGAGCGCGAGGAGCGCGGCTCCCACGGAGGGTGCGGAGAGTCCGAGGAGCGACCACCCGAGACCCGGTCCACCTCCGCCCGCCATCGCCCCGGCCAGCACGACCAGCCCACCGACCACGGCGACGGGACGCTCCTGGAGCTTGCGCGCGCGCTCGGCGCGACCCGCGCGCAAGGGATCGAGCAGGCCCACGCGGCGCGCGACCCCGCACAGGAGCGGCGTCGCGAACAGGGCGACCGCGAACCCGGTCGCGAGCGCGACGAGGGCCGGCAGCGGAGACCCGGAGAGGAGCGGGAGGTCGCTCATCGCTCCCCGTAGATGCCCCTCCCGCGCACGTATTCCCGCACAGCGTCGGGAAGCTCTTCCGTCCGGCCGCCGCCGGACGCCCGGAGGTCGGATGCGGCGACGTCGACGGGCGGGAGCTCGAGGAACCCCTCCCGCAGCCGCTCGGCG
>JAJDET010000348.1 GCA_029259655.1 Planctomycetota bacterium
CGCATTGCGAACGCCCTGCCGCGTTGCTCGCCGGGCGAGGCCCGCGCGCGAGTGCGCATTGCGACGTCCCGCGCAACCTCCGCCGCGCAAGCCTCGCGAAGGCATCCCGACCCCCCGACACCGGCAACCCGTGCAGAGCGACCCACCCGCCGGTGCGCGGCCGCTCCCAGGGCACCGCTGTAGATACCGGAGACCCCCGGCACTAGGTTGTTCCGCCCCCACGGCGCGACTTCCCGCCACCCCCCCCTTGATCACCGTCTCGCACCTGACCCGTAGCTTCGGCTCGTTCACCGCGGTCGACGACCTCTCCTTCCACCTCGACAAGGGCGAAGTGGCCGGGTTCCTGGGCGTCAACGGTGCCGGCAAGACCACGGCCATGCGCATGCTCACCGGGTACCTCCCGGCGACGCGCGGCGCCGTCTCCATCGCGGGCCACGACGTCCTCCGCCAGTCCTTGAAGGTGCGCCGGTGCATCGGCTACCTGCCCGAGTCCGTGCCCCTCTACCGCGAGCACCGCGTGCGCGAGATGCTCCGGTTCCAGGGGCGCTTGCACGGGATCCCGCGCCGCGAGCTCTCCCGGCGGATCGGCGAGGTGCTCGAGCGCGTCGACCTGACCTCGCGCGCCGACCACCTCGTGGGCACCCTCTCCAAGGGCCTGCGGCAGCGGGTCGGCATCGCCGTCGCGCTGCTGCCCGACCCCGAGGTCCTCATCTTCGACGAGCCGACGAGCGGGCTCGA
Organism: Planctomycetota bacterium; assembly: GCA_029259655.1. Classification (GTDB taxonomy): domain Bacteria; phylum Planctomycetota; class UBA1135; order UBA1135; genus OFTM220. The sequence continues at coordinate 739 of JAJDET010000348.1, forward strand.
CCCGCTCCAGCGGATGGAGGTGCGGAAGCTCATCGCCGATCTCGCCGAGCGCCGCACCGTGCTGGTCTCGTCGCACATCCTGCCCGAGATCGAGGCCGTCTGCCCGCGCGTCATCATCCTCCACCACGGGCGCATGGCGGCGGACGGGACGCCCGCCGAGCTCGTCGCCAAGCTCGGCGGCGGGAACCAGGTCGAGGTCGACGCCTGCGTCCCCGATCCCGAAGAGGCGCGGCGTCTGCTCGCGACCCTCCCCGGGGTCGAGGAGGTCGTCGATCGCGGGCGGCTCGGCGTGCACCACCGCTTTGCGGTTCGCTGCAACGACGACCTGCGCGAGGAGGTCGGCGCCGTCGCCGCGGCCAAGGGCTGGGCGCTGCGCGAGCTCTCCTGGCGTCGCCAGAGTCTCGAACAGATCTTCGCGCGCATCGCGCTCGAGCTCGAGGGACCGGTCGCGCTCCACGACGAGGAGGAGCTGCCGATCGCGCCCGAGAGCGCGCCGGTCGTGAGCGAGCTCCCGATCGCGGGCACGCCCGCTCCCGCTCCCGCTCCGAAGGGCTTCAACCTCGATCCGTTCGAGGCGGCGCGCGAACAGGCGCCGAAGAAGGACGAGGCTTGAAGGGCGTCGCCACGATCTACCGGCGCGAGCTCGCGGGGCTCTTCCTGACGCCTCTCGGCTGGGTGCTCTTCTTCCTCGCGATGATCCTCAACGGGCTGTACTTCTCGGCCTACTTCCGCGCGACCGAGGGTGGGGTCAACGACTCGCTCGGGTTGGTGCTGGGGCAATCGCTCCTGCCGTTCTGGGTCGTGATGGTGCTTTTGCCGCCGCTCCTCACGATGCGCATGATCAGCGAGGACGCGCGCAGCGGGATGCTCGAATTCCTGCTGACGGCGCCGGTCCGCGACGCGGCGGTGATCGCGGGCAAGGCGCTGGCGGCCACGACCTTCCTGGGGCTCCTGTGGTCCACGAACGGTCTCTACGCGCTCCTCCTCTCGGCGCTCGGCGGTTCGCCCGACTGGGGGCTGGTCGGGGCGAACATCGCGGGCGCGCTCCTCGTGTCTGCGCTCTTCACCTCGTTCGGCCTCGTGGCGAGCGCGCTCACGAGCACGCCGCTCCTGGCCGGGTTCCTGGCCTTCGTGTTCAACATCGCGGTGGTCTCGATCAGCTTCGTCCGCCTGCCCGGTGCCGGCGACTCGGAGCTCGTCGAGACGATCGTGCGCAAGGTCGACGTGCTGGCTCACTTCCAGAGCTTCTCGACCGGCGCGCTCGATACCGCCGATCTCGTGTTCTTCCTCGCGTGGACGATCGTCAGCCTGTTCCTTGCGACCCGTCTCCTGGAGGCCCGCCGGTGGTGGTGAACGACGACGCAGCCGCCGCGCGCAGTGGAACCGGGCGCTGGACGAAGCTCGGGTTCGCGATCCAGGTCGTCGTGGCCCTCGTCCTCGCGCTCCTCGTCTGCGGCCTCCTGGTCCACGTCGCGGAGTGGCGCAAGCTGCGCTGGCGAACCGACCTGACCGCGAGCGGGAGGAATACGCTCGACCCCCAGACCGAGGGGCTCCTGCTCGGGCTCAAGGAGCCGGCGCGGGTCGACATCTTCTTCCGGCCCGCGTCCTTCGAGCACCTTGCGCGCGTCACGAACGAGGCGCAGCGGCGCATGAGCGAGCTCCTGTTCGTCGCGAGGAACCTCGCTCCGGACCTGCTCGACGTCGAACGGCACGACCTCTACGACCTCGCCGCGACGCAGGGTCGCATGGACGAGCTCGGTATCGACGAGGTCCAGACCGTCGTCGTCAGCCTGGGTGAGCGGCGGGCGGTGTTGCGGCTCTTCACGGAGATCGCGCGCATCGACGTCGGCAACCCGGACCCGCGCGCTTCGCAGCCCGCGACGCTGCAGAGCTTCCGCGGCGAGGAGGCGTTCGCCGAGGCGCTCAAGAAGGTCTCGGCCAGCGACACGCCGCGTGTGTACTTCTCCACCGGACACGGGGAGATGGACCCGTTCGGGACCGAGAACCGCGAGCTGGGTCGCCTGTCCACCGAGCTCGAGCGCCAGGGCTTCGAGATCGCGACCTGGGAGGGCGAGGAGGCGGGGCCCGTCCCCGAGGACTGCGACGTTCTGGCGATCGTCGGCCCCGTCCAGCCGTTCAGCGAGCGCGAGCAAGATTACGTCGACGGTTACGTCGATGCGGGCGGCCGACTCTTCGCCGCGACGAGCGCGCGCTTCGACGAGGAACCCGGCAGCGTGGCCGGCATGCTGCGGCGCTACGGAATGCTGCTCGCGCGCGGAATCGTATGCGTTCCCGTGCTCGACTACTTCGGCAACCTGCGCGAGGAGACGCCCAAGTGCGCGGACTTCCTCGTGTCGGAGAGCGAGCTCTCTCCGCAGCACCCGATCACCGCACCGCTGGTCGAGCGCGGACGCCGCGTGCGCTTCTCGTTCGCGCGTTCCTTCGAGCGCGGCGGCGCTCCGGAGGGCGGGCTCCTGCTCGACCTCGCGAGCTCCCCCTCGGAGGCATGGCGCGACCTCCCCGACGCCGACGACAAGCTCGACTTCGCCCTCGACAACACGCGCGAGTCGGCCGGGCGCTTCCGCGTCGCCATGGCCGCGAGCTTCCCGGGTGCGTCTTCCGAAGAAGCGGGGAACAGAGGCGATGCGCGCGTCGTTGCGGTCGCGAGCCCGTTCTTCATGGCGAACACGACCTTCCCGACGAACCGGGACTTCCTCTCGAACGCCTTCAACTGGCTCGCCGAGCGCGACTTCCGGGTCGGCGTCGCTGCCCGCGATCCCGAGGCGTCCACCCTGGACGTCTCGCGCGGGAAGGCGATGACCGTCGTCTTCCACACGAGCCTCTGGGGGCTGCCGGGCGTCTTCGGCCTTCTCGGCGTGATGGTCTTCCTCCGGCGGCGCCCGCGCGCCGTCCTGCGCACCACCTGAAGCGGACGCTCCAGTGCAGATCCGGAACATCCTGGTGTTGATCGTCCTGGCCGCGGGCCTCCTGGCCGTCGTCGCTCTGCAGAGCGACGAGGCCGAGCGCGACCCCGACGGGCTCGAGGACTTCGCGGTCTTCGCCGGCATCGATCCGGACCGGATCCGCGTGCTGACGATCGACCACGCCGAGCGCAACTGGCAGGCGCGGCTCGAGCGCGACGACCGCGACCTCTGGCTGATGACCGATCCGGTCGCCTATCCGGCCGAGGCGTCGTCCGTGAAGCGGCTCCTCGATCAGGTGCGGAACCTGCGCGGCGAGGCCGTGATCGGGCTCGACGACGCGGCGAAGGTAGGCCTGGACCCGCCGCGCGCGCGTGTGTCCGTGACGACGCGCGACGAGGACGGAAACGAGGTCGTGGTAGCGGTGGACCTCGGCGCGATCGACCTCGACGGAGACGGGATGTACGTGCGCGTGAACGACCGCGTGCTGCGCGCGCGGCGGACGCTCGACAACGCGCTCCTGGGCGGCGTGGACGACTATCGCAGCAAGAGCCTGGTCAACATCTCGCCGCTCGAGCGCCCGATCGAGGTCGTGCGCTCAGGAGAGCTCGACGGCCGCGACCTCGGGTTCGAGGCGTTGCTCGACGGGATCCACTGGATGGCTGCACGGCCGGTGCGTGCCACGCTCGACCCGCTCACGGTGCACCTCTTCCTGCAGCAGCTCGTGGGGGGGCGCCTGAAGCGGTTCCACTCCGACGACCCGGCGCCGCTCGCGACCTACGGGCTCGAGGACCCGGTCCTGCGCATCGAGATGGCGACCGTGCGCGACAGCCGGGCGGCGCTGCGCATGGGGCGTCCGTCCGACGAGGGCCCGTGGTTCTGCGTGCGCGAGGGCTACCCCTTCGTGTGGGAGGTCGAGGACCGCACCGTGCGCGTGCTCGCCACGCCGTTCGAGGATCTCCTCGACTACAGGATCGTGCGCGCGAAGCGCGCACAGGTGCAGGAGCTCGTGCTCGAGAGCGGCGGGACCCCGCGCCGCATCTACAGGGTCGGCGGGCAGTGGCGCATGACCGGCGACCTGGAATCGGATGCGGCCGACGTGGAGGACTTCCTCCTCGCCGACGAGGGGGCCGTCTCCGACCTCCTGGCCGTGCTCGAGGGCGCGGAGCTGGCCGCGTACCTCCCGCCGGACGTCGCCTTCGTGCCGCTCGATCCCCCGCAGCGCCTGTCGGTCGCGACCGCCGGCGGCGACGTCTTCGGTGGGGAGCTCGGCGCGTTCCACGCGGTCCAGGGCAGCGAGGGCGGGCACACGTTCCGCCGCGACGGGGACGATCTCGTGGCGCTGGTCGACCAGGAGATCGCGGAGCTCGTCACGACGGAGCTCGACGAGCTCCGTTCGCTCGCGCTGCACAAGCTCGTCGAGCGCGAGCAGAACGCGGTCGTCCTGCGGCGCGG
>JAJDET010000349.1 GCA_029259655.1 Planctomycetota bacterium
AGCAGCAGATTCGCCCGTCAGGGACGTTCCGCATTCCAGCTCGCCAACGGGCGAATCTGCTGCTGGTTGTCGCGGCTCCGTACTAGCGCGAGCTCCGCCCCGAGGATCGCCCCTCCCGCCGCCCCACGCAGCGTGTTGTGGGTGAGCGCGACGAACTTCCAGCCGAGGAGAGGGCAGGGACGCAGCCGGCCGATGACCGCCGTCATGCCGTTGCCCGTGTTGCGGTGGCGGCGAGGCTGCGGCGCGTCGGGCTCGCCGAGATAGATCGTCGGCCGCTCCGGCGCCGACGGGAGCCCGAGCTCCTGCGGCGCGCCGCGGAACTCCTGCCAGGCGCGGACGATGTCGTCGTGTGTGGCCTCGCGCTCGAGCTCGACCGAGACGCACAGCGTGTGCCCGTCGACCACAGGCACGCGATTGCAGGTCGCCGAGACCGTCACGTTGCCCAGGATCTTCCGCGTCTCGGCCGCGACCTTCTCCTCCTCGCCCTCGATGTACGGAATCACGTTGTCCGTCATCTCGAGCGCGCTCGGCCCGCCGAGGCCTGCACCCGACAGAGCCTGCAGGCTCACGACGTGTACACGCCGGACACCAAAGAGATCGGCCAGCGGCTTGAGCGCGAGCACGAGGCCGATCGTGGTGCAGTTCGGGTTCGCGACGAGCGCACCGTGCTCCTGCTGCTCGAGCAGGTCGAGCGCGTCCGGGTTGACCTCCGGCACGAGCAGCGGCACGGACGGATCCATGCGATGGCTCTTCGCGTTCGAGACGACGAAGCGCCCGGCGTCGGCGAACGCGCGTTCGATCGGGCCTGCGACGGACGCGTCGAGCGCGGAGAACACGAGCGGGCAGTCGATCGCCGGACCGCACTCCTCGACGACGAGCCGCGCCGCGTGCTCCGGCAGCGGCGCGTCCTGCACCCAGCGCACGGCGTCACCGTACGCTCGCCCGGCCGATTCCGCGCTCGCCGCGACCCGGGCGAGCTCGAACCACGGGTGCCTCTCGAGCAGCTCCACGAACCGCTGTCCGACGCTGCCGGTTGCACCGAGAACGGCGACGGGGATCGGGGAGGGGGGGGGACCCATGACCGAGAGCCTAGATCCGGGGGTGTCGCGAAACACGGGTATCGTCCGGGAGAGCGGCGGACTACGTTGCTGTCTGCGGCTCCTTCCCATGGCCCGCCTCCTCCTCGCCGTCGTACTCGCCGGGGCTGCCCTCGCGGCCGTCCTCTGGTGGACGGAACACGGGCGCTCACCGCTGCCCCTTGCAGGCGCGTCGTCAGGGACGACCTCGAGCGAACCCGAGCCGATCGCCCTGGCCGACCTCGGGGAATCGCGACGACCGCTCGCCCCGCAGTCGGACCCGGACGCAGCGGACGTGCCCCGAGCCCCCGGGTTCGTGGCGTCTGGACGGGGGGACGGGACCGACGGCCACCTCACGCTGAGGCTGGTTCGCACCACGGATGGTGCGCCGGTCCGGAGCTCGGTCGGTGTGCGGCACGATACCGACAGCGGGTGGACATGGACCGACACCGAGTCCGGTCCGGACGGTAGCGCAGCGTTCCAGCTCTCGGTGGGAAGGACGCTCTGGGTGTCGGTCGACGAGCACTTCGAGGCCCACTGGAACCGGAAGAACGAGCGGGGGGAGCTCGAGCTCGCTCCTCTTCGGCCCGGTGAGCGACGCGACGTGGAGATCGCGTTGACACCCCTGACGATTCCCTTCGAGGGGCGGGTTCTCGCCGGGAACTTCGCTCCCATCGAGGGGGCGAAAGTCTCCTTCGGTCCGCTCGAGATCGTCCGCACCAGTGGTCCCGGTGGTCGATTCTCTCTCGATGTTCCCCGAAAGACTCTCAGGCTCACCGTCACTGCAGAGGGCTACAGCCCGCAGGAAGTCGTGATCCAGAAGAGTGAGCTCGACGAGCGGGAGACGTTCGACGTGATCCTCGATCGACCGGCACGGCTCCGCGTGCTGGTCATCGACCCCGCCGGCCGACCGGTCGATGGCGCCATCGTCTGGCTCGCGGAACCGAGCCGCAGGCCCGCGCGCTGGGGGAAAGCCGAGTACCTGACACGGACGGGCGCAGACGGCCGGTGCACGATCGAGGGGATCCCGCCCCGGATCGAGTTCAGCGTCGAGATGAGTCGATGGAGCTGGAAGCAGCGCCACCCCGAGCGCCTCGAGCTCGAGCCCGAAGAGACCGCGGAGGTCCTTTTCGCGCTACGCCAGGAAGTGACCCTGACGGGGACCGTCGTGGACGAGGCGGGAGAGCCGGTCGCCTGCCGGCTGTTCTTGTACGCGGATGTTCCGCCCGGAGATTCCTATCGGGTCTCCGGTACGCCGGTCGACAAGCGGCGGAGCGACGAAGACGGGCGCTTTCGGTTCCAGCACCTCCACGCCGGGGACTGGTGGATCCTCCCCCGTTCGCAGCTGCCGCACTTCGGCCCCCGCGAGCGCGAGCTCAACCTTGGTTTCTTCGGCGGGGGGGTCGAAACTTCCCGGGCACTTCCCTCGCCGGCCCCTCTCGCGCGCGTCGTGTCGATCCCCGTCGGCGTCGAGGAGTGGGACGTGGAGCTGCGAGTTCACTCCGGGCTCTGGATTCACGGACGCGTCGTCGATCCCCACGGGAACCCCGCGCGCTCCAGGGTCGACGTGAAGTCGCTCGACTTCCCCGGCGACTGGACCCGGTCGACGAGCACGGACGGTCGCTTCGAGCTGGGGCCCTTCGCACCGGGGAGGTTCGAGCTCCGCGCTCCGCGCACGTCCACCGCTCCCGGTTTCCTGCCGTCCCCGCCGCTGCCGGTCCGGGCCGGAGACGAGAACGTGTTGCTGGTCCTCGAGCCGGGCGACGACCCCTGAGGCCTCCACGAGGACTCGCGTTCCCGGATGGAGCCTGGATTCGAGACACCTTCGAAACACGCCCGCATAGCGCGGGTTCTACGCGTACCTCCCTCGCTGGGCCCGCAGCCGATGGTCCGTATCCTTCTCGCAGTAGCTCTGGTCGCGGCCGCTGTCGCGACCGCAGTCCTGCTGGCCGGCCCGCGCCGGCTTCCGGGAGTCCAGGTCGAGGCCTCGGCCTCGTCGCTACCCGACTCCGGAGCGGGGATCCCTCTTCGATCTCCAGGGAATGACGAGTCGCGTCCGCTCGTCGAGGCTCCCCGGACTGCGCGGAAGCCGGTGAACCGCAAGGGGGGCGTCCCGAGGAGAGTCCGTCGCAAGAGGGATGGACCGACGCGCCTCGAGCTCCGTCTGGTGAGCGCCGCCGACGGCTCGCCCCTGAAGAGCTTCGTCAGCCTTCAGAGCGAGGACGTCTTCAGTGACCCCTACCGCGCAGCAACGGACTCGGACGGCAGAGTCGAGTTCGAGCTGCCGGCCGGCGAGACTCTGTGGGCCTCCTTCGACGAACACCTCGCGCCGCACTCGCAGGACACGAACGACAGAGGCGCCCTGCGCATCCTCCCACTCGCGGCTCTTGAATCCCGATTCGAGGAGGTCGCCCTGAATCTCGTGCTGCTGCCGCTCCGTGGACAGGTCCTCGCCAAGGATGGGGCCGTCCCCATCCAGGGTGCGGGGATCCGCGTGAAGTCGCTGGAGACGGTCTTCGAGACCGGTGCGATGGGAATATTCTCCGGTGAAGTCCCGCGCGGAACCCACAAGCTCCGCGTCACGGCGCCGGGCTTCGTCGTCGAGGAGCTGCGCGTCTACCGGAAGGAGCTCGAGGCGGGCGAGCACCTGGAAGTGCTCCTCGAGCGCGCCGCCGAGCTCCTGGTGCAGGTGGTCGGGCCCCGCGGCGAACCCGCAGACCGAGCGCGCGTGCGACTCGGGAACCCCGGGCGGAGGCTGGGCGCGTTCTCGTTCAAGGATCCCCGTGAATGGGCCGACGCGAGCGGCCTGTGCAGGATCGACGGGATCGAGCCCGGGGTCCCGTTCGTCCTCGAGGTCCTCTGGGACGGTTCGAGGCAACGCTATCCCGAGCTCCTGGAATTCGAGCCCGGCGAGGAAGCCGAGGTCCGGTTCGAGCTGCGGCGCGAGATCGAGCTCGTCGGGATCGTCGTCGACGAGCGGGGCGAGCCGGTGAAGGGGCGCCTCGAGTGCTTCCCCGCGTCCCGGTTCGAGGACTCCTACGCGACCGAGCTCGAGGATCCGTTCGTGGTCGAGTCGAGCGACGAGGACGGACGCTTTCGCTTCAGGCACCTTCTCCCGGGTCTGTACTGGATCCGCCCCAGGACCACGGCTTTCTACCGGCATTTCGAGGACCGGGAGATCGGGGGCGAGCCGTACCGCCTCGTCTCGCTCGACACGGCTCCTCTGGCGCGCGCCGTTTCGATTCCTCGCGACGTCGAGAGCTGCGAGATCGAGCTGAGCGTCCACCGCGGGGTCCCGATCCGGGGGCACGTCATGGACCCGCACGGGAACCCGGCGAGCGCGACCGTGGAAGCCCGGTCGATCGAGCTCGAAGGCACCTGGAGCCAGAGGACGTTCCGGGGCTCGTTCGACCTCGGGCCCTTCGCACCCGGAGAGTTCGAGGTGATCGCGCGGTCCTCTTCCGGCCAGTTCGGCGACTCCGCACCCCAGCGAGTGCAGGCCGGCGATAGGCGAGTCCGGCTCGTCCTCGCGCCCTGATTCGCCGAAGATCTGCGGCGTCTGCGAGACGTGCACGCGGTCCGCGGGTTCGAGGGCATCGTGCTCAGGATCTCCTCCACGACGCTTCCCCCCCTGGCGGTGATGACCGTCGGGATCCTGATCACGGGGTGGTTGTCGCGGTTCGAGCCGGAGGGCCTCGACCTGTCTCCCGAGGTGCTGTCCGTCCGCTCGGCGCTCGCGCCGCGGAGCTCCGTCGCCCTTCGATCGCCGCGGGGGAGTCCGGCTCGAACGTCGCTCGACTCGTTCGTTCCCCGGGCGATGCCCTCGCGGGCCGGTGACGAGGTTCCCCGGATGGTGGGCGGTCTCCCCCGGCCCGAGAACGACGGGGTCCGGTCCGCTCGGCTCCAGCTCCAGGTCGTCGGTTCCGATGGAGCCGCGCTCGTCCGCGCCCGGGTGGAGCTCCGACCGCAGGGCCGAGCATCGAGCCGGATCCTCGTGGGCCGCACCGACGAGAGCGGTCGCTCCGTGCTCGAGCACGTCCCACCCGGCGTCCGGTTCGACCTGGAAGTCAGCCAGTTCCTGGTGAAGCAACGCTACCCGCACAGCCTCGTGTTCTCGCCCGAGGAAGTGGGGGACATCCGCTTCGTCCTGCTCCCGGACGTGACACTCACGGGGACCGTGACCGACGAGGCGGGCGCGCCGGTCGCGTGCAGGGTCTCGTTCTTTCCCGCCGACCGTTACGGGCACTCCTACCTGACCGGTGCCGGTGACGCCCTCGCCTACGCATTCTCCGACCACGGGGGGCGCTTCAAGATGCGACGCCTCTACGCCGGCCTGTGGTGGGTCCGTCTCGACGCCGAGACCGAGCACATGGGGACGCAGCGGCGTCGGGAGTCTTCGCCCGCAGCGCTCGCTCACGCGATCTCGATTCCGCACGGTGTCGGCGACTGGGACGTCGACGTTCCAGCCCGTGCGGGGCTCTGGATCTCCGGCCACGTGGTCGACTCGAGCGGGAACCCGGTGGTCGGGCTCGTCGATGCGGAGTCGCTCGATTCCCCGGGGACCTGGTCCTTTCGAAGCTCCGCCGAGGAGGGATTCGAGCTGGGACCGCTCGCGCCGGGGACGGTGGAGCTGACCGTGACGTCGGGGTCGCTCAGCGGGTCCGGACGCGCGCGAGCCGGAGACGAAGACGTCCGGCTCGTCCTCGAGCTCGGCGGCCTCTGATCAGGCGTCCTCGCGCTCTTCGACCCAGGCCATCTGGATCGCCTCGAGGATCGATTCGTTCGACTTCTTCGGGTCGCCGGCGAAGCCCTCGAGCTCGCAGACGTGGCGGTGGAGGTCGGTGAAACGGAGCGTGAGCGGGTCGAGGTCGGGCAGCGCCTCGGCCAGCCGGAAACCGATCTCGTCGACGTCCGTCCAGCCGATGTCGCCGGGCTCGTCGGGGCTCATTCGCTCGCTTCTTCGAGTGTCTTGCCGGCGACCGCCTGCTTCGCGACCTCGTCCATCAGCACTGCGGCGAGTGGCAACGTCGCGCGCTCGAGCTCGTCGCGCACCTTCTGGATCGCGTCGGGGTCGTTCACGGACGCCGCGGCATCGGCGGCGGTCAGGGCCTCGTCGATATCCTCGAGCGTCTCGGGATCGAGCTTCGGCCGCGCCTCGTCGAGGTGCGCGCGGGTCGCGCGCGCCATGCGGTCGATCTCGACCTTCAGGTCCGCCACGCGACGACGGTCGAAGTCGTCCTGGGCGTTGTCGTAGGACGCCTTGAGCATCGTCTCGACCTCGTCGTCGGTGAGGCCGTGCATGGGCTCGACGTCGATCTTGGCCGTCGTGCCGGTCGATTGCTCCTTCGCCGTCACGCTGAGCATGCCGTTCGCGTCGATCTGGAAGCGCGCCGCGACGCGCGCCATCCCGGCCGGCATGGGGGGGATGCCCTCGAGCTCGAACTTGCCGAGGCTGCGGCAGTCGCCGGCGAGCTCGCGCTCGCCCTGGACCACGTTGAACTCGATGCCGGTCTGGTTGTCGACGTTGGTCGTGTAGGTCTCCGTCGCCTGACACGGGATCGGCGAGTTGCGCAGGATGACCTTGTCGACGCCGCCGCCGACGGTCTCGAGCCCGAGCGACAGCGAGACCACGTCCATCAGGAGGATGTCGCGCGTTCCGCCGGCGAGGATGTGGCCCTGCACCGCAGCGCCGAGCGCCACGACCTCATCGGGGTTGAGCTCGCTGTGCGGTTTGCGCCCGAAGAACTCCTCGACGGTCTGGCGGACGAGCGGGATGCGCGTCGAGCCGCCGACCAGCACGACCTCGTCGATGTCCTTCGCCTCGAGGCCCGCGTCCGACATGGCACGTCGACACGCGTCCAGCGTGCGCTCGACGAGCGGACCGGCGAGGGCGTCGAACTCGCTGCGCCGGATCTCGCGGTGATAGCGCAGGTCGCTCTCGGGCACGACCAGGTGGTATTCGGCCTCGAGTCGGCTCGAGAGCTCCATCTTCGTGCGTTCCGCAGCGAGGCGCAGGGCCTGGAGGAAGGCCGGGTCACGCGCGGTCTCCGCGTCGACCTTGGACCTGAGGTCCTCGAGCGCGAGGCCGACCAGGAGCCTGTCGAAGTCGTCACCGCCGAGGTGCGTGTCGCCCGACGTCGAGAGCACGCGGAACACGCCGTCCTCGATCGACAGGATCGAGACGTCGAACGTCCCGCCGCCGAGATCGTAGACGGCGATCGTGCCCTCCTTCTTCTGGTCCAGCCCGTAGGCCAGGCTCGCTGCGGTCGGCTCGTTGATGATCCGTTCGACCTGGAGCCCGGCGAGCCGCGCTGCGTCGCGCGTCGCCTGGCGCTGGGAATCGTCGAAGTAGGCCGGGACCGTGATCACGGCGCGGTTCAGGTGCTGACCGCCGAGCGCGTTGCACGCGAGGTCGTGGACGCGCATCAGGATCAGGGCGGAGAGCTCCTGCGGCGTGTACAGGCGGCCGCGGATGTCGAACTGGATCAGCCCGTGCTCGCCCTCCTTGGCCGGGAACTGGACGGAGGAGAGCTCGCCCTCCATGTCGGCGAGGCCGCGACCCATGAAGCGCTTGATGCTGAAGACCGTCCCGCGCGGGTCGACGAGCGCCTGCTCGCGCACCTTCTGTCCGACGATCGGCTTGTCGCCGTTCTCGGGGAAGTAGAGCGCCGACGGAACGCGCCCGTCGTTGCCCTCGTGCCGGAGGACCTGCGGCCGTCCGTCGCGCCATATGGCGGCGAGCGAGTTGGTCGTGCCGAGATCGATCCCGAGGATCGGATCGGCGGCGTTGTTCAGGACGTTGAGCTCGATGAACGGCATTCGAGTCGGATCTCCTCGATCTGTCGGAGTGCGCGGTCGACGTAGCGCACGGCGTTCAGCCGGCGGCGTGCTTCGACGAGGACGTCGGAGCCGGTGTTCGGGAGCGGGTCGAGCAATTCGGCGACCGAGCGCACGAGCGACTCGCGCTCGGTGTCGAGCTCGCGTCCGAGCTCGAGCGCGGCCTCACGCGCCGAGGAGCTTGGCTCGCTCCCGCGCGCCTCCTCGAGCGTCTCGTTCCATTCCATGACCTCCATCAGGAAGGCCTGGGGCATCTGGCGCTCCTCGTTCTCGTCCGGCCCGCCCTGGCGTTTCACGAGCCAGTCGGCGCGCCGCACCTCGTCCTCGAGCACCTCGTAGGCGGCGTTGAGCTCGGCCGTGTTGCGCTCGGCCAGCGCGCGGGTCTCGTCCGCTGCTCCGGCGAAGAAGTCGGGGTGCATGGCGCGCTGGAGCCGGAGGAGCTCCTTCCTGAGCGCACCCGCATCGACCGCGATCGCCGGCTCGAGGCCGAGCAGCGCGAACGGGTCGGCATCCTCGGGCGGCGCGAACAGGGTCGAGCACGCTGCGCAGAAGAGCGGGCTCACGAGAGGTTCTCCGCAGCTCGTACAGGCGGTCATCGAGTGGGACCCCGTCGAACGTTCAGGCCCAGCCGTTCAGACCGAGAACGACTCGCCGCAGCCGCAGCTCTTCGCGGCGTTCGGGTTCCCGAACTTGAAGCCACGAGCCATCAGGCTCTCCTCGAAGTCGAGCTGCGTCCCGTTCAGGTAGAGGAAGCTCTTCGGATCGCAGACTACCTTGACGCCGTCCTGCTCGAAGACCTGGTCGATCTCCCCGATCTGGTCGTCGAAGCCGAGCGTGTAGGAGAAGCCCGAGCAGCCGCCGCCCTTGACGCCCACGCGGAGCGCCGTGGCGTCCGGGAGGCTCTGCTCCTCGAAGATGCGCTTCACTTCCTTGATGGCCCTGTCGGTAACGCTAATCACGCCGACTCCTTCTTCAGGTCGGATTCCCGCTTGGTCTTCACGTCCGCGATGGCCGCCTTGATGGCGTCCTCCGCGAGCACGCTGCAGTGGATCTTCACGGGCGGGAGCGAGAGCTCCTGCACGATCTGGGTGTTTCGGATCTCGAGCGCCTCGTCGAGCGTCTTGCCCTTGACCCATTCGGTGGCCAGAGAGGAGCTCGCGATCGCCGAGCCGCAGCCGAACGTCTTGAACTTCGCGTCCACGATCCGGTCGCCTTCGATCTCGATCTGGAGCTTCATCACGTCGCCGCACTCGGGAGCCCCGACGACACCTGTGCCGACCGTGGACTTCGCCTTGTCGAGCGAGCCGACGTTGCGGGGCTTGTTGTAGTGGTCGAGGACCTTGTCGCTGTAAGCCATAGTTGGTAACCGGTGGAGAGTCAGTGTCCGCCTGCCCAGTTCACGGTCGAGAGGTCGATGCCTTCCAGCACCATTTCGTAGAGCGGCGAGAGCTCTCTCAGCCGCTTCACGACCTCGACCACTTGATTCGCACAGTGCTCGATCTCCTCCTCCGTCGTGTTCCGGCCGATGCCGAAGCGGATGGAGCTGTGGGCGAGCTCGTCGCCGACCGCCATCGCTCGCAGCACGTGGCTGGGCTCGAGGCTCGCCGAGGTGCAGGCGGAGCCCGAGGAGACGGCGACGTCGCTGATTCCCATCAGGAGCGACTCGCCCTCGACGTAGGGGAAGGAGAGGTTGAGGCAGCCGGGGAGCCGGTGCTCGCGGTTGCCGTTGAAGTGGACGTGGTCGAGCCGGCTCGTGACCTTCTCCTCGAGTAGATCGCGCAGACGAATCTCGCGCTCCATCTCCTCGGTGAGCTCCTCTTCGCAGATCGCGCAGGCCTTGCCGAGCCCGGCGATGCCGGGGACGTTCAGGGTGCCCGAGCGCATCCCGCGCTCGTGACCGCCGCCGTCCATCTGAGCCACGAGCCGCACGCGCGGCTTGCGTCGCCGGACGTAGAGGCAGCCCACGCCCTTCGGCCCGTAGATCTTGTGCGCCGACAGGCACAGCATGTCGATGTTGTCGGCCTCGACGTCGACCGGGATCTTGCCGACCGCCTGGGTCGCGTCCGTGAAGAAGAGCACGCCGCGCTCGCGGCACAGCGCGCCGATCTCGCGCACGGGATTCAGCGTGCCGACCTCGTTGTTCGCCCACATGAGCGCCACGAGGATCGTGTCCTCGCGCAGCGCCTCGGCCACGGCTTCGGCGGTGACACGACCCGTGATGTCCGGCGCGAGGTAGGTCACCTCGAAGCCTTCCTTCTCGAGGTGCTTCGCCGTGTCGAGGACGGCCTTGTGCTCGCTCTCACACGTGACGATGTGCTTGCCCTTCGCACCGTACATGTCGGCCACGCCCTTCATGGCCAGGTTGATCGCCTCGGTCGAACCGGACGTGAAGACGATCTCCTTGGGCGATGCACCGATCAGGGACGCGATCTCCTCGCGCGCCGTGTCGACGGCCTTCTCGGCCTGCCACCCGAAGGGGTGACTGCGGCTCGCGGCGTTGCCGAACTCTCCCTTGAAGTACGGCAGCATGGCGTCGAGCACCCGCGGATCCACGGGTGTCGTCGCCTGGTAGTCCATGTAGATGGGGAGTTTCATCGCGTCGTCGAAACAGGGTCGAGCTCGAAGGAGGGATCGGCGAGGTCGGAGAGGGTCGTGCGCTCGAGCAGGCTCCAGAGACCCGAACGGATGCGCTGGATCGGGCTCTTGATGGGACAGCGCGGCTCCACTTCGCAGGAGACGCTCTTCAGGAATTCGAGGGACTCGCAGCTCGCGATGGAGGGCCTCCCCTCGATCGCCGCGACCACTTCACCGAGCGTGATCTGTGCAGCGGGACGCGACAGAGAATAGCCGCCGCTGGCACCGCGCTGGCTCTCGACGTGGCCGGTGCGGACGAGGTCCTTCAGGACCTCCGCCAGGAGCCGGCGCGGGACCGAGTAGTGCTCGGCGATCTCGCGCACGCTGACGACGGAGCCTCGCCTCCCCGCGAGGTGCGTCAGGGCGATCAAGCCGTACTCGGTTCGTTTGGTGAGCTGGAGCAAGGGAAAGAGCACCTGTCCGGTGCTAATTGGAGGTCGAAAAGGGGCCGTCCCAGGGCATCGGGACGGCCTCACCCCCACTGGGGGTCTTCAAGCATAGGGTTCATCGGCCGCGTTGGCACCCGAAGTCACGTCAAAATCTGACGTGGACGTGAGGTTGGACCGGATCGGCCCTCAAGCCACCCCCCCGGGACACCCGAGGAAGGGGGCATGGCTTCTCTGTCCTGCATCACCTGCTCGAACCCGATCCAGGACCCCCCCGAGCTTCACCGGCTCGAGGATGGCACGCCCTGCCCGGCCTGCCGCGACCGGGCGCTCGAGACCGTCCCGCCCGCCCTGCCCCGGTTCGCCGAGGTGGACGAGGAGCAAGAGGAGGTCGTCCAGGGCGAGCTCTTCGACGAAGACGGCGACCTCGCCGGCTAGGCCTCGCCGGCCGCCACCCAGGGTCGCAGGAGCTCGACCAGCTCTCCCGGTAGGGGACGCGGTTTGCGCTCCGACGCGAGGTCCACGCAGGCCAGCTCGATCTCGCCCGTGGCGACTCGCTCGCCGTCCGCCCCTCGGATCACGTAGCCGAAGGTGACCGAGGCGGCTCGCATACCGGCCACGGTCGTCGTGACCACGAGCTCCTCGTCGTAGCCGGCTCCTCTCAGGAACCGGAGCTGGGCGCGCCGTACGGGCAGCCCGCACCCCGTTCGCTCCAGCTCGGCATAGGACAGCCCGAGCTCTTCGAGGAACCGGGTACGGCCGTCCTCCATGTAGTGGAGGTAGTTCGCGTGGTGGACCACGCCCATCTGGTCCGTCTCTCCGTAGCGGACGCGGACCCTGTGCTCGTGGGGGGACTTCACGATCGGACATGATCGCAGGTCCGCCCGCGAAGGGCCAACCGCCGCGAGGGTGGCGAGATCGCCTGCCGGCTTGGTAGAACCCCGCTTCGCCGATGACTGCCTCCTCCTCGAGCCGCCCGGGTGGATCGCGCGGCCCCGGGGATCCCAACGTCGCGACGCTCCTCACCTGGGTCCTGCCCGGCGCCGGGCACCTGTACCTGCGCGACTTCCGCTTCGGGTTCACGGCGCTCGCGATCGTCGAGGGGCTGTTCGTCCTCGGCTACATCCTCTCCGACGCCGCCACACCCGAGTTCCTCGACCCGGAGCTGCGCGGGAGGTTCGCGCTGGTCCTGACTCCCGAGGCCTGGAATCTGGGCGGGCTCCTGTACCTCATGCGCGAGACAGGGTTCCCGAACATGGCGGTGGTGCCGCGCGAGTGGCCGCCCCTCGTGATGGAGGGCAGCCTGCTCATGGCGCTGTCCGGGATCCTGAACGTCTGCCTCATGGTCAAGGCGAACGTGGATGCGCGGACGAACCGGGAGGAGCGCGAGAGGGCGCCGTCGCCGGCGCTCTTCGTCCTGTTCGCCTGGCTGGTCCCGGGTCTGGGGCACTGGCTCCAGGGGCGCAAGCGTCGCGCCGTCATCGTGTTCCTCGTCCTCGTCGGGACGTTCGCGCTCGGAACCCTGCTCGCGGACTTCTCCAACCTCTCCCGCGAGCGCCACTTCTACTACTGGGCCGGACAGTTCCTGATCGGCCTGCCGGCGATCGTCGTCGAGTACGCGAGCGGTCGCCCGCCGGTCACGGACGAGATCCCGTTCATGGACGCCGGACTGACCTTCGCGTGCGTCGCGGGGCTCCTGAACGTCATGGCGATGCTCGACGTCGAGCGCCACGCCGAGGCGCAGGTCTTCGAGGAGCCGGACGACGAGGTCGTCCCGGCCGCGCCGGAGGAGGGGGCGGCCTGATGGAGATCTGGATGCACCTCGTCCTGTTCGCCGTTCTGTCGCTCGTGATCGTGATCATGAGCGCGCTCTTCGCGGAGGGCGCCGACGGGCCGGCGCTCGCGAGCATCCCGCGTCGCTTCGGTGTGTTCCTGGTGTCCTGCGCGATCCTCGCTGCGGTGATGCTGTTCTGCGAGGTCGTCTTCGCGAGTGTGTAGAGAGTAGCGAGTTGCCGGGAGGCGTCGACACGTGGGGGATGCATGTGGGGGACGTCGCAATGCGCACTCGCTCGCGGGCTTCGCCCGACGAGCATCGCGACCGGGAGTGCTACCGCATGCGGCTCGTCACCCTTGGAAAGCGACCCGTCCGCCAGGCACCAGGTCCATCCGCCGATGGATGCGCCGGTACCCGGCGCGATGCCTCCGGCGGGCGGAAGAAACCAGATGGACAACACGCCGACACCGCCTAGGGCGGTCGGCTCACGAAGGACCGGCGCTGAAGCGCCTACTTCGCGCGCGCCGGCATCCGCCGGTGCGCGGAGTGCACGGCACTGCGGGGAGAGACGCGCACAACTCACCGTACGTCTTCGG
>JAJDET010000350.1 GCA_029259655.1 Planctomycetota bacterium
GACTATTCATGAGCCGCGAGGCAGAACGCCTCGATTCGGTTCCTGCCGGTACTTTGCGCGTGCCGGCCCCGCAGGCGACCTTGACAGGTCGTCGAGGACGCCGGTGCGTGCAAAGTGCCGGCAGGGGCCGAAAGGCCGGCGAAGCCGGCCGTTCGTGGGGTTCGGTCCGCGTGGTCATGAATAGTCCGGGCTAGCGCTCGCGCACCGCGTCGTCTCTGTGCTCCGCATTGCGCCCCACGGCGTAGCCGAGCGCGCCGAAGTCCTCGATGAACTGCGTGTCGAGGTCCTCGGCGGGAATGCGCGACGGCGTCGCCGGTCGGAAGGACGCATCCGGATTCCGGCCCCGGATCGCCTCGTTCGCGCGACGCCACTCCTCGTCCAAGAACTGCGCGAGACCCGAGTGCGTGCGGGCCGGCCAGTGCTCGGGGATCGGGACCTCGAGCAGCCGCAGCACGAACGGCGCGACCTCGAGCACATGACCGAGGCGGTCGTCGAGGAGGTTTCCGAGTGGGCGCACCGTCGGTCCCATCGCCGCGAAGACGCCGGGGGGCCCGTCCGGGTGGTGTCCGCTCGTCGCGGTGAGCTCGTCCAGGTCCTGTGCGTGCATGCCGTGGTCGGAGAGCAGCACGACATTGGCGTCGGCGGGCGCCGCGTCGAGGACCCGGCCGACGAGCCGATCGATCTCGACGTAGGAGAGCGCGACGTACTCCGCGAAGTCCGTTCGGAAGGGCTCCTCGATTTCGAAGTGGAACGCCTCGGGCTCGTGGAAGCACCAGAAGCGGTGCCCCGCCACGTCGGGCAGCGCCATGTACAGCATCGTCAGGTCGGCGTCGCCCGTGTCGAGGAAGCGCTCGGAGACGGCGGCGACCGAGAGGTCGGCCGCGAAGGTCCACGCGAGGTCGGTCACGGACTTCTCCGTCACGGGGTCGAGCGCCCGGGGTTCCGGGAACGACGTCCAGAGTCTGTCGCGCACCTCGTCGGCGTCGGCCGTCAGGACCAGCGAGCCCGTGATCTCGTCGCGCAGCTCGGGCGGCCACGTCAGCTCCTCGAGCGTCTCCCACACGCCCGGCTTCCAGATCAGCTCCGCCTGCGCCTGCGCGGCGTAGCTCGCGAGCATGCGTCCGCGGATCGTCTCCGCCGGCCACGTGTTCCACCAGCCGATGCAATCGACGGTGAGCTCGGCATCGGAGACGAGGTTCCAGAGCGCGGGCACCGCGCGCGCGTTGCTCGTGTACGGCCGCCCCTCGCCGTCGTGGAAGAAATCGATCCCGTGCGCATCGGGAAGCTGTCCGGTGGCGATGGTGGTCCAGATCACCGGCGAATAGGTGGGCGTCATCGTGTCGATGCGACCGACGACGCCTTCCGCCGCGAAGCGGGCGAGGTTCGGGAGCCGTCCCTCCTCGAGGAGCCGCGCCACGAGCGACGGCTCGAGCCCGTCGATCCCGATCAGGACGACGGGGTGGTCGGGCGTCGGGCTCACGCCGCAAGCGGCGAGCAGGGCGGTGAGGACCGCGGAGCGCGCGGCGGATCGCATGACGCGGGTTTGTACGGGAGCGCCGAGGATCCCGCCAGACGACACCTCCGAAACCGCCGCGGCCCGACTCCAGGCCCGATAGACTGAGAGCGGGCCATCGAGCGCATCCATGAGGAAGGGAACGAGCATGAGTCACTCTCGCGCAGACCGGATCGCTCTTCGCGCGGCATCCCTCGGGGCCGCGCTGCTCGCTCTCCTGCCGACGGCCGCGGCAAACGATCTGCGCTCGCTCTCGGACGAGTTCGAGTGCGCCGACAGCCTCGTCGAGTGGCTGCGCGTGAACGCGGTCGAAGAGTGGAACGCGGATCAGCTCGAGATCTGCGACGTCGACGCGACGCAGGCGGGCCGGCTGGTCATGGTCCCCCACACCGGGACCTGGTTCCAGGACTGGCGCGGGCCGCTCGCGTACAAGGAGGTCGAGGGCGACTTCGTCTTGACGACGCGCGTCCACGTCTCCGCGCACGACGGCGTGTCGATCCCCGGAGTCGCGGCCCAGTTCTCGCTGGCCGGTCTCATGGTCCGGGCGCCGCGCGACATTACGCCGGCCACGTGGACTCCCGGCGGGGAGAACTTCGTGTTCCTCTCGCTCGGTTACGGCAACGCCCAGCCGGCGACCCACCAGTTCGAGGTCAAGACGACGGTCGACAGCAACTCGACCCTGATCCTGTCCACGGCGCCGGGACCGACGGCCATGTTGCAGATGGCGCGCATCGGTCCGCACGTCATCACGCTGCGCAGGGAGCCCGGTCAGCCCTGGCAGGTGCACGGCCGCTACTTCCGCCCGGACCTGCCGGAGCGCGTGCAGATCGGATTCGTGTCCTACACCGACTGGGCCAAGACGAGCGTGTTCTCGCCCTTCGTCCACAACTCGAACACGCTCGACGATCCGCTGCCGCCGGACGTCGTCGACCCGGCGCCCGGCGTCCCGTTCCGCCCGGACCTGATCGCGTCCTTCGACTTCGCGCGCTTCTTCCGTCCGGAGCTGCCGCCGCGCCTCACCGGCGCGAACCTGAACGATCCGGGGGAGGTGTCGGACGAGGCGCTGCTCGCCTTCCTCGGGCAGGCCGCGAACCGCCCGGCGTTCGCGCTCTCACCCCTGCTCGACCCGTGCCTCTCCGTGACCGGCAAGACGCCGCTGTTCCCGCCGGGACCGACGCTGCCGCCCGGTTTCCCGTTCGGTCGCTGAGCTGCGAGGCATCACTCGGATCTCGAAGCCGCCTCCGCGGGTGACGGCGCGCCCTCTCGAACGGAGAACGTCGCCGTGTGGTCGTCGAGCACGAGCTCGATCGCGCCGAAGCGGTGCACGCCGGGCTCGGCAGGTCGCGCGAGCGTCGCGACGAAGCCTTTCAGGCTTCCGGGGCCCTTGGACGCGCGCACGACGACGCGGTAGCCCGGGCCGCGACAGATCGACTCGTCCTCGCCCTCCTCGATCGAGTAGCCGAGAGCGCGGCTCGTCTCGAAGAAGCGCTCGCGCTCCGCCTCGTCGAGCTCGAGGTGGAGCTCCACGATGTCGCGCAGGAGCGGGGGCTCTGCGTCGTCCTCGCGCAGGCGCGCGGCGTAGCGCCGCAAGATCTTCGCGCGCGAGATCCCCGGTCTCGCGGGCGCGAGCTCGGCGTGCCACATCTCGAGGAACGCCGGGTCGTACTCGATCGTGAAGACGCTGAGACTCGACTCGGCAGTAGCGCGCTCGACGCCCATCATCTTGAACCACGGGACCAGGCCGGCGTCCGTGACGCGGCGCGTGGGCGCGGAGAACGTGCGGATGTCGCGCTCGAACAGACGCGTGGAGACCTTCATCGTCGAGCCGGGAACCTCCAGGCCGAGCGCGACGCCCGTGCCGCCCGGCCCGAAGCCGATCTCGGGGTCCGGCCGGAGGAACTCGAAGTACGTGTTCTCTCCATATACATAGGCGCCGGTGTAGGTCATGTCGGGGCGCTCGGTCGTGCGCTCCTCGAACACGCCGAGGCTCCGCAGCAGAGGCGACTCGACGAGCGCGCGGTAGGTCTCCTCGTCCGGAACGATGTAGACGTGGTTGAGATAGGCGGCGGGAGGCCGCGCGGACCTCCAGCGATCGCCGATCGCCGCGAGCTCGTCCCACACCGGCTCGTCGCGCCCCATCGGCGAGACGGCCGCGAAGAGCTCCGTCGCATCCGACCGCGCGTGAACGGAGATCGCGAGGTCCAGCACGAGCGGTCCGCCGGTCACGAAGGGATCGATCATGTCCACCGCGGCTCGGTAGCCGTGGCCGCCGGGTTCCACGTGAACGGTGATCGCGTCGGCATCGACCTCGAGCCCGCGACCCTCGCCGACCCGGAGACACAGGCCGCGGTAGTACTTCTCGAGGAAGTCCTGCACGAAGGCCTCGTCGACCTCGTGCCTTCCCTCCGCGCGGATCGCGAGCACGTAGGAGAAGTAGGACTCCGACTCCGCGTCGAACATGCCCGGCGCGAAGTAGAGCTCCTCGAAGCCCTCGAGCTCGATCGAGGGGGCGAAGGAGAGCGGGAAGTCGAGCCGCTCGTAGGGCCAGCCTTCCGGAGCCGTGGGAAGCAGGACGGAGTCGTCCTGCACGGGAATGGCGGCGAGCGCCGCAAGGACGAGGTACTTCACGGCCGCAATGTACCGGATCGGATAATCTGTGCAGCCCCGACCCCCTCGAGCCGCCATGAACATCCTCCTCACGCTCGTCCTCGCGTCCTCGTCATCCCTCACCGGCTGCGCCCCCACGGGCGACGGCCTGGAGCTCAGCGCACCCAAGGTCACCGCGCTCGACACCGTCGACGACCGCACTGCGACGCTCGTCGACGCGAGCAAGAAGATCTGGGAGTACGCCGAGCTCGCGCTCGCGGAGCACCGCTCGTCGAAGCTCCTGGCCGACGTGCTCGAGGCCGAGGGCTTCCGGGTCGAGCGCGGCGTGTCGGACATGCCGACCGCATTCGTCGCGAGCTTCGGCGAGGGGAGGCCCGTGGTCGCCTACCTCGCGGAGTACGACGCGTTGCCCAGCCTGTCGCAGGTCGTCGAGCCGCGCCAGCAGGCGCGCGAGCCCGGCGGGTGCGGCCACGGTTGCGGCCACAACCTGTTCGGCGCGGGGAGCGTCGGCGCGGGGATCGCGCTCAAGGCCGCGATGGAGGCACACGACCTCCCGGGGACCGTGCGCGTGTACGGCACACCGGCCGAGGAGCACGGCGTCGGCAAGGTGTTCCTCGTGCGCGACGGCTGGTTCGACGACGTGGATGCGTGTCTGTCGTGGCACCCGAGCCGCGAGAACGAGGTCGACGTCCAGCCGAGCAAGGCGCTGCGCTCGTTCGAGGTGACGTTCTCCGGACGCTCGGCGCACGCAGCCGGCGCCCCGTGGAAGGGCGTCAGCGCGCTCGATGCGGTCGAGGCGTTCGCGACCGGCGTGAACCTCCTGCGCGAGCACATGCCCGAGAGCGGGCGCATCCACTACGTCGTCACGAACGGCGGCGAGGCGCCGAACGTCGTCCCGTCGAGCGCGAGCATCTGGCTCTTCACGCGCGGCAAGGACTGGCCCGAGGAGGAGCGGATCTTCGAGCACGTGAAGAGGATCGTCCACGGCGCCGACCTGATGGCCTGGGGCGAGGAGCACGGCGACGCCGCGGCCGGCTACCGCGCGCCTGTGATCGAGATGTTCACGGGGCTCTACCACTACAACGCGAACCACACGGTGGCGCGGCTCGTGCACTCGAACCTGGAGCTCGTCGGTCCGCCGGTCTTCACGGACGCGGAGCAGGCCTTCGCGCGCGACCTGCAGCGCGCGTTCGGCGTCGAGGAGAAGGGCATGCACACCGTGGTCGAGCCCTTGGATCCCGACCCCGAGCCCGAGCCCGGCGGCTCGACCGACGTGGCGAACATCTCGTGGGTCTGCCCGACGATCGACCTCTCGGTCGCCAACTGGCCGCTCGACGTGCCGGCGCACTCCTGGGCGTCGACGGCGGCGTCGGGGTCGAGCGCCGGGTACAAGGCGATGCTCACGGCGGCGAAGGTGCTGGCGTCTTCGGGCGTCGACGTCCTGACGAACCCCGAGCTCGTGCGCGCGATGCGCGTCGAGTTCCAGAAGTCGTCGGCGAAGTTCCCGTACGTGTCGCCGGTGGGCCCAGACGACATGCCGAGCGTGCCGTCGCACCTGCGGTGAGTAGCGCCGCTTCCTTCGAATAGGCTAGGGTTCGCGGGGCAGCGGCACGGAGGGGAATGGACGACTCGACTGCGACACGCGAGGGGCTCGACCCCTACACCCACGAGCCCACACTGCCGGAGTTCACGGTCGGTGCGGTGCTGGGGCACTCGTGGATCGCGCTGAAGCGCGACTACTGGGTGCTCGTCGCGGCGGCGGCGTTCTATCTGCTCGTCGAGGGTCTCGTCGGGCTCATCCAGAAGGGCCTCTTCGAGGGCGGAGGAGAGGAGCTGCAGTGGAGCTTCTCCGGCATCGACGCGCTTCTGATCGATCCCCACGTCTCGGCCGGAATGGCCTACATCGGTCTGCTGGCGGTTCGGTTGCGGCGCCCGCCGATCGGCAAGGTGTTCGCCGGCTTCACGCGCTACCTGACGCTGATCGGCATCGTGCTCTGTCTGTACGTCACGATGCTGATCCCGCTCCTCGTCGTCGGGATCGGCGCGGGGCTGGGCGCGCTGGTCGGCCTCGCTCTCGACGAGCCCGCCATCGGAACGGTCGGTGGCGCGATCGTCGGGGCGGTCCCCGCGTTCTTCCTGATACTGGCGCTCAGCGCTCGCCTCTGGCTCGCGCGCTTGATCGCGCTCGATCCGCTCCACGACGCCGACCGCGTGTTCGACTGCCTGCGTGCGAGCTGGGAGCTCACGCGTGGCCATACGTGGCCGCTCGTCGGCCTGAACGTGATCGCGTTCGTCTTCGCGGCCGCTTCCGCCGCCGCTTGCTGCCTCCCGCTCCTGTTCATCGGCATTCCGATCTACTACCTCGTCGATCCCGTCGCCTACGAGATGCTCCGCCGCAAGGCCGAGGGGGAAGAGGGGCCCTAGCCGTGGCCGACGACAAGAGCACCGAGTCGCGCCCGACGCCGGCCCCCATCCCGGTCCAGCGATCCGAGTTCGAGGCGGGGCAGATGATCGGGGACTTCCAGCTCGTGAGCGAGCTCGGTCGCGGCGGCGTCGGCGTCGTGTGGGAGGCAAAGCAGCTCTCGGTCGGGCGGCCGGTCGCGCTCAAGATTTTGTTCCACCACGCGACGCCCGAAGGGCGCACGCTCGAGCGGTTCAAGCGCGAGGCCGAGGCCTGCGGACGCCTCTCCCACCCGGGGATCGTGCAGGTCTACGCGATCGGCGAGGCGAACGGCGTCCACTACATGGCGCAGGAGCTCGTGCCGGGCGGCTACACGCTGGGCGACTCGCTGGAGGAGTTCCGCGGCGAGAAGAAGCTCCCGTCCGGGTATCACCGCGAGTGCGCCGCGCTCTTCGCCAAGCTCGCCGACGCGCTCCACCACGCTCACGAACGCAAGGTCATCCACCGCGACGTCAAGCCGTCGAACATCCTCGTCGGCGAGAAGGACGCGCCCAAGGTCGCGGACTTCGGGCTGGCGAAGGTCGAGGGCGGGCTCGAGCTCTCGCGCACGGGCGAGTTCATGGGCACGCCGTTCTACATGAGCCCCGAGCAAGCCGCGGCGCGGCGGATGGGACTCGACCACCGCACCGACGTGTTCTCGCTCGGCGCATCGCTGTACGAGGCGGTCACGCTCGTGCGCGCGTTCGGTGGGGAGACGAGCCAGGAGGTCTTCCACAAGATCCTGACCGTCGATCCGTCGGATCCGCGCGGCATCCGCTCGGACGTTCCGCGCGATCTCTCGATCATCTGTCTCAAGGCGCTCGAAAAGGATCCCGATCGTCGCTACCGGACGATGGAGGACTTCGCCGACGACCTGCGCCGGTTCATCGCGAACAGGTCCATCCAGGCGCGGCCGCCGGGAAGGCTCGCGCGCGCGACGAAGTGGAGCCGCCGGCATCCCGTGGTGTCGACGAGCATCGCGGTGGCCGTCGGGACGGCGCTCATCACCCTCGGCGGAGTCGGGATCTGGTTTCGGGTGAAGGATCTCGCCACTCCCGCGATGGAGCAGGGCACGCAGCTCCTCGGCGGCAAGATTCCGGGCGTCACTGCGAGCCCCGAGGTGCAGCGGCTCGAGAACGAGGGCCGCGTCATGGCCGCCCGCCTCTCCTACGGCGACGGCGACTACGCGGCCGCGCTCGCCGCCCTCGAGGAGGTCGGCGAGGCGTACACCGCTGCGCACCCGGGCGAAGTCCTCCCCTATCTCGCGATGTGCCAGTGGCAGGTGGGACGGCAGGACGAAGCGCGCGCGACGCTCGAACGCGCGCAGGAACTGCTCGATGGAGCCGACGAGTCGGAGCTCGACTTCCTGCGCAGAGCGGAAGAGCTGATCGAGTGATTGCGGCGGAATACGGCGTCAGTCACTTTCCTCCACCCTTCCCCGCGCAAAATCGCTGCGGGCGCCGGCGTTTTTCTGGGGGATGGGTGGTGGATTGTGACTGACGCCGTAATCGACGCCGTAATCCGCCAATCCGCCTGAACCTCGTCGCCCTTGTCGAGCGGGACGCGCGGCGCCAGGTCGATGTTGTGCGCCACGAGCACGGTGTGGCCGCTCTCGAGCTCGACGATGAAGCGCTGGTGGCGAGAGCCCTCGTCGTCGTCGGAGAGGACGCGCGAGACGTCGCCGGCGTTCGAGAGCGAGTGAGGCCTCACGCGTTCTTCCCGTGGCACTTCTTGAACTTCTTGCCGCTGCCGCAGGAGCATGGGTCGTTGCGGCCGAGCTTCGTCGCGCCGTGGACGAAGGGATCGCTCGCGACGGCGGTTGCGTGCTCGGCGTTGCGACCCGAGCGGACGAGCTCCAGGAACGCGGGCGTCGCCTCTTCCAGACCGCGGCGCATCTCGAAGGCCTGGGTCACGACCTGCGTCGCTTCCAGGTGATCGAGGTAGGCCGCGAGCACGGCGGGCACGTGCTCGGCGAGCGGGTCCTTCGCCTTCAACCGTCCGGGTAGACCCCGCTCGAGCGCCGCGGCGACACCCTGGCCGTCGAGCAGACGCGGCTTCGTGCCGAGCTCGTCGTAGCAGACGGCGAGGAAGATCTCGGCGATCTTCCGCACGTCCTTCCGACTCGGTGTCGAGAGCTCGCCGGCCTCGGATGAGTCGAGGAACGCGGCGACATCCAGAGCGACCTCTTTCGTACCCATCGGGTTTCGAGCATATCGACGCGAGCGCGAAGAGCATGCGGGTTATCGCGCGGTTACCGACGCACCGGATCGGGCGCGTAAACCGGACCGGTCACGCGGCCGTAACAACCGGATTCCCCCGGCGTCCTAGGGTCGTCGTGTACGCGAATTCACGACCCCGAGACCCCGAGGGATTCCATGACTCATGCATTCCGAGACTCGATCCTCCCGTCGCTCGCCGCGCTCTCCGTCCTCCTGCTCTTCGCGCCGACAGCCGGCGCAACCCGTCAGGCCGGTGACATCAGCGGCGACATCTGCGACGCGACGGCCGCGCTCCAGCTCGAATCCGCCATGGCGGAGCGCAAGGAGGAGCTGAAGGTCGCCTTCGCGACCTGCCTCAACCTCACGGACCCGGTCCTTCGCGCCGAGTGCGAGCACGAGGCCAAGGTGCAGTTCGAACAGGCGTGTGATCTGGAGCGCCAGAAGTTCCTGGCGCGCCTTCGACTGTGCGACCTCCTGGGCGGCGGAGCTTACGACCCCCAGATCGACCAGGCGAACTACGTGTCGGTGATCGACAACCCCTACCTGCCCTTCCCGGTCGGAGCGGAGTGGACCTACGAGACGCTCACCGAAGAGGGCGAGCTGGAGACCATCGTCGTCACCGTGCTCCCGGAGACGCGGGAGATCCTCGGCGTCACGTGCGTGACGGTGCGCGACGTCGTGACGATCGAGGGCGAGCCCATCGAGGACACGATCGACTGGTACGCGCAGGACGTCTTGGGCAACGTCTGGTACTTCGGCGAGATCTCGTTCAACTTCGAGGACGGGTTCGTGGCCGACATCGCGGGCTCGTGGCTGTCCGGCGTCGATGGCGCGAAGCCCGGCATCGTCATGCTCGGTGACCCGAGCGCGAACGTGGGTCGCACTTATCGCCAGGAGTGGCTCCTGGGCGAGGCCGAGGACGCCGCGACCGTGCTGGACGACGACGTGAGCGTCACGATCGGTCTCGGCACCTTCGGACACTGCGTGCAGACGGCCGACTTCCTGCCGCCCGAGCCGGACGCGCTCGAGCACAAGTTCTACGCGCCGGGCATCGGATTCATCTTCGAGACCAAGCCGGGAACGCCGGAGACCCTGGAGCTCGTGAGCTACACGGGCCTTCCGCTCCCGACTCCGGCTCCGATCGCCCGACGTCGTCGTCGGTGATCACCGCGCAGTACGGCGTCCAGTACGGCGTCAGTCACTTTCCTCCACCCTTCCCCGCGCAAGATCGCTGCGGGCGCAGGCGCTTTTCTGGGGGAAGGGTGGAGGAAAGTGACT
>JAJDET010000036.1 GCA_029259655.1 Planctomycetota bacterium
GGCAATCGCCCAGGATGCCGTACGCGATCTCGTCGGCCTCCGGGATGGGTTCCGGGCGCACGGCGAGGTCGAGATAGGCCTGGACCGGAAGCAGGGCGTCCTTGCGCCGACCCTGATTGTGGAGCGCGTAGGCGTGGTAGAAGGACGAGTAGGCCTTCTCCTCCTGGCTCGACATGGAGTTCTTGAGCCTCTTCGCCGCTCCGACCACGTCGCTCCAGCGCCCTTCCGCGGCGGCGATGTCGATCCACGTCGTGAGGAAGGACGGGTGCAGCTTGGTCGCCGAGTACTCGTTGACGATCCTGACGGCGAAGTCGTCGCGACCGGCCTTGTGAAGCGTCCGCGCGACCAGCTGGATCGAGTACTGGTGGTCCATGGACAGGAACCAGCGCAGGTTGGCGACCCCGAAGTCCGCCGCATCGAAGGTCCGCCCCGCATCGGAGAGCATCTTCAGCAGGACGGCGAGCGCCCTGGGGTCCGTCTTCCCGAGCGAGTGGGCGTAGTCCGCGAAAGCGTTGTCGTAGAAGACGCCCGCACGCCGGACGAGACCGTTGAAGAAACGACGCTCCGCTTCGCGGGAGAGCGGGAAGAGCGAATCGACCTCTTCGATCATTGCCGCGCGACGCAGGTCCTGGTCGTCGCGCCGCATGATCGACTCGGTGAGCTCGATCGCGCGCGTCGCTTCCAGGTCGGCGAGGACCGACTGGCAAACCTCCGCGCCTTCGGCGCGGATCTCGTCGGCCATCTGCAGCAGGATTCCGCCGCGCGTCTGGAGGGCGCCCGGCCAGGTGGGGGCCTTCTCGAGCAGCGCGTCCACCCGCTCC
Organism: Planctomycetota bacterium; assembly: GCA_029259655.1. Lineage (GTDB taxonomy): Bacteria > Planctomycetota > UBA1135 > UBA1135 > OFTM220. The sequence goes on from JAJDET010000036.1 coordinate 822, forward strand.
AGAGCGGTCTCGATCTCGCCGCGCTCGACCTCGAGCCGCGCGAGCGCGTGAATGGTGATGACGTCGCCCGGAATGTACTCGTCGAGCAGCAGCATGTAGTCGGACAGGGCCTGGTCCGTGCGCTCGAACTGCTTGAAGAGTGAGGCGCGCTTCTGGAGGACGGCGATCTCCTGCTCGCGGTCCTGGTCGTCCTGGGCCAGCTTCAGGGCCACGTCGATCTCGTGCAGGATCTTCGCGACGTCGGGTGACTTGCGAGTGAGCTCGGCGTCGATGCTCTCGATCAGCACCTCCGGGCTCCGCTCCAGGGCGCGCGAGTAGACGAGCCACAGCCCGTAGAGCATCGCGACCGCCAGGGCCGGTAACGTCAGGTGAAAGAGCTTGCTCATGCCAGATGCGGTCCGGGCGCGCGCCGCCCCCCGGACCCTCCGGTCATTTTGACGCCTCGGAGGGCACCACGGGACGGCGACAGGCTCGAAAACCTCGACTTCGGGGGCGCAAGGGCACACCGGGAGCCGGGTCCGGGACCGGATACGGGACGCATGTCGTGGGTGTCAGGAGGACCGGGTGGGAAAGTCGAGGAGGGCGTACTTGCGCATTTTGTTGAAGAGCGTCGTGCGGTTGATCCCGAGCCCCCGGGCCGTCTCGGTCCGGTTGCCCCCATTGTGCTCCAGCGCGCGCAGGATGATGCGACGCTCGGGCTCCTCGAGGGCCTTCTTGAGGGAGCCGACGCGCACCTCGCCGTTCGGGTCGGACCGGGCGTCGGTCTCGCCGGCTTCGAGGTCCAGGTCCTCCGGGGCCAGGACGGTCCCGGTCGAGAGCAGGACGGCCCGCTCCACCCGGTTCTCCAGCTCGCGGACGTTGCCCGGCCAGGTGTGGGAGAGCATGCCTCGCAGGGCTTCGGGGGAGAAGCCCTGGATCTCTCGCTCGTGCTCCTGACGGAACCGAGCCAGGAAGGTCTCGGCCAGGATCGGGATGTCGGTCGGGCGCTCCCGCAGCGGCGGGACCTCGATCGAGACGACGTGGAGCCTGTAGTAGAGGTCTTCGCGGAACCTCCCGGCTGCGACCTCTTCCAGCAGGACCCGGTTGCCGGCTGCGACGACCCGGACGTCGACCTCCCGCGTCGTGGTGTCCCCGACGCGCTCGAAGCGACGGCTCTCGATGACTCGCAGGAGCTTGACCTGGAGCTCGTACGGTGCCGTGGCGATCTCGTCCAGGAAGACCGTCCCGCCGTCGGCCGCCTCGAACTTGCCGGTCCGGTCCCTGACGGCCCCCGTGAAGGCGCCGCGGACGTGACCGAAGAGCTCCGACTCGAGCAGGCTGGGTGGGATCGCCCCGCAGTCGACCACCACGAAGGGCTCCTTCGAGCGCGAGGAGTTGAGGTGGATCACGCGCGCGAGCATGGTCTTGCCGGTGCCGCTCTCTCCCTCGATCAGCACGTTCGCCCGGGTGTCGGCCACGGAGCGGATCGTCTCGAACACGCGGAACATGCGCGGGTCACGGCTGATCAGGTTGTTGAGCTCGTAGCGCTCGCCGAGGTTCTCCCGTAGCTCCCGGTTCTCGGCCACGAGCGAGCGCTGGTCGAGTGCGCGGCGGACCGAGACCAGGACCTGGTCGTCGGGGGCGGGCTTCGCGATGTAGTCGAAGGCCCCGCGCCGCATCGCCTCGACGGCCTCGTCGATGGTCCCGAACCCGTCCAGCAGGATCACCGAGGGCGGGGAGGGACGCTGGAGCGCCGACTCCAGGAGGTTCTCGCTGCCGTTCGGGTCGTACAGGAGCACGTCCCAGTCCTCGCCCCGCAGCCGCTCCGCGATGCGCGCCAGGTCGAGCTCCACCGCGACGTCGCAGCCCTGATCGGCGAGGGTCCGGACCAGGCTCGACTCGGGCCGGAAGGCCGGGTCGCCCAGCAGGACGCGGGGGCGTTCGGAGACGCGCATGTCCATATTTTTCGACGCGCCGCCCGGCCCAACTGAAACGCGGGCCGAATGCCTCCTCTGGCCCGCAGGCCCCCGTAGGTCCACCGGGGGCGGGGTCAGCCTCCCGGGCGGCGGGGTAGGTCGAGCTCCACCCTCAGGGAGCCGTTCTGCGTGGAGCCGGCTCGGAGCCGGGCTCCGTGCCCGCGCAGGGCCCGGGCCGCTCGGGCGCTCCTGCGCGCGGCGTCGGGAGACAGGCAGCGGGCCAGGGTGTCCCGGGCCAGGGCGCGCCGTCCTTCTTCCAAGGGGAGCGGGCCGGGCGGGAACTCGATGGCCAGGTGCACGAAGTCCGCTCGGCCCTCGGCCGTCAGCTCGAGGAGGCCCCGCTCGCCGGCGCAGCGGGCCGCGATCCACAGGAGCTGGGCCAGACCGCCGCGCAGCTCGGACCGGGCCGCGCGGAGGCGCAGGTCCCCGCGGGAAGAAAAGCGGTGGCGGGTGTCTCCGGCGAGCACCCGGTCGACGAGGAGCTCCTCGACCAGCAAGTGGAGGTCGAAGTCGACCGGATCGCCCGACTCGCCCGCCGATGGGGGGAGGGGATCGAGGAGCGCGCGGATGCACTCGAGGTCCGGCGGCCACTCGAGCCAGGCCACGCGCCCGCCTCCGAGCAGGCTCTGAGCTGCCGTCGAGCACCGGTCGGCGCCGAGCAGAGCCAGATGCCAGCGGGGATGGCGCTTCAGGAATCGCGCCGCCAGGTCGATCTCGTCGCTCAGGAGCTCGTCCGCGTCGAGCACGAGCCTGCCTTCGGCGTGGGGGGGGTCCGAGAGCTCGGTCAGGTCGCGCAGCCCGACCACGAGAGAGGCCCGGGCACTCCCGGCGTGCCCGCCGGCACGATCCTTCCGGTCACGGGTGGAGCCGAGGGGCTCGAGGCCGCGCAGTGCGGCGCCGACGACCTCCAGGCGCTTCCCCGGACCCAAGACTATGTTGACCACCGGCCCTCCTGCACGGACACCGCGACGGACGCGCGGTCCCGAATCCTATGCGGAGTGTCTACCCTGACAAGGGGCGCCGCGCCCTCTCCATGCCCGATCCTGTCGACATCTCCGTCATCGTCCCCGTTTACAACGAGGAGGAGAGCCTTCCCCAGCTCCAGCGGGAGATCCGCGCGGCCGTGGAGTCACTCGGCGTCGGCTGGGAGGTGATCTACGTCGACGACTGTTCGTCGGACGCGAGCCTCGGCGTCTTGCTCGAGCTGCGCGAGCGCTGCCGCAACGTCCGCATCGTCAAGTTCCGTCGCAACTACGGTCAGACCGCCGCCATGGCGGCGGGCTTCGACGTCTCCCGCGGCGGTGCCGTGGTCACCCTCGACGGAGACCTCCAGAACGACCCCGCCGACATTCCCAGGCTGATCGCGGAGCTCGCCAGGGGCCACGACCTCGTCGCAGGGTGGCGCAAGCAGCGGCACGACGGCTTCGTGCTGCGCCGCCTCCCGTCGGTGATCGCGAATCGCCTCACAGCCCTGGTCAGCGGGATCCTGATCCACGACACCGGATGCACGCTGAAGGCCTACCGGCGCGAGCTCATCAAGAACATGCCGATCTACGCCGACCACCACCGGTTCCTGCCCTTCATGTCTTCGGGCTCCGGGGCGCGGGTCAGCGAGGTCGTCGTCAATCACCGACCCCGGCTGTACGGCAAGAGCAAGTACGGGCTGGGACGTGCGACGCGCGTTCTCCTGGACCTCTTGACCGTCAAGCTGATATCCCAGTTCTCGCAGCGACCGCTCCAGTACTTCGGCCTCCTGTCCTTCGGGTTCCTCACCGTCAGCGTCCTGTTTGCCAGCGCGGGGCTCGCCAGCCTGAGCGGGACCTCGGTGGATGCCCCGGGCGGGGAGTGGCAACTCGTGGTCGTGTCCGTGATCCTCATGTTGATGACGCTCGTGGTCTACTTCGGGCTCCTGGGCCTCCTCGCGGAACTGGCCGTGAAGGCCAGCGGGATGCACCGAAGGGGTATCCTCGACCGCATCCTGAACGAGCTGCACTGATGGCCTACACGACCCGCGAAGCTCCGTACGCGATCGAGTCGGACGCCCCCGACGAGGTCGAGGGTTCCGACGGCGTCGGTTCCCTCGACGTGACCCTGATCGTCCCCGTGCAGAGCGAGGACGCGGAGATCGACGAGGTCGTCGAAGCCCTGGGCGCCGAGCTCGACCGCGAGGGCCGGAGCTGGGAGATCATCTTCGTGTTCGACGGCTCGGCCGGCCCGGCGCTGAAGAAGGCATCGGCGCTGCGCGAGCGCGGGTACAGGATCAAGACGATCCTGTTCAAGAACTCGTTCGGCGAGTCGATCTGCCTCTCGGCCGCCTTCGAGCGTGCGGTCGGGAGATACATCGTCACGTCGCCGCAGTACGTGCAGGTGGACCCGCTCGAGCTCTCTCCGATGCTCGCGGCTCTGGACGAGGGCGCGGACTTCGTGACGCCCTGGCGGCACCCGCGCGTCGATCCTCTCCTGAACCGGATCCAGTCCGCTGCCTTCAACTGGGTGATCCGTCAGATCATCCGCATGGAGTTCCACGACGTGAACTGCTACTTCCGCGCGATCCGGCGGGAGGTCCTGGAAGACGTCGCCGTCTACGGGGACATGTACCGCTTCCTGCCCGTGATCGCGTTCCGGCAGGGGTACCAGGTCGTCGAGGTGCGCGTCCGACACCTGAAGGAATGGGGCAAGGCGGGTTGGTTTGGCCTCGGGGTCTACATGCGCCGCGCCCTGGACGTGTTCGCGGTCATGTTCCTGACGAAGTTCACACTCATGCCGCTTCGCTTCTTCGGTCCGGTGGGTGCCCTGTTCGCCACGGCGGGCTTCGGGATCACGGCCTACCTGGCGATCGAGAGGATGTTCTACGAACAGGGCCTCGCGAATCGCCCGCTCCTCCTGGGAGGGATGATGCTGATCGTCCTCGGCGTTCAGATCATCGGGTTCGGGCTCGTCGGCGAGATCATCATCTTCTCGCAGGCGCGCAACCTGAAGGAGTACCGGATCGAGCGCATCTACGAATGAGCACCGCCGAGGTCGAAATCCGGCCCGGGGATCCGTCGCAAGACGATGCTCGTGATGCGTTCGTGCTCGCTCACCCGAGGAGCACCTTCTTCCACCGCGCCGGCTGGAGGCGGGTGGTCCAGACGGTCTTCGGGAATCGCTCGCAAGAGATGATCGCGTGGGCGAACGACGAGATCGTGGGCGTGCTGCCTCTCATGGAGGCGCCCGGCTTCTTCGGCGGCAAGAGCCTGATCTCCGTCCCGTACGGCGTGTACGGAGGGCCGCTCGGGAGCTCGCCGGAAGTCGAGCGGCTGCTCCTGGACCACGCCATCGCGCTGGCGGAGCGCGAGCGCTTCGCTCTCCTCGAACTGCGCTATCGCGAGGATGCCGGCCTCGACCTCCCCGTGAGCTCGCTGTACTCCACCTTCGTTTGCGACTTGCCCGACACGCCGGAGGAGGTCCTCGCGAAGATGCCCAAGAAGGCCCGTGCGGAGGCGCGCAAGGCGCGCAACAAGCACGGGCTCGAGCTCACGCGGGGGACCTGGTACGTGGAAGACCTGTACCGGATGTTCCTCCTCAACAAACACGGGCTCGGTTCACCCGCTCTCCCGCCGCGGATGTTCGAGCACCTCGTGCGCGAGTTCCGACCCGATGCCCAGGTCCACCTCGTGCTTCAGGAGCGGCAGCCGGTGGCTGCCGTCATGTCGTTCGTCCACAGGGACACACTGGTCGCCTACTACTCGGGCACCTTGCCGGGCGCCGACCGCAGCGTCTCGGCCAGCAACTTCATGTACATGGCGCTCCAGGAGTGGGCGGTGGAGCAGGGCTTCCGTCGCTTCGACTTCGGGCGCAGCCGCGCGGACTCGGGCGCCTTCCGGTTCAAGGTCCACCAGGGGTTCGAGCCCCAGCCGCTGCACTACTGCTACCACCTGGTGACAGCGCGGCAGGTGCCTTCGTTCACACCCTCGAACCCGCGAACACGCGTGCTGCAGCGAGCCTGGAAGAAGATGCCCCTGTGGCTCGTGCGCGCGACGTCGGGCCCGCTGTCGCGCTACTTGCCCTGACGGACCTCGCGCAGGAGGTGCTCCACCGCGGTCGCCAGGTCGGCGACGCGTATCGCCGTCGCGCCCGGAGGGAGCTGCCGAGCGGAGTCTCCGACCAGGTAGCCCGGGACGCCCAGCGCCGCCCCGGCCTCGATGTCGCGCGGCGAGTCGCCGATGACGAAGCTCCGCGAGAGGTCGAGGTCGAGCTCCTCGGTCGCGGCTCGCAGCAGCCCGGGCGCGGGCTTGCGGCACTCGCAGGGTCGGCGGTAGGGCGGCGCTCCCTCGGTCGGGTGGTGCGGGCAGTAGAAGATCCCGTCCAGGTGCGCGCCGGCCGCGCCGAGCTCCGCTTCCAGGCGGCCGTGGATCTCAGCGAGGCGCGCCTCGTCGAGGTAGCCTCGCGCGATCCCGCTCTGGTTCGTGACGACAGCGACGACGAACCCGGCCTCGTTCAGAGCAAGGACGGCCTCCGCCGCGCCGTCGATCAAGACGAGCTCCGCAGGGTCGTCGAGGAAGTCGACGTCGACGTTCAGCGTGCCGTCGCGATCGAGGAAGACCGCCGGCCGCGAAGTGTGCTCCATGTCACTCGCCGGTCGAGACCTCGAGCGGGACGTAGACACGCTCCGGGAAGAGGTTGGTCTCGTAGCGCCACGGGAAGAAGAGGCCGCCGAAGGTGAGGAAGAGCGGGAAGCGCCAGGTCTGCGGGCCAATGTCACCGTCCTTCCAGCGCACCCGGTGCCAGACGCGATCTGCGAGAAGCTGTCGCCGTGCGTCCTGGTATCCCTCGAGCTGGAAGGTGACCTCCGTGTCGCCGTCGAGGTCGAGAGTGCAGGGGGTCGCGAAGCCGCTGTCCTGTCCGTTCAGGAGCACTCGGGCACCCGGCGGCCGGGTGGCCAGGAGTACCCCGGGACTCGACGTGTTCATGATGCAGGAGCACGCGAACACGAGGATCAGGAGCGGCGAGAGCTTCTGGATCATGCCGATGGCGATTCTCGTCTGCGGAAGGGTACCGGGCAACCGCCCGCCCGGGCGGCCGACGGGCCGTACGATCCGGGCGCCCCGACCGAGGGCCCTTTTTCGGCGAGAACCGGCCCCAGGCTGTTGCCCCGTCGACTCGCCTCCGAAAGACTCCGCGTCGTGACCGCGCAGAAGGACGCCGGGACGACAGGAGCTGGCCGCGGCGCGGATCCGATCGCTCGCCTCTTCCTGACGGCGGCCCTCCTCCTGGGGCTCCTCCGCTTCGTGCGGCTCGGGACCTGGAGCCTCTGGCTGGACGAGGTGCTGACCCTGGCGGACAGCCTGCACGGCGAGGTCTTCAAGCTGAAGAACCCCCTGGGCTACCTGCTCCACGGGGGGTGGTTCGGGCTCCTAGAAGGACGGCCGAACGAGCTGGAGCTGCGCCTGCCCTCGGCGCTGTTCGGCTGGCTGTCCATCGCGGCGACGTACTGGGCCTTCGCACCCCTTGCGGGGCGGCGTGTCGCGAGCTTTGCGGCGCTCCTCCTGTCCGTCTCCACCTGGCACGTGTACTGGTCGCAGACCGCGCGCTTCTACACGCTGGCCCAGTTGATCTCGCTCGTCGGAGCCGGGCTCGTCCTGCGGGGGATCTGGGCCGGCTCAACCGTGCGACTCGTCTCGGGTCTGGCGGCGCTCGGGACCGCAGCGCTCGCGCACCTCTCCGCCTCCTTTCTCGTGGCGCCGCTCGTGGCCGTTCCCTTCCTGTTGAAGAGGGACGGGGCGCGGCTCGCCGGACCGAAGGGCTGGGTCGGTCGCGTCCTGATCGTGACGGTGCTGATGGGGGCGGCCCTCGGAGCCCGGACTCTCTACGACGCCTGGTACGTCTGGACGGTCGTCAAGGGAATCGGCACGCCCTTGCACCTGATCCTCACCACCGGGTTCTACGTGACGCCGCTCCTCGGAGCCGGCGCCGGCCTCGGTGCGCTGAGCGCGATTCGCGGACGCCGTCCCTTCGAGCTCCTGTGCTTGGCGACCGTCGTCGCCGTGTTGCTGGAGGCCACCGTCGCCTCGGTGAGCGGACGCGTGACCGCACAGTACGTGTTCGTCCTCCTGCCCTGGATCACGCTCCTGGCGGCCCTGCCCCTCCGCGAGCGCGGGACGACCTTCCTCTGGAGCTACGCGGCGATCCTTGCGTTGCCCGCGCTCACGGTCGTCGGACTCTACTTCACCGCGCGCGGCGGCGAGCGGCCCGACTGGCGCGCTGCGTACCGCCACGTCTACGAGAACCGGCGCCCCGACGACCTGGTGCTCGGGATGGATGCGCCCGTGGGCGAGTACTACTTCACGCCGTCCGAGACCGACCTCCGCGACCAGCTCCACGTCACCTACCTCGACTCCTGGCGTGCCAGGGTGCCGGAGCAGTGGGCGCGTTTCGGGCGCCGGACGTGGTTCGTCGTGAACCACGAGCAGCTCCTGGACTGGAAGGACCGGGACCGGGACGCGATGCGGCGGATCCTCGCGGAGGACTGCCGCCTGGTGACGATGTTCCCGCTGGTGGTGGAGTCGCGCGACCTGTCGGTGTTCGTGTACCTGCGCGAGTGAAGGTCGTCGGTCTCGCGCGAGTCACTCGGCCTTGACCCGGCCCTGGAAGTCGCCCGTGTCCGTGTTGACCTTGATCTTGTCGCCCACGGAGACGTGCAGGGGGACCTTGATGCCCAGTCCGGTCTCCAGCACCGCATCCTTCTTCACGTTCGTGGCCGAGTTGCCCTTGACGGCCGCTTCGGCCTCCGTGACCTCCAGGACGACCGAGGTCGGGATCACGACGCCGATCGGGGTCCGGTCGTGGAAGGTCACCTCGATCGTCTCGTTCTCACGGACGTAGCCCATCTGGTCACCCACGAGGTCCGCGGTCAGCGTGAACTGGTCGTACGTCTCCGAGTCCATGAAGACGTAGTCGCCGTTCGTCTCCCGGTAGAGGTACTCGGCCTTCGTCTTGTCGAGGAACGCCACCTCGAGGACATCTCCCGAACCGAGCCGCATGTTGCCGGCCTGGCCCGTCTTCAGGCTCTTGGTCTTGATCTGGATGATCGCCCGCAGGTTTCCCGGCGTCTTGTGGATGTACTCCGTGATCAGGAGCAGGTCGCCGTCCTTCTCGATCACCGTTCCCTTGCGCAGCTCGGTCGCTCGAACTCCCATCGGTCGTGCCCTCCGTTGGCGGGGGAGGATAGCACGCGTACACAACGCGCCCGAGTCCGTGTCCGGCGTTCTGGCGGCCGCGGGCCGCTAGAACTGCTTCCGCTGGCTCGACGACGGGATACCCAGCACCTTCCGGTACTTCGTCACCGTTCGTCGCGCGATCTTGATCCCGTGCTTCTCGTGCAGCGCGCCGGCGAGCTGATCGTCGGACATCGGGTCTTGCGCGTCCTCTTCCTCGACCAGCTCGACGATCCGCTGTTTCACGCTCGTCTGGCTCGCCACACCGCCCGACTCCACCTTCGTGCCGCTGGTGAAGAAGAACTTGAGCGGGTGGATCCCTTGAGGCGTCTGCGCGAACTTGCCGGCCACGGCCCGGCTGACCGTGGAGATGTGCACGCCCGCTCGGTCCGCGACCTCCTGCATGCGCAGGGGCTCCAGGGCCGAGATGCCCTTGTCGAGGAACGCTCGCTGGTAGCGGAAGATCTCCTCCGCGATCCGGTGCAACGTGTTCTGGCGCTGGTGGACGGCGTCGATGAACCAGCGGGCGTTCTCGAGCCGGCGCTTGACCCACTTCTGCACCGCGTCTCCGCGCTTCGTGCCCTCGAGCAGCTTGCGGTAGTTGCCGCTGACGTGCAGCTCCGGCGCCCGTCCGCGTGTCAGGCGGATCTCGTACTCGCCGTCGACCAGGTCCACGACGACGTCGGGCTGGATGGCCGAGACGGGCGAGTCCCCGAACGCATGCGCGGGATATGGATCGAGCGAGCGGATGGTCTCGATCGCGTCCTTGACGTCGTCCATGTCACTGCCGGTCGAGCGAACGATCCGCGGGAGCCGGTTCGTGATCAGGTCGTCGAGGTGATCGCGGACGATCGTCCCCTCGAGGCGGTCTCCGAGGCCGTGCACCTCGAGCTGGAGATAGAGGCAGTCCGCGAGGTCGCGTGCCCCCAAGGCGGGGTGAGAGACCTTGCGCAGGGTCTCCAGCGCGTCGAAGAGCTCGACGGGTGTGGCATCGCACTCGAGCGCGAGCTCCTCGAGCGGTTCGGACAGGTATCCGTGATCGTCGAAGGAGTAGATGAGGAACTCGGTCAGCTCGCGCTGGCGGTCGTCGAGGTCGAGGATCGCCAGCTCCCCGATGAGGTCGTCGGCCGCGCTCCGGAAGGGCGCAGCGGTGTTCTGCATCGCCTCGAGCTTCCGGTCGCTCTCCTCGCGGTTGGGAGTCCGCGCGCGACCGTCCCCGAAGTCGCGCTCGTAGCGCTCGAGCTCCTCGACCATTCCCTCCAGGGCGCGGTCTTCCTCCGTTGCACCTTCCTCGTTCGGCGTCTCCTCGTCGCGCTCGGGCTCGGTCACCTCGAGGAAGGGGTTCTCGACGAGCTCCTGCTCGATGCGCTCCTCGAGGTCGAGGGCGGACAGCTGCAGGATCTGCATCGCCTGGATCATCTGCGGCGACTGGACGAGCCGCTGCTCCAGACGCGCGCTCTGATGGAGACCGAGCCTCATTGGTGCCCCTCGCTCCCGAGCTCGAGCGTGAAGGGGCCGGCCGCGCGTGTCGCACCCGGAGTCGCGCGGATGCTCCCGCTCTCGAGCGTGCGGCGCGTGGTCTCCAGGCGGCCGTGCAGCGTGTCGTTTCGGGAGAGGACGTCGGACTCCGCGCTGGTCGAGCTCCACCACGTGGCCGAGAGCTCCCCGCTGCCCATCCGCCCTTGTACGAGCAACCCGTCGAAGGCGCGCTCCACCTCGGGCTGCGCCATCCAGTACTCGGGGGCGAGGTCGATGTCGTAGTCGGAGAGAACGGTGCGCTCCTCCCCGACCTGGACGGCGAACGGGATGCCGATCGCAGTCGGGAAGACGACGCGGAAGTCGCCTCTCTGGAGCGTGACTCTGCGCGTCGTCGAGCGGGCTCGTGACGCGGCGCCGATCAGGAGCTCGAGCTCGGCCCAGACCTGCTCCGCGTCGGCGGGGGCGGCGAAGATCCCGGGAGCGACGACGAACGGGGGACGATCCGCCGAGCGCTGGGGGAGTGCTGCCTCGAGCTCGGTCCAGACGATGGAGCTGGTGAGTGGTTCCAGCCTGCCCTCGCGCAGGCCTTGCGCGACCGGCGTGCGCAGCCCGGCGCCAGGCGCGGGCATGAAGAGCTCGGCCACGTCGCTGGAGAGCCACGCGAGGTCGAGCACGCGCCATTCCGAGGGTTTCTCGGCGAGCACGTCGGCCTGGATCACGAGGTTCCAGTCGGGCAACGAGAGGGGTGCGCCGCGGATCTCGACGGAGAGCTCACCGCCGGCCGGGAGGAGACCGGAGAAGTGCACCCGCGTGCCCGTCACGCGGGGCCGCTGCAGCCGCCCGAGCTCGGGAGATCCCGTATCGACGACGTCGAGCGCTGCGAGCTCGGCAATGTCCAGTGAGCCCGAGACGAACACGGCACCCGACACGGGAGACCTCCACGCGCGGAGCTCGGCCACAGGACCGGACACGACCTCTCCCATGCGCGGATCCGCGGTACCTGTTCCGGTAGCGACGTCCACGTCGAAGTCCGCCAGGAAGGTCTGCGACTCACGGGCACCGACGCGGAGCGGCTCGCCCGAGCGCAGCTCTGCGGAGCGCCGGAAGATCGCGTCGCTGGAGCCCGACGCCGCGAGCTCGACCCGGATCCTGATGCGCTGAGCGCGGCCGACGCGGTCGAGATCGGCGACCACGGTTCGGGCGCGGGCGATCGCGGCGTCGGAGCCGCGAACCAGGAGCGGGGGTGCGATGCGCAGGCAGCGCAGCTCGTCCCCGGCACGGCGGGAGTCGACCTCGAGCAGCTCCATGAGACTGGCGAGCGGCATGCGGAACGCACGCTCCGGACCGCGGGTCGCGGGCCGTGCGTCGTCGAGCCCGATGCGGCTGCCCAGAGGAAGCTCCGTCTCGGTCCAGAGCTCCGCAGGCGAAGGCTCGGCGATCGACGGAACGGGGAGCTCGCTCCAGCCGTCGACGAGAGGGGCCGGGGTGACCAGGAAGAGTGCAACGAGCGGGAGACCGGACATCCAATCGAGCATAGTGGTAGGCGGGGTAGGCGACTACGCTCGACGCGGGAGCCGTCGACGGCGGCCCGCCCGGGACACCGAGACGACCCATGACGCGACAGGAATCGAAGGAAGCTCGAGGCTCCGAGGCGACGCTCCGGGAAGTCTCCATCCGGAGTGATCCCTGGCAGCGGGTTCGCGCAGGGATCCTCGTGGAGCAGGGTCTGGTGAGCGCGGACGAGGCGCAGCACTGGCAGGAGACCGTGCGCAGGGGAGAGTTCGATCCGGATGCCTGCGCGCGGGAGGTGCTCGGATCTCCGGTGTCGACCGGAGCGGAGGAACGGGTCGAACGCAGGACGGCGAGCCTGATGCGCGACCTGGTCATGGCGCCGACCCTGCACGGGCGAGCGACCCGTCGCCGCACGAAGACCGCGGCCGCGATGCTCCTGTCTCAGGGCTACCTGCTCCTCGTGTGGGGAGGCATCTTCCTGATCGCGGCGCTCGTCCTCCGCCTGCGCGGCGTGGAGTTCGACGCCTTCTTGGATGGCATGCTCGGAGCGTTCGACTGATCCGAGGGCGGTCGCCTCTGTGGCACCTCCCTTTTGGTAGCTTCCAGGTCCTGGAGGACCCTCACCTCCGCCGCGATGTCCGAGATCCTTTCTTCCGAGGCCGGTGGCAGCCTCTTTTCCCTGACCCAGATCCGCCACCTGATGCGGGTCGAGTTCGGTCGTGCCCAGCGCTACGGATACGCCGTGACCTGCCTGATGATCGAGGTCGACCGCCTCGGTTACCTGCGAGACCTCTACGGCTACGACCTCAAGGAGGCCGTACTGGAAGACGTCGTCGGAGTCCTGCAGCAGGAGACGCGCACCTGTGACTACCTCGGGCGGCAGGTCGACGATCGCCTCATGGCCGTGATGCCACACACCGACGATCCCGGGGGGAAGTCCGCCGCCCAGCGCCTGATCGAGCGGGTCCGAACGCTGACCTTCGACGTGGACGGTCGCACGCTCCAGGTCTCGGTCACGATCGGCAGCGCCTGCTTCAAGAACGGCAACGCACTCTTCTTCGACCAGCTCGTCGACTGCGCCGAGGCGGCACTCAACGAGGCCGGATCGTCGGGGGGGAACCGACACGTGTCCAGGGAGCTCGGCAAGGTCGAGCAGTGATCCCCGGACCGGGAGACCCGTCGTGAAGGTTCTGCTCGCCGAGGACGAGGTGACGATCGTCGTCACCCTGCGCGACGCGCTCGAAGAGGCGGGCTTCTCGGTCCTGCACGCGGCGGACACGGACTCCGCGCTGGAGCTCCTGGAGCGGGAGTCGCCGGACGTGGTCCTGACCGACATTCGCATGCCGGGCGCCGGCGGGATGGTCATCCTCGAGCGCGCGGTCGAGCTCGAACCCGGGAGGCCGGTCATCGTCATGACCGGCTACGCGACCGTGGACCAGGCCGTGGAGGCGATGCGGCTCGGCGCGACGAACTACCTCCAGAAGCCGTTCCGCAACGAGGCGCTGGTGGGGATGGTGAAGGGCGCGACGCGCATGCGCGTGCTCGAGGCGGAGAACCTCGCGCTCCGCGAGCGTCTGGCGAGCCTCGACGGTTTCGAGGACCTCGTGGGCTCATCCCCCGCGATGGTCGAGGTGTTCGATCGGATCGGGACCGTCGCCCGGAGCGACGCCACCATCCTGATCGAGGGGGAGAGCGGGACGGGCAAGGAGCGCGTCGCGAATGCACTGCACCGCCAGAGCGAACGCAGCGAGAAGCCCTTCGTCGCGATCTCCTGCGCCGCGCTCCCGGAGAGCCTGCTGGAGTCCGAGCTCTTCGGTCACGAACGCGGTGCGTTCACGGACGCCCACAAGCAGAAACGCGGGCGTTTCGAGCTCGCGGACGGGGGAACGCTCTTCCTCGACGACATCGACGACCTGCCGACACCGGTCCAGGTGAAGCTCCTGCGCGTGCTGCAGGAGCGGACCTACGAGCGCGTGGGCGGCGAGGAGACGCGCCCGGTGGACATTCGCGTCGTGGCGGCGACCAAGGCCTCGCTGCGCGAGCGCGTGCGAGAGGGTTCCTTTCGCGAGGACCTCTTCTACCGCATCAACGTCGTCCCGCTCCGACTGCCGCCGTTGCGGGAGCGACAGGGCGACGTGCCGATGCTCGTTCGGCATCTGGTCGAGAGGCACGGATCCGGGCGGACCTATCGGGTTTCGGAGTCCACGCTGGCGGCGATGGAGCGCTACCCGTGGCCGGGCAACGTGCGTGAGCTCGAGAACGCCGTGCAGCGTGCCATCGCGCTGGCCGGGGACCGCGAGGAGCTCTCCCGCGAGGACCTCCTGCCCCTCGATCCGCGCTGGCGCGGCGCGACCGAGGTCGCCGACGAGGTCCGCCCGCTGCGCGAGGTCCTGCGAACCCTGGAGGCGGCACACATCCGCCGGGCGCTCGAGTCGACGGGGGGGCACCGGACGCAGACCGCCGAGCTCCTCGGGATCTCCCGCAAGGTCCTGTGGGAGAAACTGCGCGACCTGGACATCGGAGAGCCGGGCGAGTGAAGCTCCCGGAGCTCGAGCTCGCCCAGGGAACGCGGTTCCTGGGGGATCTGCACCTCGATCCCATGGGGGGCGAGGGTACCGGGCGGTTCCTCGAGTGGCTGGCGGACGCGTCGGCGGCGGGCGCGCCGGGCGTCGTGATCCTCGGCGACCTGTTCGAGTACTGGATCGGGCCCGCGCAGCTCGAGGAGTCGGCGCAGGTCCTCGAGGCGCTGCGAGAGCTCGCGACCTCGGGTGCGGCCGTGCTCGTGGTTCCCGGGAACCGCGACTTCCTCCTCGATCGGCGCTTCGAGGAGCGCGCGGGGGCGCGGGTGCTCCCGCACGGGTTCGTGGGCCTCACCGCGGGTGGACGGGTGCTCGTCATCCACGGGGACGAGCTGTGCACCCTCGACCGGTCCTATCAGGTGCTGCGCAGGACCCTTCGATCCGCTCCGGTGCGGACGATCGCGCCGCGTCTCCCCGGGGCGGTGTCCCGCTGTGCTGCGCGGAGGTTGCGGAAGGCCTCGGCCCGAGCCGTGGACCGGAAGCCCTCGGCGAAGATGGAGCAACAGCCCGAGGCCTGCCTCGCGCTCGCCCGGGCCCACGCGTGCTCGACCGTCGTCTGCGGCCACGCGCACCGCTACCGCGAGCAGACGCTCGCCGGGGGTGTCCGCTGGCTCGTGGTCGACGCGTTCGGGGGGGCCAAGGACACCCTGGTCATCGACGGCGAGGGCTCCGTGCGGTCGCTCGCGGAGACTCCCGAACGCGCGTGACCGGTCGCATTCGCGGTGCACGGGTGCCTATGATCTCGGACCGCGCGAGGAGAAGAGAAGAGTGATCATCGCCATCGACGGTCCTGCGGGTGCGGGCAAGAGCACGGTTGCGCGCGCCGTCGCGAGCGAGCTCTCGCTCCGCTTCCTCGACACGGGTGCGATGTACCGCTCCGTGACCCTGATCGTGTTGCAGCGCGGCCTCGACCCCCTCGACCCCGGCGCCTGCGAGAGCGTGGCGAGGGACCTCCTGCTCGAGTTCGACGAATCGGGAGCGATCGCCATCGACGGCCGGGCCGGAGAACCGGACATCCGGAGCGAGACCGTGACCCGCACGGTCTCGACCGTCTCCGCACATCCAGGTGTCCGCGACGCCGTCGTGGCACGCCAGCGTGCGATCGCGAAGGACCAGCGCGGAATCGTGGTCGAGGGACGCGACACGACGACGGTCGTGTTCCCCGAGGCGGACCACAAGTTCTTCCTCGTCGCCAGCGCGCGGGAGCGAGCTCGCCGGCGTGCGCTCCAGGAACGGCGCGAGGACCTCGAGGTGATCCAGCGCGACATGGAGCGGCGCGACCGTCTGGACACGACGCGCGCTCACGCTCCGCTGCGCCAGGCTCCCGACGCGGTCGTCCTCGATTCCGAGGGGAAAGCGGTGGGCGAGGTCGTGGAGGAGATCCTCGAAGTGATCCGGAGTTCCGAGGCCTGAGTCCGGGTTCCATGGGCGAGACCACCGTGCTGATCGAAAAGACGCTCGGGTACCGGATCGCGCGGGGGATCTGCGACGTGTTCTTCCGGCTCTACTTTCGGCGCCGGATCGAGAGAGCGGATCGCCTGCCGAGAACGGGCGGAGTCGTCCTGGCCTGCAATCACCAGTCGTTCCTCGACATCCCCTTCGTGGCCCAGTCCACGGACAGGCACGTCTGCTTCGTGGCGCGCGACAGCCTGGCGCGTTCGCGCTTCATGGCCTGGCTGATGGGGACCTGCGGTGCCGTGCTCGTGCGGCGCGGGACTGCCGATCGGGCTGCGCTGCGGGAGATGGCGGAGCACCTCGAGGCGGGCGACGTCCTGGCCGTCTTCCCCGAAGGCACCCGGACCCTCGACGGGGAGGTCGGGGAGTTCCGGCGGGGTGCGCTCCTCGTGGCCCGCAAGGCGGGCGTTCCCATCGTCCCGGTGGCCATCCGGGGCGCCTACCAGGCCTACCCGCGCGGAGCCGCCTTCCCGCGCCCCAAACGGATCTCACTGGAGTTCGGCGAGCCCATCGACTCGGCCTCTCCGGAGGCCCAGGAAGAAGTCGAGCGGGCCGTGCTCGACATGGTGGGGGACGGACGCTACGACTCTGGGTCCACGAGACCCTGATTCCGGGCTCGGAGGCCCTGCGATGGCCGCCGCCCGGGCTGTCCCGTTGTTTGTTCTACGCTCCCTTTCGTCCCTTCATAACCCCTGAGAGAACCCCCATGGCACTCGCCTCTAGGCGAATCAAACAGTTCGAGCTCGACCCCGCCATCCTCGACGCGCGCATCGAAGAGGCGCTCGAAGGCATGGACAACGTCGAGCTGGAGACGAAGCTCGTCGACTCGGTCAAGGACATCCAGCCGGGCACGATCGTGAAGGCGACCGTCGACTCCGTCGACGAGCGCACCGGTCAGGTCGTGATGGACATCGGCGGCAAGTCCGAAGGCTCCATCCCGATCGTCGAGTTCGGGAACGAGCTGCCCCAGACGGGCCAGGTCTACGAGGTCTACTACGCCGGCCTCGACGAGCACGACACGGCGAACCTGAGCAAGCGTCGGGCGGACCGGCTGCGGGCATGGGATCGCGTCTCGACGCTCTACAACGAGGGCGACGAGGTCCAGGGCGTGGTGCAGCGCAAGATCAAGGGCGGCCTCCTGGTCGACGTGGAGGGCGTGAACGTCTTCCTTCCGGCGAGTCAGGTCAACCTGCGCCGCACCCACGACATCTCCGACTTCGTCGGCGAGGCGATCCGCGCGCAGATCATCAAGATCGACCCGGAGCGGATGAACATCGTCGTCTCGCGGCGCAAGCTGCTCGAGGAAGAGCGCGCCAAGCAGAAAGCGCACCTGCTCGAGGAGATCGAGGAGGGTCAGGTCCGGATGGGCACGGTCAAGAACATCGCCGACTTCGGGGTGTTCGTGGACCTGGGCGGCATCGACGGTCTGCTCCACATCACGGACATGTCCTGGGGCCGCATCCAGCACCCCTCGCAGATGGTCGAGATGGAGATGGAGCTCGAGGTCATGGTGCTGCGCGTCGATCGCGAGCGCGAGCGCATCGCCCTGGGCCTCAAGCAGAAGAACCCGTCGCCCTGGGACGGCATCGGGGACCGCTACCCGGTCAATGCCAAGAAGGTCGGCGAGGTCGTCAACATCATGTCCTACGGCGCGTTCGTGCGCCTGGAGGAGGGAATCGAGGGGCTCGTCCACATCTCGGAGATGTCCTGGACGCGCCGCGTGAACCACCCCTCGGAGCTCGTCAAGCCGGGCGACAAGGTCGAGGTCGTCGTGCTCGAGATCGACATGGAGAAGCAGGAGATCTCGCTCGGCATGAAGCAGGCCGAGACGAACCCCTGGGACCTCGCCGCGCAGAACTATCCCGTCGGCACCATCATCGAAGGTCAGGTCCGCAACCTGACTTCC
>JAJDET010000351.1 GCA_029259655.1 Planctomycetota bacterium
CCTGATGATGGAGTACGGAGAACTCCTCCTCCCCCATCAAGCGGGCCATCTCGCGGGTGGCCGCGAACGAACCCGCGATCAAGGCGGAGACGGAATCGAGCGAGGTCCGGATGGGCTCGCCGCGCCGCGTGACCAGGTGGCCCTCGCGGTCGATGAGAACGGCGCTCTTCGCCTTCGAGAGCTCCAGAAACGCGTCGAGCTCGGAATTGAGCTCCTCGATCTCCTTCTCGTAGAAGACCAGGCGCTCGGCTCGAAGCTGTTGGTCGTAGGACATGACGGGGCTGCTCGGGGGATCAGAGGACGGAGAGGATCGCGCGCGCGAGGACGGCTCCCACGGCCGTGGCGAGGACGATGAAGGCGCCGGTGTAGACCATGTTGTTCTTCTTCGACTTGGGCTGCGGAGCCGGGACGCGCCGCGTCTGAGCCGCGGCCTGGGGCCGGGCTGCGCCGGCCGGTGCAGTCGTGGCCTTCGGGCGATGGGCCGGTGCTGCGGTCGCGACCGGGGCATGAGCCGGCTGAGCGCCGGCAGCCGATGCGCCGGCGGGACTGTGCGCGAAGGGAGCCGGTGCAATGTCGAGCGGCTGGGCCTGGTGTGCCGGGGCCGCGGGCACTCCCTGGGCCATGGCGCCGGCGCGCGGCCGGATCCCGGTCTCCGACAGCGGTACCGACACGGGGCCGCCGTTGTCGACCGGAGCCATCTGAGCCGGCGCCGGTGCGACCTGTTGCGGCGCGGCCGGTAGCGGAGACGTGGCCTCGGCCGCCGGAGCAGGAGCTGCCTGAGTCTCGTGGGCCGGTGCCGCCGGTGTGGGCGTCGCGCGCTGGCCACTTCCGCCCGTTTCCTGGGCGAGGTTCTTGAGCACGACCGCGGCGAGTGCCTTCAGGGTCGGGAACACACCCTGGCCGGTGTTCGCGACCGCCTCGAAGGAGGGCACGCCGAAGACGTTGAGGTCCTCCGCGAGCTTCTCGAGCGACATCGCGTCGGGCAGGTCCCGCTTGTTGTATTGGATCACGAGCGGGAGGGTGGACATGTTCTTCCCGTACTCGGCGAGGTTCTCCTCGAGGTTCTTCAACGACTCGATGTTCTGCTCGCGCATCTTCTCCGACGAGTCGGCGACGAAGATCACTCCGTCGACACCCTGGAGGACGAGCTTCCGCGTCGAGTTGTAGTAGACCTGACCGGGGACGGTGTAGACCTGGAAGCACGTGCGCATTCCAGCCACCGTGCCGAGGTCGAGCGGCATGTAGTCGAAGAACAGCGTCCGATCGCCGTCGGTACTGATGCTCGTCAGATCGCCGCGGTTCGGAGCGGGCGCCCGCTGGTGGATGACCTCCAGGTTGGTGGTCTTCCCGGACATGCCCGGGCCGTAGTAAACGACCTTGGCGTTGATCTGCTTCTGCGCGAAGTTGATTTGGACCATGTCACTTCCCTGAGGGTTCTTCTCCCCCGCTCTCCAGACTGAGGCTCGTTCTTTGGGTTTCGGGCTCGCGGGGCAAAGCGCTCGGGGGGCCGGCGTCCGCGGACGCCTCTCCCATGCCGCGCAGGATTCGTTGAATGCGTGCAACGCTCCCCTCCATGGGGAGCCAGAGCTCGTCGGGACCGAGGCCGGCTTCGAGCACGACGAGCAGTACCGCGCCGGATGTTCTGAGGAGCAGCAGGGTGCCGCGCGCTGCGCGCAGCACGACCCGCCGGGGTGAGTCGCACGACAAGAGTCCGAGGCTCTCGGAGAGCTCGTTGAGCCACCCGGCGGACAGAGCCGCGAGCGCCTCCGTGTCGCCGAAGGCGAGGTTCTCGTCGTTGCCGCTGGCCGGAGCGCCGGGAACGGCGACGGGCACACCGTCGTGAGAGACCAGCGCAACGAGCAGGACGCCCGGTAGCTGGGCCAAGGGTTCGAGAACCTCGATCACGCCTCGACCTCCCCGGTCTCCGCTTCGACCCCCGCCAGGTTCATGAGCATCCGTTCGCGCGCACGCGAGATCTTTCCGGCGCACCACATGGCGCCGGCGTCGGTCTCTCCAGTGACGACCGCGATGCTCCCGAAGCTGCCCTCCAGCTGGACCGCCGAGACCTGACCGAGCCCGAGCCGGCGCGCCGTGGAACGGCCGGTCCGGACGATGCGCCGTATGGCGCGCGCAGAGCGTTCGGCTGTCGCGCCGCGCAGTCCCTGGACGAGAGCCGTGCTCCCGCGCAGGTAGACGACGGCGTTGACGCCATCCTCTGCGGCCATCTCCTTCAGCTTCGGCCGAACGTCGTGCTGGCGCGTTTCGCGCCGTGTCTCCTGTTGCTGCTGCTCGTCGTCCGCGAGCCGCCCTGTGCGCTCCACTTCACGGAGCGCCTGATCGATGCAGGGCGCTCCCTCGGCCAGGGAGCTGAACGTCCGGTAGCGGCCCTCGAGAGACGGGTCACCCGGCGAGAGCTCGAGCAGCCGTCCCGCACAGTGGCGCGCCTCGGCCCAGGCGCCGATCCGCGAGGAGAGCTCCATGCGCATCGTCCACGGGCGCGGATCGCGCTCCATGGCCCGGATCGATTCATCGAGGATCTCGAGCGCTCGCCGTCCCGCCTCGCGCCCGCGGTCCACGAGGAACCGCTGGACGCAGACCTGGGCGTGCATGAGCACGGCCTCGGCGTCGTCGGTGTTCGCCAGCCACTCGAGCGCGCACTCCTCGGCGCGCATGAGCTGATCGGATTCGAGCAGCACCTCGCACATCTCCCGGTACACGGCCGGGCGCGGCGCTTCCCGGAGCTCGCGCTTGAGCTCGCCGAGCCGGCTCTCGCGGTTGGCGCGGCGCGTCCGGTCGAGGAGGCGTGCGAGCTCGGGGTTCCCGGGGAAGGCCTGCAGGCCCTCGCCGCAGACGCGGAGCGCCTCGTCCGTCTTGCCTTCCCACGCGAGCTCTCTCCCGAGAGCCGCGTAGCTCATGGGCGAGGGATCGGCGGCCAGGCGGCGTTTCGCCTGCCGGACGCGGCTGTGAGAGAGGATCTTCCTGACCAGCTTCACTCGCTCTCCTCCTCCAGCCACACTCGAATCGCATCGATGTCCTTCACGACCTGGTCCGCCTCGGACCAGTCCTCGGGCGCGGCTTCCAGCGCGACCTCGAGGTGAGCGAGAGCTCCGGCGAAGTCGCCGGCTTCCGCGGTCTGGATGGCGAGCCTTCGCGCTGCGACGGCCTGCGAGAGCTCGACGTCGCGCCGTTCGCTCTCGCGGACCTGGTAGAGCACGCGCTCGGTCCGGAGCACCTGGAGCTCGGTCGAGAGCCGGGTGCGCTCGCGCATGGCGCGCTGCGACCCGATCCACAGGGGATAGCGCTCCATGAAGTCCTCGACGGCCGCCAGGCGCACCTGCATCGAGTCGAGGTCACCCCGCCCCGCTGCGGGGAGATCGCCCCAGTCCCCTTCGACACGCTGCTGATAGAGCAGGACCGTCGTGACGAGCGTCGACGCCAGCAGGATGGAGACGACCAACCTCCAACGCACCGGCTGACTCCCAGGGTCTCTCTGTTGAGCTGCGTTCACGATGATCCGCTCCTCGCATCCGCGAGGAGCGGAGGGACCTCCTCCGTTGATCCCGGACATGGGGGACGAGCGAGAGCGCGAACTCCCGTTCCGGGGTCTCGAGGGGCTAGGTTCGTATCGGTACCGCCCCGCGGGCACCTGAAGGCAAACACGGTGCCCGGAGGGGTCCCGGGGAGCAGTCCTGGGAGCGGTGGAGACGGGCCCTGAGGAGGGGCCGTGAGGGTCCCTCCGTACGGAAGCCGTTTCCGTGTCCACTCGCTCCCGATGTGCGATCACTGGACCGGGACCGTCGAGATCGTTGCCGACGCGTTGCCGGCGTGGTCCGGGAGTCCGGTCAGCTCGACGTCGTCCCCGACACCGAGCGGCGCCGAGAGCGTGAGGCGGGCGAAGTTCGGGCGGATCAGCTGGACCGAGCTGACGGTCTGACCTCCGCCGATCGTGTACTGCGAGGCGTCGCCGGCGAAGCTCGCGTCGACGTCCTCGTCGAACAGGATGTCGACGACCGTTCCGGTCGCTTCCTGGCGGAAGTTCACGAACGAGCTCGAGTACCCCGGGGCCGTGAGGTCGCCCGTCACGGACGTGCTCAGGTTCCCGGCGGGGCTGATCGCGTTCCCCGACGCGTCCGTGACCCCCGTCACGACGACGTCGAGCCCGAGGGCCACGTCGAGGTCCGTGGTCGAGGGGAGCGTGACCCGCACCGTGTTGGTACCGCTGCGGTAGCGCGCACTGCCGCCGGCGACCGAGATCGCGTTCCCGCCCTGGCTGAAGGCGTAGTTGGCGAGGTCCAGCGCCGTCGCCGGATCGACCGGCTCGTCGAAGGAGAGGATCACCTCGTCGCGTCCCAGTCCGGAGACCGCGAGGCCGCTCGCCGACGAGAGGAGCGGACCGGTCGAGTCCTGGGCGACCACGGCCAGCGAGGCCAGTCCCGAGTTCCCTGCCAGGTCGCGGAAGGTCACGTTCAGGGTCTGGCCCACGGCCACGGAGGCGAAAGTCCCGCGCACGACGCGCGGCCCGATCCGCACCGCCGCAGAGGGGTTGAGACCGTCGAGCGTGATCAGCGACGTGTCGACGGCGTCGGCCGGGTCGATCGCCTCGTCCATCTCGATCAGGATCGCGATGGCCGGGTTCTGCGCGTCGACCATGACCGAGCTCGGCGGCAAGGCAGGGCTCGTCGCGTCGGACCCGACCGCGGACGTGATGGCTCCGCTCGACGTCCCCGAGACGGCGACGCCCTGTGCGGAGCAGAGACCGCTGACGGTGAGGTCGTAGCTCCCCGCCGTCCGCAGGGCCTCGGAACCGAGGAGCGAGAAGTCGATCGTCACGGTCCGGTCCCCGTCGAACGTGAACTGACTCGTCGTCAGGTCCACGGGCACGGCGGCCAGCTCCAGCGAGTAGTTCGCCGGATCGAAGATGGAGGACCGGCTCATGGTCCGGTCGAAGGTGACGGTAACGGAGTCGTTCTCCTCGCCGCTGACCACCGTGAACTCGGACGTCCCCAGGTTCAGGACGGGTGTTCCGGACTCCTCCGTCGCGATCGTGTGGAGGTCCACGGGGAAGACCGGGTTCCCGGCCAGGTCCGTCATTCCGCGCAGGTCGAGCGTGTCTACCCCGGCGTTCACGACGAAGCCGAACGTCAGGATGACGCCCTTCTCGTCGGCGTCGATCGCGACCGACTGCGGTGTCCCGCGCACGAGCATGGAGCCGTCACGCACGGTGTAGCTGGTGCGTCCCAGGGGGTTCGTCCCCGCGTCGAACAGGTCGTCTAGCTCGTCACAAGGCTCGTTGAAGCGAACGTGGATCTGGTTCGCGAAAGCGCTGTCGACGAAGACGGATTCCACGAGGGGAATCGCCGTCTCTGCCAGGACCGTTCCGGTGACCGTCGTCCCGCCGACCATGTTGCCCGCGATGTCGCGCATCGCGCTGAACGTGAGGCTGAAGTCGTTTCCCGCCTTGAAGTCGAAGCCGCTCGTGGCTCCGAAAGTCATGGTGGCCGAGCGGTTCATCGCGTCGTAGGTGATCACAGTGGTTGACTCGTCGAGGCCGACTCCGGTCGGCGATTCGAAGGTCCAGTTGGCCGCTACCGTCACCTCGCTGGCGATCATGTCGTCGCTGAACAGGACGGACATCGTGTCGTTGTCGGCGCCCTCGACGGCGCGACCGATCGGCGAGCTGGCGACCGGGGGCGTCGCGTCGGTGCTCGTGAGGGGGAGGCCGGTGACGGCGACCATCGTGTTCCCGGCGAGGTCCACCAGGTTCGCCGCGTCGACGGTCTCGTCGCCGGGCACGGCGACACCGTCGAGCGTCAGCCGGACGACTTCCTGGCTGGTGAGCAGCGTCGCCGTGAGCACGTTGATTCCGCCGGTCACGCTCCAGTTGCCGACCAGCTCGGCCTGCACGCTGTCGACGTCCTCGTTCATCAGCACGTCGAGCGTCGTCCCGGCCGGGTCGAGGGAACGGTTCTGGGTCACGCCCAGCACGAGCGGGGCCGCAGTCTCGCCCGCGACGGCACCGACGAAGCTCGTCGTGAAGAACTGACCGTCGACGTCGCGGGGCTGGTTGCCGCCCGCAGGCTGGAAGGTGAAGGCGTCGCCGTTCAGGAAGTCGCTCGAGAGCGAGACCGTGAGCGTCTTCGCGGAGAGGTCGTAGGACAGGACCTGCGTCGAGAGATCGATCGTGTTTCCGTCGACGACGAGCGACCAGTGCGCCGGATCCTCGCCGTCGTCCGGATCGAGGGCCTGAACGAACGTCGCGACGAGCGAGTCTCCCCCCGCATTCTGGACCGTCGTGAGGGTGGGGTTGACCGCAAACGCGTTGGCGACCGTCGACCCGGTCGAGACGGCAACGGGCCCGCCCGCGAAGGCGTTGCCGTGGGCGTCCACGACGCCGGTCAGCGTGATCGTGTCGACTCCCGGTACGACCGGTCCGGTGAAGGTCACGCGCAGGGTGTCGACGGCAATCTGGGTGACCGCCGAGGCGAAGACCGGGAAGCCGGGGGCGAAGTTCGAGGTCCGGGGCGAGAACACCGGATCCATCGGCTCGCTGAACTGGATGTCGACGACGAGGCCGAACTCGCTCTGGGGCAGGTTCTGGACGGCCGTCCCGCCGACGATGGTGGGAGCAGCGAGGTCGCCCGTGGCCGCGCCGGTCACGATACCCGTCGGAATCGGAACGTCGGCCACGCTCGCGACGGAGAGCGCCGTCAGGTCGAAGCTCGCGTGCAAGTTGGCGGCCACCGGTAGGTCGAACGTCAGCTCCTGCGTGCCCGTGTTCAGGGTCAGGACGGAACCCGTCAGGTCGAGGACCTCGCCGCCCACCTCGAGGCGCCAGTTGGACGGATCCTCCGCCTGGGCCTCGACCACGCGCGGGCCGCTGAACTGCACGCTGATCTCGTCCAGACCGAGCCCGGCCCCGACGTTCTGCGTCCCGGCGCTCGTGAAGGTCGGAGCCGAGGCGTCCGTGGTCGTGACTCCCGCGAATGCCGCCGAGAACCCCACGACGCCCACCAGCCGGACCTGATCGCTCGGGCTGACGCGGTCGTCCCACGTCACCGTCGCGGTGCTCCCGACGATGGCGACGCCGGTCGCCGTCTGGGCTCCCGAGGCCTCGAAGTTGCCAGCGATCACACCGGCCGGCAGGTCCAGCGGGAACGTGATGACCGTCGTCCGTCCGTCCGGATCGGATCCGAGGTCTTGCGAGGCCGATGTGATCGTGAACGCCGTCCCGTCCGAGCTCGAGGTCGAGCAGGCAGCGGCGAACAGAACGAGGCCACCGAAGACGCAGAGGTGCAGCGACGTCCCGGGTGTCATGGGTGCTCCTTCGAAACCGAGGTGGGGCGGCCCTACGCGAGGGTCGGCAGGCGAAGGAGATCGCCGTCGAGGGGTCCAACGCGCTGGGGGAAGTGCGGCCCCTATCGGCCCGGTCGGAAACGCGCCTGAAGACGAGCAGGCGTTAGTGCCGTCGGCACGCGGTACACGTCAGCGCGCCGCCCCTGCCCGCGGCGGGCGGACGGAGTTTCTTTCGCCCGGCTCCTGCGCCCCTACAGGACGGTCGGACGGACGTGAGCCGTCGAGAGGACCGTCAGGTCCGGCCCGGCAAAGACGGCCTGCACGGCCACCGGGACGCCGACGAGAGCGGGAAGGTCTGGGATCGAGAGGTCGAGCGTCGAGACGCCGGCGAGGGACGCGCCGACGCCGAACAGGTGGAGGGTCTGACCCGGGTCGACGTAGGCCGAGCCCCACGGGAGCGGTACCGCGGTGGCGGGAGACCCGACCGCGTAGATCGTGGCCACGTGCCCGGGGCGGCTTGCGCTCAGGGAGAGCTGGCCGCCGAGCCGTGGCTGGGCCAGGAGCACCAGGTCGCGCTCGCCCGTCTCGAAGAGCTCGACCGCTCCCGTCGTCGCGAAGGCGTTGGCGTGGGCGTCCTTGCGCGCCACCGCGACCCGGGTCCCCGTCGCGTCGAGCGCGAGCGCCTGGACGCTCCCCGGGAGATCGACGGAGAGCACGTCACGGTCCCCGTCGACGTCGATCAGGAGCACGTCCGGGCGCCCGTCGCCCGCGCCCCACAGACCGAACGCCGCCCGGTCGCCGGCCGGGGAGATCGCCGTTGCCTGGGGGAAGTTCTGCGGGCTGCCCGGTGAGCCGGCCTGGTAGCGCTGCACGAGCCGTGAGCCGAGGACGAGGTCCCATACCTCGAGGCGCACCGAGAGGCCGGTCGCGAAGTCCCACCAGCCCACCGCAGCCCGCGCGCCGACCGCATCCACGGCCAGCGCGGAGGGGAGCTCGTTCGCGAAGCCGGTCAGCGTAGGCCCGGCCTGGAAGCCCGCTCCCCCGTCGACGAACGTCATGACCTCTCCGAAGCCCGCGACGCAGAGCGTGCGCCCGTCGGCCGAGAGATCGAGCGCGCGCGGCGCGGCGGAGAAGCTCGTGTGGAGGAGCGTCGACCCGCTCCGATCGAGCACCCAGACCTCCTGGCCGCAGGCGAGCGCCGCTCGAGCGCCGTCCGCGCCCAGGGCGAGCGCGGCGAGCGAGGCACCCGTGGCGTCGAGCCTCGTGATGCGCACACCGCTCGCAGGGTCGATCCAGTCCACGCGCGCGAGCCCGGCCGCCGTGTCGTAGGTAGCGCACACGAGCGCTTCCCCCTCCGGGTCGCAGGCCACGAGGGCACCGCGGTCGGTCGGGAAGCCGGGGTCATAGGTCCAGACCGGGGCGAAGGTCGAACCGCTCGCTTGCCAGGCGTCGTGCCGGGCGAGCTCCGTCCGCCGTCCCGAGGGTCCGGGAAACTGGACGACCGAGAAGAGCTCGTCGGGGTCGTCACCGGCCCGGACCAGGAGCGGCCCGACGGCGCCGCCGCTCCCGGAGGGGCCGAGATCGACGAAGAGCTCGTCCGCGTTCGCGCCCTCGCTGCCGAGGAGGACCAGGTGCGGGGTGCCCACGGCCGGTCCGGCCAGGACCCACTCGCCGTGCCCTGCGAACGCGACGTCGCGCGGAATCCAGGGCGTGGCCGGAGGTGCGGGGTGGCTCCAGCGCTTCCCCGGGACGAAGGGATCCACCGTGGACGCCTGAGCCTCGGCCGGGAGCCCCGTCCACGATGCGAGGAGGCACGCCGAGAGGGCGAGCGGGAGCGGAGGGAGGAGTCTCACGCTGAACTCTATCCCGGCAAGAGGAGGCAGCCTCCTCGACGATTCTGGGCCCTTTCATTAACCTCTTCGCCCCTCGCGCCATCCGATGAACCGAACTTCGATACACGACGCGCACGTGGCCCTGGGGGCCAAGATGGTCGACTTCGCGGGCTGGCGGATGCCGGTCCAGTACGGCCCCATTCTGGACGAGGTGCGCTCGGTCCGGACCGCGGTCGGGCTGTTCGACCTGTCCCACATGGGAAGGGTTTTCGCGACGGGACCGGACGCGACGGCCTTCCTCGACCGGATCGCGACCAACCACTGCGCGAAGATTCCGGCCGGAGCCATCCGCTACGGGCTCTTCTGCCGCGAGGACGGCAATCCGATCGACGACCTGCTCGTGTATCGGGACGGCGAGAACGCGTTCTTCCTGGTCGTGAACGCCTCGAACACGGCCGCCGACCTCGCGTGGATGCGCGAGCACGCCGCCGGCTTCGAGGTCGAGATCGTGGACGAGACGGCGACGCTCGCGATGCTCGCACTCCAGGGCTCGGGCTCCCAGGCCGTCCTGCAGGCGGTCACCGAGGGCTGCGACCTGGCGTCGATCAAGTACTACCGCTTCGCGCACGGAACGGTCTGCGGCATCCCCGACGTTCGCATCTCGCGGACGGGCTACACCGGCGAGGACGGCTTCGAGGTCTACGTCCCGGACGCCGAGGGCCCGCGCGTGTGGAACGCGCTGATGGAGGTCGGAGGGGAACACGGCCTCTCGCCGATCGGGCTCGGCGCCCGAGACACGCTGCGGCTCGAGGCCGGGATGGCGCTCTACGGGCACGAGATCGACGGCGAGCACAACCCGATCGAGGCGGGGCTCTCGTTCGGCGTGTCCTTCGCGGAGGAGAAGGGGGACTGGATCGGACGCGCGGCACTCGCGCGCGTGAAGGAATCCCCCACGAAGCGCCTGATGGGGATCACGACCAAGGGCCCCCGCGTCCCGAGGCAGGGCTACGAGCTCTTCGACGGCGCGACGCGCGTCGGCTACGTCGTCTCGGGCAGCGTCTCCCCCACTCTCGAAACGAACATCGCCTCGGTCTACGTCGACATCGGTCTCGACGATGCCGGCCGCGAGCTCGAGCTGGACATCCGCGGGAAGCGCCAAGGCGCGCGGCTCCAGGAGCTCCCGTTCTACTCGCGGACGAGAAAGTAGGAAACCCGGAGACTCTCCATGCGCCCCGAAGATCGCAAGTACACGAAATCGCACGAGTGGGTGAAGCTCGACGGCGCCACGATGCTGATCGGCATCACGGACTTCGCCGTCAACGAGCTCTGCAGCGGCAACGAGGGCGACCTCGTCTACTGCGACTTGCCCGAGGAGGGACGGCAGCTCGAGGCCGGCGAGACCTTCGGCGAGATCGAATCCGTGAAGGCCGTCTCCGACCTCAACACTCCGGTGGCCGGCACGGTCGCGGACGTCAACGCCGCCATCGAGGACCACCTCGAGATCCTGTCGCGGGATCCGTGGAAGGAGGGGTGGTTGATCCGCATCAAGCCCGTCATCAAGACCCTCGACGGACTCATGGACGCCTCCGAATACGAGGAGCTGCTCGCGCAGGAGCAGCATTGACCGAACGCTGGAGGCTGGTCCGCCACTTCGGCGGCGGACCGGGCTTCCACATGGCCGCCGACGAGACGCTCCTCGTGTCCGGCGGCCGTGAGCCGGTCCTGCGGCTCTACACCTGGGAGCCCGCCGCCCTCTCGCTCGGCTACTTCCAGCGCTACGCGGACGTCGCGGCGACGGCCGAGGCGGAGGCCGTCGTGCGCCGGATCACCGGTGGCGGGGCGATCCACCACGCGCACGAGCTGACGTTCGCGATCGCGGCGCCCGACGAACACCCGCTGTACAGGGGTGAGGTGCGCGCTTCCTACGAGCGCGTCCACGCCGTGATCGTCGCGGCGCTCTTCGAGGTCGGCGTCGAGGCCCGGCTCCGCGCGGAGGCCGCCCTCGCGTCCGACCGGCAGGAGACCGGCATGTGCTTCCACGAATCGACCGACCTGGACATCGCGTGGGACGGTCGCAAGGGGGTCGGATCCGCCCAGCGCAGGACGGCCGGACGCGTCCTCCACCACGGCTCCATCAAGGTGGGCGGAGATGCCCTGGAGCCCGGCGTCGCGACCGTCCAGGAGGGCCGTCCGGGCACGTCGCCCGAGGACCTCGCCGGGGTCCTCGAGGAGTGCTTCGCACGGCTCCTAGAGGTCGAGCTCGTCCCGGGCGAGCTCACGGAGGCCGAGCGGAAGAGGGCCGAGAGCCGTGCCGCCCACTTCACGTCGAGGGAATTCCTGCACCGGCGCTGATACGTTAGCCGGCCGATGAGGGTCCTCCTCTTCGTCTCCCTGGTGGCCGCGGGACTCGCCGGCTGCGCCCGGCCGCCCGAGCGCCCCGACGTGCTCCTGATCACCGTCGACACGCTGCGCCGCGATCGACTCGGCGTCTACGGCTGCGAGCGCGACACGAGCCCGCGGCTGGACGCCTTCGCCGAGCGCGGCCTGGTGTTCATGGGCGCGCAGTCCCCGCGCGCGAAGACCACGCCGGCCATCGCGTCACTCCTGTCGGGCCTCTACCCCCACGACCACGGCGTGCGCGATCTGGCGTCGCCGCTCGATCGCCGCGTCCCCGTGCTGGCCGAGAGTTTCCGCGCGGCCGGCTACGAGACGATCGGCGTCATCGGCAACTGGGTCCTGACCGACGAGCGGTCGGGGCTCGCACGCGGTTTCGACACCTGGATCGAGGATCTGCCGGATCAGGTCGGCGTGCCGCCCGACGACGTCCCGCAGCGGCGCGCCACGTCGCTCACGGACGCTGCGCTCGCCCTGCTCGACACGAGCGGACCTCCGGCGCCCAGGGGCGAGAGAAAGCCGTGGTTCTGCTGGCTGCACTACATGGACCCGCACGGGATCTACGACCCACCGGCGGAGCACCGTGTGTTCACGAGCGAGCCCGACTGGCTGCTCGCTCCCGAGGTCTACGGCTCGCACCCGATCCACGACCTGCGCCTCGCCGACTACAACGTCCCGGCGAGCGCTCGAACGCCGGACGGTCGCATGGACCTGGCGCACGTCCGGGACCTGTACGACGCCGAGATCCGCTACACGGACGCCGAGATCGGGCGGCTCCTGGACGCGCTCGACGAGCGCGGGCGCTTCGACGAGACCCTCGTCGTGTTCGCCGCCGACCACGGCGAGAGCCTCGGCGAGCACTTCTACTGGTTCGAGCACGGCTTCTACACCTACGAGGTGACCTGCGCCGTACCGCTCGTGATCTGGGTGCCCGATGCGCTCGCGTCCGCAGGGCCCATCACGGGAGAGCGGACGGGGAACGTCTCGCTCGCGGACCTGGCGCCGACGATCCTCGACCTCGTGGGACTCCGACCGCTCCCCCGCCCGCACGGGGCGGAAGTCCTCGGTCGCTCGCGCGCCGACCTCGTCCTGCGCGGTCGCGACCGCGGCGACCCCGTGTTCAGCGAGAAGATCGAGCGCACCGACGTGTCCGGAACCGTGCAGCACAAGGCCGTGCGGATGGGGCGCTTCAAGCTGATCCACCGCCTGGCACGGCTGCCGGGTGGACCGGCGGAGCTCACGACCATCTCGGAGGAGCTCTACGACCTCGAGCACGACCCGTTCGAGACCGAGAACCTCGTCCGGCCCGACGTCCCGCTCGCGACCGACGTGCCGCTCGACGAGCTGCGAGCAGAGCTCGAGCGTTTCATCGCGGCCGACGATCAGCTCGCCGATCTCGCCCGGCTCCTGCAGCGCCAGCGCGAGGACCTCGAGAAGAACGATCCCGAGGGGCTACGCGTGCTCGAAGCGCTCGGTTACTGATGACGCGCTGGCTCCCCCACGTCGTCGCCGTGGCGGCGGTGCTCCTCGTCAAGGGACTCCTCGCGCTCTCGCTCGGCGACGTCTTCTTCCACGGCGAGGAGCTCGAGAAGGGGACGGTGGCGAAGGCGCTCCTCGACGGGATCCCCGTCCCCCCTCACCAGCTCGCCTACCACTACTACGAGGGCGGCGGCTTCGCGATCAGCCACCTGACGGCGATCGCGTTCCTGGTCGTGGGCCAGAACCTCCTCGCGCACAAGCTGGTCTCGCTCCTGGTCAACGTCGCGATCGCGGTCGCGGGCGTCAGCCTGGTGCAGACGAACTTCGGGAGACGGGCGGCGTACGTCTTCGCGCTCTTCTACACGCTGGCGCCGATCGGCTTTCAGAAGCTCTCGCTCTTGAACCTGGGGATCCACTACGAGACGTCGCTCTTCCTCCTGCTCGCCTTCCACCTGGCGTTGCGGCTCGTCTTCGACGAGTCGTTGCGGCCGCGCACGGTCTTCGCGTTCGGGGCGACCCTCGGCTTCGGAGTGTTCTTCAACTTCCAGATGATCCCGGTCGCGGGCTTCACGGTCGCGGCCGTCCTCGTCATGAAGCGGCGAGTTCTCGTCGGTCCCGGGCTCGTGTACCTGGTCTCCGGAGCGCTGATCGGAGCCCTGCCCTTCGTGTTCATGGTCGCGACGGTCGGGCGGGACGTGTTCGACATCCACGGCACCGCGCTCTTCGGCGGCGACGGCGAGGAGGTCGACCGCCTGGCGCGGCTCAACGAGTACGGGACGTGGCTGGCGGAGGGCCGCGGCGTGCTCGGGTTCGCACTCCTCGCGCTGCAGGTGGCGCTGCCGATCGGGGGAGGGCTCTACCTGGCGCGGTCGAGGACCGCGGGGACGGGGCGGCCGCGACGGGCGGCGACCACCTTGCTCCTCTACCTCGCGTGCTTCACGGCGATCTATCTCGCCAGTCCGTTCGTCGTCGGCGCAGGGTTCAAGCACTTCAGGCTCCAGCGCCTGACGCCCTTCTGGATCCTCGGCACGGTGCTGACCTCGGCCACGCTCGGAGCGCTGCTCGCGGCGGCGAGCTCGCGCGGCCGGACCGTCGGGCGGGTGCTGGTCTGCGTTCTCCTCCTGGTCGGAGCGGACGCATCGCGACGGGCCATCGCCGAGGGCCGCCCGGGAGAGCTGAGCGCGAACGTGGACCTCCTGCGCGCGACGCGGGGCTTCGCCTATCCCGAGTACTTCGCGAAGCTCGTGGGCCATCTGCCGGGAACGGAGCGCGAGAAGCTCGAGGTGCTGATCGCCTTCGACGAGCCCGTGTACGAGATCCTCTACGCCGCGGCAGCGGAGGCGGTGTATCGCAGGAGCGAGACCCCTTCGAGCGAGATCCTGCTGACACTCCACGCCGCGGATCCGGCGCGCTGGCCGGCCTTCGTACACGGGCTGGGCCCCCACTTCCTGGCCCTCGACAACGGACACCTGCGGCAGGCGCTGGCGCGAGCCGGCGCGCTCGCTCCAGAGCTCAGGGCACACGCCTTCGAGGCCATCGGTCGCAGCCACCACTGGCTGATCAAGCCGGAGGAGATGGCCATGGAGCTCAACCGGGCGCGCGGCCTGGGCCTGCCCATGGCCTACTACCGCGGGTTCGGGCACCGGCTCTACCGGAGCTTCCGCCTCGATCGGGAAGCCGCCCTCGCGTTCATCGCGGAGGCGCCCGCGGAACACCGTGAGAAGCTCCGGGCCGGCTACGAGGACGCGCGCGTGCTGTATCTCCTGAAACGGGGGGACTCCTGACTCACCCGGGCGCGCGAGAGCGCGTAGGGTCGAGACGCCGACGAGACATGAAGTCCCTCCTCGCCATCGCCGCCGTCTTCCTCGCGCCGATCCCGCTCGCCTGCGGCGGCGCCGCGACCGGCGAGACGCCGCGCGGCGTCCTGCTCGTGAGCGTCGACAGCCTGCGCGCGGACCACGTCTCGTGCTACGGCTACCGGAGCGGGACGCGACCGGACCTCGACACGACGCCGATCCTCGACCGCATGGTCGCGGCGCGCGGGGCTCGCTTCACGTGCGCGGTCTCGACGACCAGCTGGACGCTCCCGTCGCACATGTCGATGCTCACCGGACTGCCTAACGAGCTCCACGGGGTGCGCGAGATCGGGTTCCGCCTGCCCCGCTCGAAGAAGCTCCTGGCCGAGGTCTTCCAGGACGCGGGTTGGCGCACCGCGGGGTTCTGGTCCGGCCCCAACCTCGACCCCTGGTTCGGGTTCGGGCGCGGGTTCGAGCGCTACGTGGATTGCTCGACGAGCCGTGCGGACGACGCGAACGGGACGTTCGGAGCGAAGGACGGGATGTCGAAGGCGAAGATCCAGGCGATGCGCGATCGGCTCTCGGTCCTGCACGACGGTTCGCACCGCGGGATCACCGGCCCGCAGATCGTCGAACGCTTCGACGAGTGGTTCGACGAGCTCGGCGACGACGATCGCTTCTTCGCCTTCGTCCACATGTGGGACGTCCACTACGACTACACGCCGCCGGAGGAGTTCGACCTCTTCTATCCCGGCTATCGCGGCCCCGAGAACGGAATCGGCGTGCAGGATCGTTCGGCCCAGCGCGATCCTCCGACCGCCGACGGCCTCGCGAGGATCCTGTCCCTCTACGACGGCGAGATCCGCTTCACCGACCACAACCTGGGCCTGATCCTGGGGGCGCTCGAGGAGCGCGGACGTCTCGACGACACGCTGGTCGTGTTCACGGCGGACCACGGTGAGGAGTTCCTCGAGCACATGCTCTTCGGGCACGGAGACACGCTCTACGAGGAGGCGGTGCGCATACCTCTGCTCATGCGGTGGCCCGCCGGGGTCCCGGAGCAGGCGACGATCGACGTGCAGGTCAGCCTGGTCGACCTCGCTCCGACGATCCTCGACTTCTGCGAGCTCCCCATCCCCTCCGGCGTCTGGGGAACCAGCCTGCGCGGTGCGCTCGCCGGCGAGCCCGGAGACCTCGAGAGCCGCGCCCTCCCGCTCGAGCGCTCGTACCTGCAACCCGGCCGGAAGCTCCGGCTCGACACGATCCGCGGGCTGCACCGGGGCGATCACAAGATCCTCCGGCGGACGGACTCCGACGGCGGGCAGATGTACTTCTACGACCTCTCCCAAGACCCGCGCGAGGAGGATCCGATCCTCACGGGCAACCTCGAGAAGCGCGACGCGCGCGTCCTTGCGGCACGCGAGCTGTGGGGCCACCTCGACCTGAGGGCGGCGAAGGACGTCGCCTTCGACGAGATCCCCGACGAGCTGCGCGACAACCTCAAGGACGCTGGCTACCTGGGCGACGATCCGCGCGACTAGTCCGAGACGCGAAGCGGCCGGACCGACGAGGTCGGCCCGGCCGCGAGAATGACGCCTTGCGTCTAGGGACGCGCGTGGAACCAGCCACCGATGTTGCCCGGGTACGTCATGATGTTCTCCTTCCAGGCCTTCACGGAGATCATCCCCGTCGCCGGGTCGTAGACGTGCAGCCAGTACTCGGTGATGGTCGAGTCTCCGCCGAGAATCACCGAGCCCGAGGGCAGCTCCTTGTTGGTGACCTGGTACCCGACGTCCATCGAGATGTGGGCGTACGGACCCGGGCTCGAGTAGAGCCCGAAGGGCCGGTCGTTGTCGATCTCGCCCGCGAGCTTCGGCCACACCGTGGCAGTCGGCGTCTTGATCGTGACGGCGTTGAAGCCGGAATCGGATTGGCCTGTGTAGATCCAGAGGTAGAGCGTCGTCGCGAAGGTCCAGGCCGTGTCCCAGCCCCATGAGTTCAGGATCGAGTCGATCTGAGTCTGCGTGTGAATCGTCCCGCCCTTGTAGTAGTGATTGAACATCTGGAGCATCGCGCGCGCGCACCAGTCGCCCTCCTCCTGCGCGATGTACTTGCAGCGACTGATGTCGACCATGACGTGGGGCTCGTCGGTGAGCTGCGCGCCCGGCACCTGCTCGAGGATGTTCCAGTCATTGGCGTCGAAGGGAGCCGCGAAGACCTTCGCGAGCTCGAGCCCTTCGGCCATGGCGAGGTCGTCGACCTCGATCACGTACAGCAGATCCTCGAGGAAGGAGTCCCAGCGCTGCTGGTACTCGATGACGGGGATCGCTGCGAGGGTCGACCGGATGTACGGCAGCGGGATGAGCTGCAGCGTGCTCAGGTCGTAGACCTCGAACCCGATCCCCTGGCCGGGCTCGTCGTAGAAGATCACGACACCTGTCTTCAGGCCGTCGTATCCGACGAGGATGCCGGTCAGGATCGTCGCGTCAGGGTGCGCGCCCTGCACGAACGCGGCCGAGGCCCACACGGCGGTGATCAGTGACCAGGGCCGCGGCGTGGACTCCACCGACAGGACCGTGGTGCCGAGATAGGCGTTCGCGCCGATCTTCATGCGGCCCGCCGGCTCTCCGTTCACCTCGACCTCGACCTCGTAGAAGAGCGGTTGACCGATCGGGTCGTAGTAGAGCCAGGAACTAGTCAGTACGGCGTCCTCCCAGCCGGCGAGCAGCGGGTTCTCGCCGAGCACCTGCTCGACGAGGCCGACGGCCGAAACGCGCTGGAGCATGTCCTGGGTCGAATCCCCCCGGGCCGGTGCAGCGAGCGTGACGAGAGGCAGCGAGATCCAGAGTGCGGTCGTGAGTTTCATGGCGTCCTCCTTGAGTGACTCGTGTCCGTCCGGACCGGCGCACGAGCTGCCTCGATCCCACGTGGAATCGCGGATTCCGAACCACCATCCGCGAACCCGGGGGCCGGTATGATCGGGGTTCACGCCACCCCCTCCCGCCATGCGAGCCGCCGACCCCGAGCCTCGAGAAGACCGCGTGGAGGACGTGGTGGAGCGCTTCATCCTCGCGCGCCTGCGCGGGGACGAGACCGACCTCGACGGGCTCCTCGGCACGCTGGACGAGACCGACAGCGCCGAGGCCCGGCGACGCATCGACGCCTTCGAGGCGATCCGATCGCTCGCAGCGCCTTCACCGGACGGCGAGCCCCGGGTCTACGGCGACTTCGCGATCGAGGGCGAGATCGGACGCGGCGGAATGGGGGTCGTGTACCGCGCGCGCCAGATCTCCCTCGGTCGCCAGGTCGCGCTCAAGGTCCTGCCCTCGCTCGCCGCCCTCGAAGGGCGCCGCACCGAGCGGTTCCTGCGCGAGGCGGCCGTCCTGTCCAGGCTGGAGCACGAGGGCATCGTTCCCGTGCTCACGGCGGGCGAGGACCGAGGCACCCTCTACTTCGCGATGCCCTGCGTCCGCGGAGCGGGGCTCGACCGCGTCCTCGAGGCACTCGACGGCATTCCGCTCGAGCGGCGCAGCGGCGCGGACATCGCCTCGGTGCTGCGCGACGCCGGCGTCGCCGACACCGGCGACCTCGAGCGACGGAGCTACGTCGCGGCCGTCGTCGGCATCGCACGGCGGGTTGCCGACGCCCTCGCGCATGCCCACACGCACGGCGTCGTGCATCGCGACGTGAAGCCCTCCAACGTGATCCTGGGCGAGGGCGGACGGCCCATGCTGATCGACTTCGGGCTGGCGAAGGGTGGCGAGGCGGGCACGCTGACCGGGAGCCTCGACCTCCTGGGCACTCCGTCCTACCTGCCACCGGAGTGCATCGCGGGGAGCACCGAGACCACGGAGCAGGGCGACGTGTACTCCCTCGGCGTCCTGCTGTACGAGATGCTCTGCGGGCGACGGCCCTTCGAGGCGGAGACGGTCGTCGGGCTGCTCGGGGCCATCGAGCGCGGTAATTTCGCGCGACCGCGAAGCCTGGCACGCGGACTCTCGCGCGACCTCGAGACGATCTGTCTGAAGGCCATGGAGTTCGACCCGGCGCGCCGGTACGCCTCCATGGTCGACCTCGCCCTCGACCTCCGGGCCGTCCTCGAGTATCGGCCGCTCCGCGCCCGGCCGGCCGGACCGCTGCGGCGCGC
>JAJDET010000352.1 GCA_029259655.1 Planctomycetota bacterium
ATCTACGAGGAGGTCCTCGGCCCGAAGCACCGACACACCGCGACGGTTCTGAACAACCTGGCCGAGGTGTTCCGCGTCCAGGGCGACTACGCGGCCGCGCGGTCCCTGCACGAGCGCGCCCTCGCGATCTACGAGGAGGTCCTCGGGCCCGAGCACCCCGACACCGCCCTGAGCCTGAACAATCTGGCCGCGGTGCTCCGCGTCCAGGGCGACTACGCGGCGGCGCGCCCGCTCTTCGAGCGCGCCCTCGCGATCAAGGAAGCGGTGCACGGCCCCGATCACCCCACCACCGCGACGAGCGTGGGACAGCTGGCCAACATACTCCTCTTTCAGGGCGACTACGCAGCTGCGCGGCCGCTGTACGAGCGCGCGCTGGCGATCCGGGAGGAGGCCCTCGGTCCGGAGCATCCGAGCACGGCAACGAGCTTGATCGGCCTGGCCCGCCTGCTCAGGAAGCTCGGCGACGACGCCGGCGCTCGGCCGCTGTTCGAGCGCGCGCTGGCGATCCGAGAAAAGGTCTTCGGGCCCAAGCACCTCGACACCGCCACGACTCTGAGCGAGCTGGGCGGCGTGCTCAGGTCCCTGGGCGACTACTCCGGTGCGCGACCGCTCCTCGAGCGCGCGCTGGCGATCCGTGAGGAGGTTCTCGGCCCCGAGCATCCGTACATTCCCAAGAGCCTGGTCGCGCTGGGGCTCCTGCTCACCTGCGAGGGCGACTACGCCGGCGCTCGGCCGCTGTACGAGCGCGCGCTGGCGATCCGGGAAGAGGTCTTCGGTCCCGTGCACCCCGACACCGCCACGAGCCTGATTCAGCTGGCGCACCTGCACCACCTCGAGGGCGACTACGCGGGCGCGCGGCCGCTGTACGAGAGCGCGCTGGCGATCCGGGAGGAGGTCCTCGGTCCCGGGCACCCCAACACCGCTAACAGCATGAGGAGTCTGGCCAGGCTGCTCCGCAGCGCGGGCGACTATGCGGCGGCGCGGCCGCTGTACGAGCGCGCGCTGGCGACCCGGGAGGAGGTCTTCGGCCGCGGGCACCTGCAGACCATGGAGGCGCTCAACGATCTCGCCGGGCAGCTCAAGGATGAGGGCGACTACCTCGGCGCACTGCCGCTGTATGAGCGGG
Source organism: Planctomycetota bacterium (assembly GCA_029259655.1). Taxonomy (GTDB): domain Bacteria; phylum Planctomycetota; class UBA1135; order UBA1135; genus OFTM220. The sequence continues at coordinate 1,127 of JAJDET010000352.1, forward strand.
TCCTGGCGATCCGCGAAGAGGCTCTCGGCCCCGCGCACACGAAAACCGCGGAGAGCATGAACAACCTGGGGCTCCTGCTCGATCACGTGGGCGACTACGTGACCGCGCGGCGGATGCACGAGCGCGCCCTCGCTATCTACGAGGAGGTTCTCGGCCCTGAGCATCGCTCCACCGCCAACTCCTTGAACAACCTGGCCCTTGTGCTCGAGGCCCAGGGCGACTACGCCGCCGCGCGGCCCTTGCAAGAGCGCGCGCTCGCGATCGGGGAGAAAGTCCTCGGCCCCGAGAATCCATTCACCGCCATCACCGCGAACAACCTGGCCAGACTTCTCACCGACTCGGGCGAGATGACCGACGCCTGGGAACTGGTCCGGCGTTCCGAACGCGGCCGGCGCGACCGGATCGAGGCCACCCTCGCCTCCCTGAGCGAGGGTGAGCGCTACCCCTACTTGGCCCAGCTGTCTTGGCACCTGGAGCTCCAGCTCTCCCTGGCGCGGGCGCTCGACGAGTCGGCCGTGCGCGTGGACGCCTACGACGCCTTGTTGACCTGGAAGGGCCGCGTCGGACGCCTGCTCAGCGCGAGCCGGGCGCAGCTTGCGGCCGGCATGGACGACTCCGAGCGAGCGCTGGTGGAAGAGCTGCACCGTTCTCAGGCCGAGCTCTCGCGGCTCGTGCTCCTGACCGACATCCCCGATCGCGCGGCGCACGATCGGCGCTTGGGGGAGCTGCGCGACGAGTGTGCGCGGATCGAGCGCGAGCTGATGGCCTGGTCCGGCCGCGAGCACGAGGCCGCGCGCTTCGAGGAGTTGCGAGCGGGCCTGGAGCCGGGAGCGGCGCTGATCGATTCCTTCGCGCACCACATCTATCGATCCGGCGGCGAAGGCTGGAGTGCCGAGCGCTTCACCGTCTGGATCACGCGCGCCGACGAGAACGAGCCGATCGAGCTCGACCTCGGCCCAGCGGCGGACATCGAGGCGGCGGTGCAGGCCTTCCTGGCGGACCTGGTCGCGCGGCGCGGGATCGCGGTGGTCGAGGAGGACGCGGTGGATCCCGGCGACGCGCTGCGCGCGCTCCTGTGGGATCCGCTCGCGGCACACCTCGAAGGCGTCGAGACGGTCTTCGTCTCGCCCGACCGTGCGCTCGGCACCCTGCCCTTCGAGACCCTGCCGCTCGAAGACGGAAGCCTCGCGATCGAGCGCTTCGCGTTCGTGTACTTGCAGGACGCGAGCACGCTCTTGCGCGAACGGCAAGACACGGCGAAGCTCGACTCGCTGCTCGCGGTCGGCGCGGTCGACTTTCGCAAGCGCGCGGACTGGGACCTCGTCAACGCCGGCTCCGCGTCGCAGGACCTCGTCGCGATGACCGACATCGGCCTGCGCGGGAGCTTCACCGACTATTGGGGCAAGCTGCCGGCGACCGGGTACGAGTCGCAGGTCGTGGTCGACATGCACGAGGACGCGTTCGACGAGGGTGGCCGACGCCTCCTGCTCCAGGGTGGCGATCCCAGCGAAAAGCGGCTGAAGCACGAGCTCCCGCGCCACTCGGTCCTGCACCTGGCGACACACGGCTACTTCCAGCCCGAGGGGCTGCCCTCGATGTGGGAGGCCGCGAAGAACGACGCCGGCCGCACCGAGTTGCGCATGAGCGACGAGGCTCGGCACCTGGTCGGGAAGCACCCGGGGCTGCTCTCGGGGCTCGTGTGCGCCGGGGCGAACAGCAAGACCGACGGGGGCGACGACAGCTACCTCACCGCCGAGGAGGTCGGCTGGCTCGACCTCTCGAAGGCCGAGCTCGTCGTGCTGTCGGCCTGCGAGACCGGCCTCGGTCGCGCGCAATCCGGCGAGGGTTTGATCGGCCTGCGTCGCGCGTTCCGCACGGCGGGCGCGAAGACCGTCATCAGCTCGCTGTGGTCGGTGAAGGACGAGTCGACAGCCGACCTGATGCGCGACTTCTACAAGAACCTCTGGATCGAGAAGATGCCGCGCGGGGAGGCGCTGCGGCAGGCGCAGCTCGCGATGCTGAAGCGGAACAGGATCGAGCACAGGGATCCGCTACCCGCCACCTGGGGCGCGTTCGTGCTGAGCGGGGAGTGGAGGTAGAGGGGGCTTTCCTCGTTCTCGACGGCATTGCGAGCATGACGAACAGGCGGCGCCGCTGAAGCGGCTGCGGGTGCTCCTCGCGTTCGCCTGGCTTCGTTGCGCCGATCCCGAGGCCGCTCTATCGTGACGCGCCTCCGTCACCAATCCCCATGAAGTACCACCTGTTCGCCTTGGCCACGGTCTTCCTCCTCGGCGCCTGTGACGCCCGAGGGGGCTCGAGTGAGGCTGCGGCCGCCGACCGCAACTGGGCGATCTGCATCCATGGTGGCGCCGGAGTTGTCGAGCTGACCGCGGAGCAGGAGCAGGCCTATCGCAAGTCGATGCGCGTCGCCCTCGATCTTGGACGAGAACTGCTCGCCGATGGGGCTTCGGCCCTCGATACCGTCGAGAGGGTGGTGAATCTGCTCGAGGACGATGCGCTGTTCAATGCCGGCAGGGGCGCGGTCTACACGGCCGAGACCACGCACGAGCTCGACGCTTCCATCATGGATGGCAGCACCATGGCTTGCGGAGCGATTACCGGCGTCAAGACCATCAAGAACCCGATCAGCCTCGCGCGTCTGGTCATGGAGCGTTCCAAGCACGTCTTCCTCAGCGGCGACGGTGCCGAGAGATTCGCTGATAGCACGGACGTCCAGCGAGTAGAGAACTCCTACTTCGACACGCCCCAACGCTTGCGCGCGCTACAGAAAGCGATGGGCAAGGACACCAAGGGAACGGTCGGCTGCGTGGTCCTGGATCAGCAGGGCAACCTCGCGGCCGCAACCTCGACGGGTGGGATGACGGCAAAGGAATTCGGACGGATCGGCGACTCGCCGATGATCGGCGCCGGCTGCTACGCCAGCAACTCGAGCTGCGCTGTGTCTTGCACGGGGCATGGCGAACAGTTCATCCGTCACACCGTTGCGCGCGATGTGGCGGCGCAGATGGAGTACGGTGGCAAGAGTCTGCAAGAGGCGGTCGATCATGTGCTGCAAACGGTCCTGAGCCCGGGCGATGGCGGTCTGATCGCGGTCTCCAAAGACGGCGATCTGGTCGCAGCTCAGAATACCCCGGGCATGTTTCGCGCTCGCGCCGACGCTTCGGGGTTGCTCGAGATCAAGATCTGGGCCGACGAGTAGGCATCCGCGAGTGTCGAACCGTCGAGCACGACCTTGACCACGAGGCACCGACCGAATGAAGCCCTCGCGAGGGACCTTCCCGCCGAGCTGTTCCTTCAGTACGCGGTTCTCTTCGACCAGGTACTCGATGACGTGCTGCTGCTCGCGATACACCCAGCCGGAGACCGTTAGGAGTAGGACTCGGAGCGGGTAGGTTTCGGCCGACATCTGCCCATTGTCAGCGTTCGCCAAGCCGTGCACCTGCCTCCAGTTGCGGTTCGGCCCAATTATCGGACCCTACGGAGTCGCCGAGATTGCGGAATTGTTCGCGTTCTCAGCCCGGCTTTCATTCGGTCCACCTATACAGCCGCAACGGCTTTCTTGATCGCCTTGTCGGCGACGGCGCGCGCCGCGGGAGTGATCGTGAACAAGTCGAGCTCACCGAGCTCGTCTTGGGTTACCGCGGCCAAGGACTTATCCGTGTAGGCCATCGCTCGCGGGTCGTTTCGCAGCCGCCGCCGAAGCGGCACGAACTTGAGGTACATGATCCCACCCTTCCAGCACGTACGGAGCAGCCTGGCGACGTACTTCGGGTAGAACGTCAATGGGCTCTCGATGGGGAGTCCAGGTCGGCGGTCCTTGCGGAATCTGTAGCGCACGAAACCGGACTCGAGCGGGTGCACACCCTCGTAGGCGATGCTCCCGTAGAACATGACGGCGCTGGCCAGGATCTTCCCGACGTTGACGCCAGTGGCTTGCGCGCGCCGCATCAAAGTCTCGATGTGCTCAGGCGAGTAGTAGGTCCTCCACGCCTCGCGACAGGCCTGGTCCCACTCCTGGGCCGACATGCGACCGTGAGCCATCGTGACATGATTGAGGTCGTACTTGTTGAGGTCCGGATCCATCTCCGTTCCGGCCTTGACGAGATCCAGGTGGTCAGCAGAACCGGGCAGCGGCGTGAGCATGTTGAACTCGAGCATGTCGATCGGCAGCTCGCGCTGAATCACACGCACGTCGCGGATGATCGATTCCGGTGTGTCGCTTGGGAATCCCAGGATGTACCCAGCAGTCGTTACGACGTGGATCGCGCGCCAAGCCTGCAGCATCGTGCGGTATTCGGTGATGCGGTTCTGAGGCTTCTGTGCGTCCTTGAGGCTGGCTGGGTTGATGTTCTCCAGCCCGATGAAGACGCGCTTGACACCCGCCCGCCCCGCCTTCTCGATGAAGCCGGCAATCTTGTGACAAGCGGTGTCGACCTGGATCACGATCCGGATCGTCAGGCCCTGGTTCTCGCGCAGATCGATCAGGCGATCGAAAATCGGCTCCCAGTTCTTGTTCCGGGCGAAGTTGTCGTCCGTGATGAAGAAACGCGTGATGCCGTGCGCGTTGTTCGAGCGGATGACGCGCTCCACGTCGTCGGCGGATCGATAGCGCGACTTCTTACCCTGGACGTTGATGATCGTGCAAAAACTGCACGAGAAGGGACAACCGCGTCCGGCGTCAAAGCTCGCCTGGCCGCCTGCCGTCCGCTTGACCGTCTGGGGAGTCAGGATCGGAGTGGGCACCCCCTCCATCCCCGGAAGATCACTCGTGTAGTTGTAGACGGGCTTGAGCTCACCGCGCAACGCGTCGGCGAGCACTTCGTCTAGTCGTCCCTCCGCCTCACCCGCGAACAGCGAGATTCCCATGTCGATCGCTGCTTGCATCTCCGCCGGCATCCCCGGCAGCATCGCCAGGCATCCGCTCACATGGAATCCGCCGATACAGACCTGCAGCCCCTCCTCCCTAAACTGCTGAGCGAGCGCCATGGCTCGGGGAAACTGATTGGATTGCACACCAACAAGACCGATGAGACCCACTCCACCTTCGCGTCGGATACGACGCGCGATCTGCTTCGGTCGGATGCGCGTGTTCGACTCGTCAGCGGCGGTGACGCGAATGTCAACCTTGTCGCCAAGCGCTTTGCGCGCGACACAGTCGGCCGCCACGCCGTGTACCGTGCCCAGCGAATTGGAAGGCATTGCCGATCGATACCACTGGATCACGTAGCCGTCGTCGTCGTAGTGCGACGGTTTGATCAAGACGAGATGCAGGATCCTCATGGGGACATGGTCCTCGAGTTTCTGGTAGAAGTGAAGGACAAGTCTCCCAAGTCACGCGTCGGACTGGAAGCGCAGGGTGGGGCAAGGGCGCGGTGCAACGAGTTCGGAGCCCTTGCCCGTAGGGCGCGAAGACTCGGCCCAACGGATTCCCGACCGTAGGGTGCGAAAACTCAGCCGACTGAGTTCCCGACCGAATCGGGGCGCGCAAGCTCGTTCCCGGCAAGTGAGCGGGGGGAGAGTCGGCCGACACTCGCGGCCCAAGCAGAATCCTGCTCCTGGATCGCAGGCACCGACACGGTCTGCTGCTCAGGCCGCGCGCTGGTAGAAGCTCAGGAGCCCGCCGAGGCGCTCGTGGCGGACGATCTCGCCGCTGCCCCTCTACCTCGCGTACTACCACGGCGAGCGCAACCACCAGGGGCGACCCTCGCCGAAGAAGATCATCCGGTTCAAGCACTCCTCCTTGATCGAGCGCACGAAGCGCTCTGCGTAGGCGTTGGCGATCGGAGCTTCGCGAGGGTTCCTGAGAGCGCACTGGGGCGAGATCGCGTGCTCCTTCAGAGTCTTCGCGATCGTGCTTGGGGCTACACGATGCCCCACGTTCCGCAGCGCGCCCTAAGTCCGGCAGTAGCCCCAGCCCGAGTTCTCCTTGGCGAAGCGGACGATGAGCTCGCGGATCTGCTTCATCAGTCCGGGCCGCCCCACTCGCTTCGTCACGTACGTCCACTTCGCCGCGATCAGGCGACGGTGCCGGCGCAAGATCGTATCAGGCGTGACGATCGTCGCGACCTGCATCAGGAGCCGTCGGCCAACCCGCTTGCCCTTCGCGGCGAGCCTACAACGCTGGTCGTTGGTCAACCGCGGTACCTTCCCGCCGAGCTGTTCCTTCAGTACGCGGTTCTCCTCGACCAGGTACTCGACGACGTGCTGCTGCTCCCGATGCACCCAGCCGGAGACAGTCAGGAGTAGGACCTGTAGCGGGTATGTTTCGGCCGTCATCCGCCCATTGTCGGGGCTTGCTAGGCCGTGCTCCTGGCGTCACTTCCGCTTCGGCCGATTGTCGGATCCTACGGGCTCAGAAGAAATCGCAGGCGCGCCGGCCGAACGGGGAATCGACGGAGATCGTCGCCGCCGTCGGCTGGCGCGCGTGGAAGGGGTCAACGGCGAGCCCGGTCGTCGTCGACTCGAGACCGCGCCTCACCGTGGCAAGCCATGCCTTGGGGTCAGTGGTTCACGTTCCAGGTGTTCGGCTGCAGGATCGCGAGGCCATCACCGACCCTGACCTTCTTGACCTCCGTGACCACGCCATCCTTGCAGACCACGACCATGTCCACGTCTTCGCTCTTGCCATAGGCCACGTAGTAGTAGTAGTCGTTCATCTGGTAGACGTGCACCGTGGTGTCGCCGCTCGTGTGTGTGTAATCCGGCATGCCGTAGGTCTTGATCATCTCGATCTCGTCCATGCCGGGCGACGGCTGGTTGAGGAAGACGTCGGGCGCCTTCTGGATACCGATGCAGCCGACACTCGACAGGAGCACGGAGAACAGGGCGATGGCGGTGAAGGTCTTGAGAGTCATGGATGCTTCCTTTACGGGACAAGCCCCGCTCGCGCGGGCCCTGCGTGGGACAGTCTTCGAGAACAGCACGGCATGGCTGACGTGCGAATCGGTGGGAGCGTGACGTCTGGGGCGGGGCGTGGCAAGGGGAGCGTGGGTGCATGGAGCGTCCATGCACCCACGCCGGATCTAGTCCGGGTCTCCACTCAGCACCCACGCCGCCCAATTCCGCAGCGGGTGTTCTTCCGCGCGCAGGTCGCACTCGCCCTTCCACAGCGCGTCGGCCTCCCGGCGTCACTTCCGGTTCGGCTGAGCTTCCGGACCCTTCGGGCGACCACGCCGGGACAGCGCTTCGACTCAGATGTGGGGGCGCGTCAGGTTCCGGTGGCCGTCGGGCGTGACGAGGATGTTGTCCTCGATCCTCACGCCGCCGCAGGAGGCGAGCGCGTCGACCAGGCTCCAGTCGAAGAGCTCCTTCTTCGGTCCCGTCCGGTGCTCGCGCAGGAGCATCTCGATGAAGTAGAGCCCGGGTTCGACCGTGAACACTTGGTCCGCCTCGATCGTGCGCGTCGTGCGCAGGTACGGGTGGCTCGGGGGCGGCTCCTCGATCCCGCCCGCGGGTTCCTTCTGGTGCCCGGCCACGTCGTGCACCTGGATCCCGAGGAAGTGCCCGAGACCGTGGGGGTAGAACGCCGCGGTCAGACCCTGCGCCAGAGCTTCCTCCCCGCCGACTTTCAGGACGCCCACCCCGTGCAGGAGGAAGCTCTGGCGCAGGGTCT
>JAJDET010000353.1 GCA_029259655.1 Planctomycetota bacterium
GCTACGGCGCGACTCCGCGCCGGGCTCGGCCTTCGGCCTCGCGAGGCACGGCCTTATCGGCCGGACCTCTAGCCCGCATCCCTCACGGGGTCGTGAGCCAGAACGCCTCGAGTCGGTTCCTGCTGGTGCTTTGCGCGTGCCCGCCCCGCAGTCGACCTTGAACAGGTCGTCGAGGACGCCGGTACGCGCAAAGTGCCGGCAGGAGCCGAGAGGCCGGCGCAGCCGGCCGTTCGCGGTGTTCTGGCCGCGAACCCGTGAGGGATGCGGGCTAGTCTCGCGTCCAGGAGAGCCAGGCAGAGAGCACGGGATCCTCTCCAGCGCCGGGTTCGAGCGACCGTCGAACGAGGTCGCCCCAGCCCCGGCGCCCACCCGTGAAGGGATCCCCCCGGATGTCGGAGGCTTCCTCGAGCCACAACTCCGTGCGCCACCGCGCACGCAGGTCCGCGTCGCCGAAGCCGCAGACATGGGCGCGCAGAGCGGCTCGCCGCTCGAGGCCGGCCACATCCACGGCGCCTTCGAACGGACGCAGCCGGGCGAGCTCTTCGCGCAGCCCGCGCTCGTCCCCGGTGAGCAGAGCCCGGTCGATGAGGGCCTCGACCAGGAGAACCGTGGAGACCCGGCTCCCTCCCGACCCGTGGCGCTCCTCGAGCAACCCCTCGAGCGAGCTCCAGTCGCCCGCCCACCCGAACGACCGGGCCTCCAGCACCCGGCCGGCCTCGGTCGTCGGACGCAGTCCGGCCAGCACGGGACCCGGCATCGAACGCCAGGCGCCGGGCAAGGACTGCAGCAGGAATCGGCTCCGGCGGCGAGCGTTGTCCGCGTCCTCGGGGTCGGGCGCGGCCGCCGCCTCGGGATCGAGGAAGTCGAGCGGCGGTTCGGCAATGACCTCGTTGGAGAGCGGCTCGCGCTCCTCACCGAAGGGCGTGGCCGGCAGCTCCGGCAGAATGGTGATGCTCGGCACCTCTTCCTCTTCGCCGAGCGCGTACCAGGCGAGGATGGGCAGCGCGGCCAGGTGCAGGAGCAGGCTCGCGGCGACGATTCGCACGAGCCGCGACTCACGACAACGGTCGGCGACGAAGTCCGCGATCAACACGAAGTCCCCCGTCCATCCCGGCCGGCGACGCGTGGACCGCGCGAGGACGCGCCCCACGAGGGCATCCGCTGCGGCGTCGTGCTCGGGATCACGCAGCTCTCGTCTCGCGCGCTCGACGACCGCGCGCCACTCCCGGACCTCGGGCGAGTGGACCGCCGCCGACGTCGAGTCGCGGTCGACGGCGAGCTGGACCTCCCGTTCGGCGTCCTTCACGCGCGCTCCTCCCGCTCGCTCCCATCGTCCTCGAGCGCCTCCCTCAGCCGGCGAACCGCGTGGAACATGCGTGACTTCACGGTCCCGACGGGGATCCCGAGGATCTCGGAGACCTCGCGGTAGCCGAGCTCCTGCAAGACACCGAGCTCGAACACGCAGCGGTGACCGTCGGTGAGCGTCGCGAGCGCGGCGTGCAGGCGCCGGGACACCTCGGACGTCGCCAGCTTCTCTCCCGCATCCGGTGCAGCATCCGCCACGAGCTCCAGCGGATCACGCTCGTCGGAAACCGCTCCCGAACGGGGGGAGGACCCGCTCCTCAGTGCGCGGCGCCGCGTCCGGTCCACCCAGGCATTGCGCGCGACCCGGAACGCGAACGCCGCGAAGCGCTCGCTCCGGCGGTAGCGTCGAGCGTGCTGGAAGAGCTTCAGGAAGACCTCCTGGGTCAGGTCCCGGGCCTCCTCGGGGTCCGCGCCGAGGCGCTGGAAGAAGCCCAGGAACGTCGTGACCTCGGTCCGCACGAGCTCCTCGAAGGGACCCGGGTCCCCCGCGGCCAGGGCGGCCAGGGGGTCGCGCTCACCTTCCCAGGAGCCTCGCACAGGTCCTCCGGAACGCCCTCGGCGCCGGTGAGTTCACGAGAAGTCGGGAGAAGGAGCTCACGGGCAGGCCTCGAGCTCCGGGACGTCCGGGCAGGGCGTGAGCCCCGCCACGAGCTCGAGGAGCGGCTGATCCCGCGCTCCGGCGGGCGCGACGGCGATCGAGATCCGGCGCGAGTCCGGGTCGTCGGTCCCCACGTGGGCCAGCTCGATCCGGAGGTACGGCGCCGGGAAGTGATCCGACACCCGGCTCCCCCATTCGACTGCACCCACGCCTCCGGCCAGCAGCGCCTCGTCCCCGCCGCCCTCGAGGAAGGCCCGCTCGCGCCCCTCCATCCAGGCGTCGTAGTGGTAGAGGGTCAGCCGGCCCTCGTACTCCTTCATCAAGGTGAAGGTCGGGCTCGTGACCGGCTCCGACACGCCCAGACCGACGGCGAGGCCCTGGACGAACACGGTCTTCCCCGTGCCCAGGTCGCCGTCCAGGGAGATCAGCGCGCCCGCCTCGAGCCGCTCGCCGATGACGCGTCCCAGACCGAGGGTCGCGAGCGGCGAGCGCGACAGGAGCTGGAGCTCAGCTTGCGCCATGGAGGAAGCCCGCTCGTGAACGCCACCGTCGCGGGACGCCGTCGTCTCCGGCGACGAAGAGGCCGGCCCCGGTCCGCACCTGTCCGATCCGCACGAGCTGCGGGAACCTGCGCGCCGCTCGGGCCGCCACGCGCCGCCAGCGCGCGGCGTCGATCGTGGCCAGGAGCTCGTAGTCCTCCCCGTCCGCGAGCGCGTGCCACGACGCCTCGCGACCGCTCTTGCGCGCCATGCGGTGGGAGTCCTCGTGTACGGGTATCCGGTCGAGGTCGATGCGGACTCCGGACGCCCGCGCGATGCGCGAGGCGTCGAGGGCCAGTCCGTCGCTCACGTCCATGAGCGCGGTTGCGCCTCGTTCGAAGAGCCAGCGGCCCTCGTCGAGCCGGGGCTCGGGCTCCAGGTGACGTCCGAGCCGCGAGCCGCCCACGGGTCCGGTCAGCAGGACGACCTGCCCCGGGCGCGCGCGATCACGGCCCGGTGCTCTCCCTTTGCCGGAGAGCTCGCCGAGCGCCGTCACCGCGACGTGGGCGGGCCCCGGAGCGCAGGCGAGGTCCCCACCCACGAGCTCGGCCGAGAGCTCCGCCGCGCGTTCGCTCGCCCCGGTCAGAACGGCGCGCATCCAGGAGTCGCTCTTGTCGCGCGGTGCGGAGAGAGCGACGAGGACCTCGCGAGGCCTGGCCGCACAGGCGGCGAGGTCCGACACCGCGCGCGCCACGGCCTTGCGGCCGATGCGCATCGGGGGTGCGTCCAGCTCGACGTGCACGCCCTCGACGGTCTGGTCCACGCACACCACCCGCCGGCCCGGGCTCCGCTTCAGCACCGCGCCGTCGTGCCCCTGTGAACCGGCGAGCGAGCGCGCGCGCGGCCGTGCCAGGAGCCACGCGTGAAGTCGGTCTTCGCGCCACATCGAGCGCATGGTAGCCGCGCCCTCTCTCACCACGCGAAAAGGAGACGACCCGCGACTCCGTCGCGCGGGATGGGTCCGAGGAGCCTGCTGTCGCGCGCGGGACAGCTCGGGTGATCGCCGACGATCCACAGGGCGCCGCGGGCGAGGGCATCGAGCGCCTCGGCGGGAAGGCTGGCGGGCGGGATCTCGACGCGCCCCAGGAGCAAGCTCTCGCCGGCGGGGTCTCCGAACAGGACGACGTCGCCCGGTCTGACCTCGTCGGGATGGAGGTCGATCCACAGTCGTTCGCCGGCCGACACGGCCAGGAGCGGCGAGCAGGAGCCCTCGGGCAGGCGGACCAGCTCGAAGCGCCAGACCGCGTAGAAGGAGATACCGAGTACCAGGCACCACGTGGCGACCCTCGCCCGTCGCAGGAGGAAGGAAGGCTTCACCCGGCTTCCTCCCAGGCCAGGAGGTACTCGCGCGCCGCGTGCCCCGGGTCGTCTCGACCGAGAATGCCGGAGAGCGCGGCGACACCGCGCACACCGCACTCGCGCGCCTGCACGACGTCCGCGGGAGAGAGCCCGCCGAGCGCCCAGACCGGTCGGTCGCAAGAGCTCACGGCCGCGGCCAGCCCCTCGAACCCGATCGGCTCCGCCACGCGCCCCGCCTTCGCGGTCTCGCGCACCGGTCCGTGGAAGACGTAGTCCGAGTCCGCCCAGCCACGGGGGTCGTCGCCGGCGTGCGTCGAGAGCCCGATCGCGAGGTCGTGCTCCGCGCGCTCGCACCACGCGCGCAACTCGTCGACCGCCATGGACCGGAAGCCCACGTGCACGGCGTCGGCCGTCGCGACGAGGGCTATATGTGCGCGGTCGTGCACGCCCAGCCAGCGCTCCGCCCCGAGCAGCCCGCGGAGCTCTCGCGCGAGCTCGAGGAAGCGTCGGTCCGAGAGCAGGGGCTCGCGCAGGAGCAGACCCTCGAGCCCGCCGTCGAGGGCGCTCGAGACGCGCGAGGGAAAGCCGTCAGCCGCACGATCGTCGAGCGTGCCCGGCGTGAGCGCCAGGATCGAGGGCGGCAGACGGCTCACACGAGCTCGACCAGGTAGCCCAGATCGCGGAAGACCGCCTGCATCCGTTTCGGGCTGGAGCGCCCCTTCAGGCGCGCGACGCCTTCGGACTCGAACTCGGCGACGTACGTACGTACACCCGGGTCCTGCCGGAACCGCTTCCAGGTCTCGCCGTCCTCGCAATGGACGCGGAGCTCCGAGTCGAGCGTCATGAGCCCCGCACGGAGGGCCCAGTCGCGTACCGAGAACCGGACGTTCTGCGGGAGGGGCGTGCGCGAGTGCTCGTCGAGCGTCGCGATGATCCGGTCGAGGTACAGGCCCTCCGACAGCGCCCTCAGCACGGAGGCCTCCGTGATTCGGTAGTGCAGGAGGTGACCCTTCTTGTCCCTGTCGCAGAAGCGGTCGAGGTCGTGCACGAGCTCCGAGTCGTCTCCGGTCGGGAAGAGGACGACCTCGAAGTCCGGCGTCACCACCAGCGTCCCGAGTGCGGGGTCCGCGGTCTGCGTGGGGATCATCCCGAAGGCGCGCGCTCCGATCGCGGTCAGCCGCATCGCGACAGGACGCCCCGTCGAGTCGTAGCCCAGGTCGACCAGTCCCAGGAGGAAGAGCCGCTTCCTGATCCAGCGCACGAGGCTCCAGGCCATGCGCTGCGGATCCTCCTTCGCAATGAACCCGGCGCTCTTGCGGCGCTCCGCGATGACCGGCTCGACCCCCATGTCGTCGAGGCTCGCGATATAGGTGTTGCGAGCCAGGAACGGCAGGTACATGAGGTCGTACCAGATGCCGGATTCGATGCGCTTGACCAGCCGCAGGAAGATCCGACGCAGGTGAGTCTGGTGGAGGTACTCGCTATCGGGGTCGCGCTCCTCGACCGCGTGCTCGAGGAGCAGCTCCAGCTTGTCGGGCAGCTCGAGCTGGCCCCACTCGCGCCCCTCCTTGGTCATCGCAATCGTGCGCTCGCCGGTGCTGTCGATCAGCTTCCGCGAACGCGTGAAGCGGTAGATGAACGCCAGGACCTCTTCCCTCGAGAGCTCGCGCCCGGGGTTCGGTATCAGCGTCTGCAGGATCTTGCGCTCGGTGGTCTTGAAGATCTCTCCCCGCACCGTGAAGCGCACGTCGTGCCCGAGGATGAACGAGAGGAAGTGGGAGATGTTCGAGATCAGGTCGACGCCCAGCGAGAGCTCCTCGTGCGGGCGGTCCGGATCGCCCGGCACGGCGACACGGCGGAGCCAGGCGAGGGCAACCTCGTTGAAGACGACCAGCGTCTCGTCCACGTGCCGGATGCCGTAGTTCGAGAGGTCGAGCTTCTGCACGGTGCCGACCAGGGACTTCTCGAGGATCATGCTCCAGCGCCGGCCGTTCCAGTGCGGGAGGTCCGTCGCCATCCGTTCGAAGAGACTCCTCGGTAGCAGTCCTCCGAATTCGAGGATCGCCTTCTCGACCAGGTCGCGGATACCGTCGGGCAGGCGATCGATGCGCGCGACCGCCGCAGAGTCCGTCGCGTACATCTTGTACATCTCCCGCACGCGCTGCGGAGACGTGCTCTGCGTGGACGGGATCCTGTCGAGGAACCCGCGCAGGGTCACGACCTCGAAGACCCGCAGCGCTCCGGAGCGCGAGCTCTTGAGCCCGTCCCCGACCTCCGCCGGCAGGGCGTAGGCACGCTCCTCCACCTTCTCGAAGCTGCCGTCCTCGGTCTCGACCAGGAGCCCCCGGCGCACGAGCGCCGTGAGGCTCGACTCGAGGTCGTAGGCTCCCAGGTAGGCGAGCTCGCGTGCGTCCACCAGATCGCGGTGGCTGCAGCGGTAGCGCGGCGAGCGCGCCAGCCTGCGCACGATCTCCCCCAGACGCCGCTCGAGCCCTCCCACGCGCTCCTCGACGCGTCCGGGATCGCGCATCCAGGACTCGACGTCGGTGCGGGCGGTCTCGAAGTCCTCGGGCACGGCGGCGGGCTCGCCCGCCCAGAACTCGTACAGCGCGGGCAGGTCGGACGCGGGGATTCGCTCGACCGCATCCCGCACGGTCGGAGTACTCGAACCGCGCTTGAGGGATGCGCGCTTCGGAGACGGCGTCTTTGTGGGACGCTTCGGTCCCTTGAAGGATCTCGAACTCAAGCGGAGACTCCGGGTTCTACTTGGGTGAGGAGATGGGAGGCGTCGACGATTTCGTAGGAGTAGCCCTGCTCGGTGAGGAAGAGCTGGCGCTTCTGGGCGAACTCCTGATCGCGTGAACCGAGCGTGACGACCGCGTAGAAGCTCGCTCCCGTGCCGTCGCTCTTCGGGCGCAGGATCCGACCCAGGCGCTGCGCTTCCTCCTGGCGCGATCCGAACGTGCCGGAGATCTGGATCGCGACGTTGGCGTCCGGCAGGTCGATGGCGAAGTTCCCGACCTTCGACACGATCAGGATGCTCTCGCGGTTCTCGCGGAAGGCGCTGTAGAGCTTCTGCCGCTCCGCGGTCGGTGTCTTGCCCGTGATGAGCGGGACCGAGAGGTGCCGCGCGAGCGCCGTGAGCTGGTCCAGGTACTGGCCGATGATGAGGATCCGATCGCCTCCGTGGGACTTGATCAAGTGCTCGACGACCCTCGTCTTGCCCGGGTTCTCCGAGGCGATCCGGAACTTCCGGCGAGCGTCCGCGGACTGGTAGGACGGCTTCAGCGGGCGGTCGAGCGGCACCCGGACCTCGATGCAGCGCGCGCTGGCGATGAAGCCCTGCCCCTCGAGGACCTTCCACGGGACGTCGTATCGCTTCGGACCGATCAGGCAGAAGACCTCGTCCTCCTTCCCGTCCTCGCGCACGAGCGTCGCCGTCAGACCGAGCCGCCGACGCGCCTGGAGCTCGGCCGTCACACGGAAGATCGGCGCCGGCAGGAGGTGCACCTCGTCGTAGATCACCAGCCCCCAGTTCTCGCCCGAGAAGAGCTTGAAGTGCTCGAAGTCCCCCGTGCGGCTGCGGCGCCAGGTGAGCATCTGATAGGTGGTGATGGTCACCGGCCTGACGGACTTCTGGTCTCCGGTGTACTCACCGACCTCGTCCTCGCCGAGCCTGGTCTTGTCCAGGATCTCGTCGCGCCACTGCCGCACGGCCACCGTGTTCGCGGTCAAGATCAGGGTCTTCGCTCCGACGAGGTTCATGACTCCCAGGCCGACGATCGTCTTCCCGGCCCCGCAGGGCAGCGAGACCACGCCGTTCCCCCCCATCACGCTCCCGCCGCGGTGGAAGGCCTCGGCCGCCATTCTCTGATAGGGGCGCAGGCGGAAGTCGTCACCACGGAGCGTCGGATCGCGCAGCTCGATCGTGAGCGCGTCGCCGTCGAGGTAGCCTCCGCGATCGTCGACCGGGAACCCGATCTTGATCAGCGCCTGCTTGATCGTCCCGCGCTCGAGCTGACCGACCCAGATGCGCCCCTCTCCGTCGATCTCCGTGAGGTCGCGGACCACCTTGTGCGACAGCACCTCCGCGAGGGAGTCCGCGTCGCCCGCCACGAGCTCGAAGCGCTCGCCGCGCCGCTCGATCCGGAGGCACCCATAGCGCTCGAGCCACGTGGTCATGTCCACGAGCACGTTCTTCGGGACGGGCACGCACGCCAGGTCTTCCAGCCTCTCGCGGATCTCCTCCGCGGTGAGCCCCAGCGCAGCCGCGTTCCAGATCGAGACGGGCGTGATCCGGTAGGTGTGCAGGTAGTCGGGGCTCTTCTCGAGCTCGGCGAAGGCCGCCAGGGCATCCCGTGCCTCCGCGTAGCGCGGGTGCTCCTCGGTCAGCGGATTGCCGGAGTCATCCTTTATGGGACGCCCCTTGTCGTCGACGACGGCCCGCACCGTGTGGAGCATGAGGGTCCTGTCGCTCTGCACGATCAGCGGGTTCCCGGGGTGCAAGCTCATCGCTTGACTCCTTCCCGCTTCGACTTGCGTCGCGCGCCCGTCCCGCGTCGGCGAGTCGGTTTCTTCGAACCGGCACGCGCCTTCGCGCGAGCCAGGAACGGTCCCGTCACCGAGTGCGGGTTCGCCGCGAGGTCGGCCGGGGTGCCCTCGGCGATGACCTTCCCCCCGCTCTCGCCCCCACCCGGTCCGAGCTCGATCAACCGGTCGCAGGCGAGGAGGAACTCGAGGTGGTGCTCGATCACCACGACCGCATCACCGCGCGCCGCGATCCGGCGCAGGACGCGGAAGAGGTGCGTCACGTCCGACAGGTGCAGACCCGTCGTGGGCTCGTCGAGCACGACGACGCTCCGCTCGACCTCACCGGTCCGCAGGAGCTCCGCCGCGAGCTTCACGCGCTGGGCCTCTCCCGACGAGAGCGTCGTCGAGCTCTGGCCGAGAGGCATGTAGCCCAGTCCGACGTCCACCAGTGTCGAGAGGATGCGCGCGGCCGCCGGCTGGTGCTCGAGGAACTCGAGCGCCGCCTCGGCCGACATCGCCAGGACGTCTGCGATCGAGCGCCCGCGATGGCGAACCTCCAGTACTTCGGGGCGGTAGCGCGCCCCGTTGCACTCCTCGCAGGTCAGCCACAGGTCGGCCAGGAACTGCATCTCGACACGCTCGGAGCCCTTGCCCTCGCACGCCACGCAGCGCCCGCGCGTGCCGTTGAAGGAGAAGTGCGCGCGCGTGTAACCCCGCATGCGGGCTTCCGGCGTGCGCACGAACAGATCGCGCAGCGGATCCATCAGCCCCACTGCGGTCGCGGGGACCGAGGCCGGGGAGCGTCCGAGCGGGCTGGCGTCGACGACGACCACGCGGCGCTTCCCTCCGCGTACACCGATGAGCCGGTTCCACCGGCCGCCCGACTTCTCCCCGAGCAGCGCGGGGACCAGAGTGTCCACGACGAGCGTGCTCTTCCCCGAACCGGAGGGTCCGCAGACGCCGAGGAGCTCTCCGTAGCGGACGTCGATCTCGGCGTTCTTGAGGTTGAAGAGACGCGCACCGCGCAGGCCGACGACCTCGCCCGGTACCGCGCGTTCGACATCGTCCGCCTCGATCGAGAGCTCGCCGCGGAGAGCGCGTGCCGTCAGGGAGTCGGCCTCCTTCGCAACGGTCTGCGGCGTGCCCTGGGCGACCACGCGTCCGCCGGCCGCGCCGGCGCCGGGCCCCATGTCCACCAGGTGATCCGCGCGCAGCATCATGCTCTCGTCGTGCTCGACGACGATGACCGTGTTGCCCCGGTCGCGCAGGCCGAGGAGTGCGTCGGTGAGCCGGTCCACGTCGGCGGGGTGCAGCCCGACGGTCGGTTCGTCGAGCACGTAGCAGACGCCCACGAGCTGCGACCCGAGGCTCGCCGAGAGCCGTGCGCGCCGCGCTTCACCGCCCGAGAGCGTGGACATCGGCCGATCGAGGGAGACGTAGCCGAGCCCCACCTTGGCCAGGAGCGCGAGCCGCGAGCCGAGCTCCCCGAGCACCGGCTCGACGGCCTCGTGCGCAGCCTTCGGCAGCCGCAACTTCTGGAGCCATGTCACCGCATCGCCGACGCTGAGCGCGAGGACCTGCGGCAGTCGGAGCTTCCCGACCGTCGTGCTGCGCGGTGCCGGAGCCAGGCGCTCGCCCGCGCAGGTGCGGCACCCCCGGCGAACCATGAACTCCTCGAGGACCGCGCGCCAGCCCGGATCCTCGGCCTTCGCGTGCCAGGCTTCCACGTGTCCGAGCAGCCCCGGCCAACCCGCCCGGAAGCGCTCCTCGAGCTCCATCCGCTCACTCTTCTTCTCGATCGAGACGCGGTAGTCGTCGCGCGCTCCGGTGCCCGTGAGCAGCAGGTCCTGCTGCTTCTCGGTCAGATCCTGGAAGCCCTTCGCGATGTCGATCCTGTGCGAGCGCGCAACGGCTCGCAGGAGGTGTTCGTAGTACCCCTTGCCCTTCGTCAGATAGCGCCCGAGCTTCCCGCTGATCGCGGTCGGAGCGCCGGACTCCTCGGCCACGAGCGGGTGCTCGGGCCTATCGACCAGGAGGTCTGCGTCGCACTGCCAGCCTGCGCCGAGCCCGTCGCAGGCCGGGCACGCTCCGACGTGCGTGTTGAACGAGAAGTGGCGCGGCTCGAGGTCTTCCTCCAGCCGGAAGCCGCACTTGGTGCACGCGCCGGTCGTGCTGAACTCGTGACGCTGCGGCGCCCCGGAACGCTTCTTCACGAGCACGCTCACGCGACCACCGGTGATGGACTCGGCCTGCTCGACAGCCTCGGCGATGCGCCCCTTCGTCTCCGGCCCGAAGGCAACGCGATCCACGACCAGATCGACGCGAGCGCCCGCCTCCGGGGCGGCGGACTTTCCGTCGAGCCGGCGCTCCTCGCCGTCCACGAGCACTCGCGCGAAGCCCCCCTGGATCCAGGCGCTCGCCGCTTCCTCGAAGGCGGCGGACATGTCGGCGGGATCCTCCAGCTCCGGTCCGAAGATCGGAGCGACGATCCAGCCGCGCTCCCCCGCCAGGCGCTTCGCGATCCGTCGTGCAGCCCCGGACGCGTCCGTGCGCTCGAGGGGTTCTCCGTGTCGCGGGCAGCGGCGCACGCCGGCACGGGCCCACAGGACTCGCAGATGATCGTGGATCTCGGTCGTCGTCGCGACCGTCGAGCGCGGGTGACCGGCCGCGCTCCGCGCCTCGACGGCGACCGAGGGTCCCAGCCCCTCGATCCGGTCGACGGGCGGCTTGTCGCGGGAGCTGAGGAACTGCCGCGCGTAGGTCGAGAGCGACTCGACGAAACGCTGCCGTCCGGCGGCGTGGATCGTGTCGAGGCAGAGCGAGCTCTTGCCGCTCCCGCTCGGACCGGTGACGACCGTGAGCGCGTCGCGCGGGATCTCGACGGTCACGTCGTGGAGGTTGTGCGTCCGTGCGCGGACAACGCGCATCGTGTCGCGTGGGCGCGTGGGCTCCGTGCGCGTTCGCTTCGAGCGCTTGCCCGGGGCGCGCCGCGCCCCTTCGAGCTCGCGCAACGCCTCTCCGGTGCGCGAGACCGGATGCGCCGCCACTTCCTCGGGAGTCCCCGCCACCACGATCTCCCCGCCCTCGGCGCCCGCATCGGGACCGAGGTCGACCACCCAGTCCGCGGCTCGCACCAGGTCCAGGTTGTGCTCGATCACGAGCACCGTGTGCCCCTTCTCGACGAGCCGCTGCAAGGCCGCCACTAGACGCTGGACGTCGAGCTGATGCAGCCCCGTCGTCGGCTCGTCCAGGAGGTACAGCACGTGTTGCGTGGACGCGCCGCGCTGCAGGTGCTTGGCCAGCTTGACGCGCTGTGCCTCGCCGCCGGAGATCGTCGTCGAGGGTTGCCCGAGCGTCAGGTAGCCGAGCCCGACCTCGCGCAGCGTGCGCAGGGGCTTCGCGATCTTCGGATGGTCCTCGAAGAGCTCCGCGGCCTCGTCGATCGTCATCCCGAGGACGTCGGCGATGTTGTGCTCGCGGTAGCGGACCTCGAGGGTCTCCGCCTGGAACCGGTGCCCCCCGCAGTCCTCGCAGGGGACGGTCACGGGCGCGAGGAACTGGAGCTCGACGAACTGCGCACCGGCGCCCTGACAGGTCTCGCAGCGACCGCCGACGACGTTGAACGAGAAGCGCCCGGGTGCCCAGCCCCGCATGCGGCTCTCGGGTAGCTTCGCGAACAGGTCGCGGATCGGCGAGAACGCGCCGGAGTAGGTGGCCGGGTTGGAGCGCGGGGTACGCCCGATCGGCGCACTGTCGATCGTCACGACGTCGTCGACCGCCTCGAAGCCCTCGAGCACGTCGAACGGCTCCGGCTGCAGTGCCTCGCGACCGACCCGGCGCTCGAGCGCGCGCGCCAGGGTCGCACGCACCAGGGTCGACTTGCCCGATCCGCTGACACCCGTCACGGCTGTCAGGGTTCCGAGCGGGAGCTCGAGGTCGACCGAGCGGAGGTTGAAGCCGCGCGCGCCGCGCAGGACGAGCCGGTCCCCGCTGCCGCCGCGGCGGACCTCCGGTACGGGCATCTCGATCTCGCCTCGGAGCAGGCGCCCGGTCGGAGAGTCGGCCTCTTGCACGACCTCCGGCGTACCGCTCGCCACGATGCGGCCGCCCCCGCGACCCGCGTCGGGCCCGACGTCGATCAGGTAGTCCGCGGCCCGCAGCGTGGCCTCGTCGTGCTCGACGACGACGACCGTGTTCCCGCCGTCGACCAGCTCCCGCAGCGCGCCCAGGAGGCGCCCGTGGTCGCGGGGATGGAGCCCGATCGAGGGCTCGTCCAGCACGTACAGGACGCCCTGCAGCCCGGCGCCGAGCTGGGCCGCGAGCCGGATGCGCTGCGACTCGCCTCCCGACAGGCTGTCCGCGGCGCGATCCAGGGTCAGGTAGGAGAGCCCGACCTCGTCGAGGAAGGCGATGCGGCGGTCGATCTCGGCCAGGAGCTCGCCGGCGATCGCGCGCTCGCGGCGCGAGAGGTCCATCGACTCGAGCAGCGCGGAGACACCGCCCACGGGCGCGCGCAGGATCTCGCCGATGGTGAGCTGACCGAGCTTGACGGCACGAGCGAAGCGGTTCAGCCGGGTCCCATCGCAGTCGTCACAGCTCGTCTCCTCGAGCAGCTTCTCGACCATCTTCTTGCGGTGCCCGCGTTGCCAGGCCCGGCGCAGCGCCGGCATGACGCCGCGGAAGCGCCGGTTCCAGCTCGCGCGCCCGGCGAACCGGGCGCCGTTCCAGCTGGCCTCGTCGCGGAACCGGTGCTCGCCGGTCCCGTACATGACGGCGTTGCGCCCGGGTTCGGAGAGCTCCGACCAGGGCGTGTCCAGGTCGAAGCCGCCGACCTCGCCGACCTTCTCGAGGAAGGCGAAATCGACGCGCGGGAAGAGCAGGGCCCCGCCCGACGCCCGCGTGACCGCCAGCGCCCCCTCTCGGATGGAGAGGTCTCGGTCGCCGACGAGCCTCGACTCGGTCGGCGAGCGCAGGACACCGAGCCCCTCACAGCTCGAACAGGATCCGTGCGGCGAGTTGAAGGAGAAGAGCCGCGGCTCGAGCGGCGGCGCCTCGAGGCCGCACTCGGTGCACGTCCGCAAGGTCGAGAAGACGCGATCGCCCTTCGGGCCTGCGAAGACCACGTCGCCCTCGCCGAGCTCCACGGCCTGGCCGACCGCCTCGCGCAGGCGTTGGCGCGCGTCCGCGGAGAGCTTCATGCGGTCGACGACGAGCTCGATCGCGTGGGTCTTGTAGCGCGCGAGCTCGGGGACCTCCTCGATCCTGTGCACGTCGCCGTCGACGCGGACGCGCACCCAACCCTTGCGTTGCAGGTCGACGAAGAGCGCCTTGTGCTGTCCTTTCCGGTCCCGGACGAGGGGAGCCAGGACGAGCATCTGCTCACCGTCGAACGCGGAGAGCGCCGCCCGCACGACCTCCTCGGGAGTCTGAGAAGCGAGCGGCAGGTGGTGGTCGGGACAGTGCGCCGTGCCTGCGCGCGCGAAGAGCACACGCAGGTGATCGAAGATCTCGGTCAGGGTCCCGACCGTGGATCGGGGCCCACGCTGGATCGCGCGCTGGTCCACCGCGATCGCAGGGGAGAGACCCTCGATCCCGTCCACGTCGGGCTTCTCCATCCTCCCCAGGAACTGGCGGGCATAGGCCGACAGGGTCTCCAGGAAGCGCCGCTGTCCCTCGCGGAACAGGGTGTCGAAGGCGAGCGAGGACTTTCCCGACCCGGAGACGCCCGTGATGGCCACGAGGCGGTTCCGCGGGATCTCCACGTCGACGTCCGCCAGGTTGTTCTGGCGCGCCCCGCGGATCTGGATCGCTCCCTCCTTCATCGGCAGGAGTCTTCAGCTCCAAACCCCTTCCCCGAAGTCACTTAGGACGATTATCGTCCTCGGTGGACGCGACATCCGAGGCGCGCGAGCGGAGCGAAAGACGCGACATGGTAGCACGGCCGGCCCTGCCGGCCGACGGGCCTGTGTGGACCCCTGGCGTCCGGTCAGTGCCGGATCCGGGTCCGGACGGCCTCGTGCAGGCCCGGACCGGCCGCCACGAGGTGGCCGCCCCTCAGCCAGTCCTCGCCCCCGTCGGCGTCCGTGACCACGCCCCCGGCCTCGCGCACCAGGAGCGCGCCCGCGGCGACGTCGTGCGGCGAGAGGTGCAGCTCCCAGAACCCGTCGAAGCGCCCGGCCGCCGTGTAGGCCAGGTCGAGCGCCGCGGAGCCCAGCCGTCGGAGCCCCCGGACCGCGTGGAAGAAGCGCCCGAAGTTGGCGAGGTTGTCGTGCTCGAGCTCGCCGCGCCGGTACGGGAACCCGGTCGCGAGCAGGGCCTCTCCCAGGTCGCGCGTCTCGGAGACCCGGACGGTCGCCCCGTCGAGCCGGGTCCCCTGGCCGCGGACCGCGACGAACGTCTCCGCGAGCCGCGGCGCATGCACGACCGCGACTTCCGGCACGTCGTCCTCGCACAGGGCGATCGACACGCAGAAGGCCGGGATCCCGTGCACGAAGTTCACGGTCCCGTCCAGCGGATCGACGAGCCAGCGCGGTCCGCCCCCCGGCTCGTCCCGGACCTCCTCTTCGGCCTCGATCGCGTGCCCCGGGAAGCTCTCGCGCAGGAGCGACGTGATGTGGCGCTCGCTCTCGACGTCCGCCCGTGTGACGAGGTCGCGCAGCGCGCTCTTCGAACCGACGTCACCCTCGCGCAGTCGACCCAGGTGGGAGAGCAGGATCTCCCCCGCGCCGCGCGCCGCCGCTTCCGCGACCTCGGCGGCACGCTCGAGATCGCTCACCTGACGCCTCCCGAGGGGGGAGACCGGCGCACGAGGAGCTCCGCGATCGAGTCGTGCATCGGTTTGAAGCAGCGCGTGTTGAGCCCGGAGGCCGCGGCCGGGTACTCGACCAGGATCGCGAAGGCGTACTCGCGGCCGTCCACGCCGCGCGCGAGGCCCGCGAGCGACGACGTGCCAGCGATCCATCCGGTCTTCGCGAAGACCCGCCCTTCGGCCGGCCCGCCGCGCATGCGGTTCTCGAGTGTGCCCGATCGGCCCGCGACCGCGAGCGATGCCAGGTAGGTCTCGCGCGTGCGCTCGTCGCCGGTCAGGACCGCGGCCAGGAGCGCGGCGAGCTGCCGCGTCGAAACACGGTTCGCGCGAGACAGCCCCGAGCCGTCCACCTGCTCGAGCCCTTCCGCGGACACGCCCAGCCGCTCCAGGGCGATCGCGGTCGCGGTTCGTCCCGCATCCCGTGTCGCCCGTCCGGCGATCTCGGCGCCGACGGCGAGGAAGACCTGGTCGGCCACGCTGTTGACCGAGTGCGTGTTGATCGGCTCGAGAGTCGTCGCGAGCGGCGAGCGCAGGGAGTACAGCCGACTGCCGCCCGGAGTGACGCCACGCTCGCGGCGCACCCTGCCGTGAAGCGCGATGCCGGCGTCCCGCAAGGCAGCGATCAGGACGCTCTCGAACAGGAGCACGGGGTCGGGATGCGCGAACTGTGCCTCGACCTCGGCCAACCCGCCTCCGATCCGACCGGCGACCGTGACGGCGCTCCGGGTCGCGCCCACCCGCACGTCGTTGATCGACCCCGCGACCGTCGTCGTCCCGTAGCGTGTGGGCAAGCCGTGCGCAGCGGGCCACACCTCGATCCGGGCGCGTGCACCGACCGCCGCCGGACGTACGCGCGTCGACAGGATGCCCGCATTCGCCGTCAGCCCGGAAGCGAGCGCGCAGTACTCCTGCCAGTGCTGACCCGGATCGGGCCACTCTGGAGCCGGCGCGGGATCGGCCCACGTACCCAGGTCGAGCACGAGGTCACCGCGGACCTCGCGCAGCCCCTGGAGAGCGAGGGCCTGCGCCGCCTCGTCCAGCCGTGCGCGCGCGGCCCCTCTCTCTTCTCCGGCGTAGAGCGGGTCACCGCCGGCGCGCACGACGAGGTCGCCTTCGAGAACGCCGCCCTGCACCCGCCCCAGGGCATCGAAGCCCGTCTCGAACGTCCATGCCGGCCCGAGCAGGACGAGCGCGGCCGCTGTCGTGACGAGCTTGAGACAGGAAGCCGGTCGCATCCCCCGCTCGTCGTCGCGGGCCAGGACGATCTCCCCGGTCGCGATGTCCCGAACGTGAACGGAGACGCGCACGTCGGAGCGCCGGGCGCGTCCGCCGGACTCCGAGACCGCGCAGGCAATCGCGGCCTCGATCCGCGCGCTGACGGCGGCCGTGAGCTCGGCGTCGATCGCCAGCACGGGCTCCAGCGGTGCCGCGAGCTCCGCGGGCGGGAGCACGTCTGCGACGGGCGCGGCGGCGGTCTCCCCGCCGCAGGTGGAGAGCACCAGGAGCGCTGCGAGCGCGAGGGCCCTCAACGGCCCGAGGTCTCGGGCCGCGGCGGCCGCGAGTCGTCGTTGGCGAGCAGCCAGACCACGTTGTAGATCAGACGCACGGACCGCGTGACCTTCTCCATGTCGAGCTTCTCGATGGTGTCTTCGAAGGTGTGGTAGTCCTCGTTGTCCGTCTCCGGCCAGCCCTCGTAGAAGAAGAGCGACGGGACTCCGACCTGATGGAACGAGTAGTGGTCGGAGCGCTGGAAGAGCTCACGACCGCGGTTCGTGTGGACCTTCTTGATCCGCGTGCGCGCGAGCTTCTTCGCGCGGTCCACGACGTCCTCGAGCTCCGGGTTCTGGTCCAGGCCGAGGAGCAGGATCTCGTCCCTCTCCCCGCGACCGAGCATGTCCATGTTCACCATGGCGACCATGTCCTCGACCGGAACGGGCGGGCGGGCGCAGAAGGCCTGGCTGCCGAGCAAGCCGTCCTCCTCGCCTGCGAACAGGACGGCGAGGATCGAGCGTCGCGGGCGCTCCGTGGCGAAGGCCTCCATCATCTCCATCACGGCCGCCGTTCCCGTGGCGTTGTCGTCTGCGCCGGTACCGATCCGCCCGCGCGGGTCGACCCCGATGTGGTCGTAGTGCGCGCCGATCACCACGTACTCGTCGGGCAGCTCCGTTCCGCGCAAGAGCCCCACGACGTTGTCCACGTTGGCCGACCCCGGCCGCGTCGCCGCGGACAGGAAGACCTCGCGACCGGGGGCATCGACCCGGCGCGGCTTACCGCGGCGTTCGATCTCCGCGGCCTCGTCGAGGACGTCGCACGGGAGGATCCGCGACGCCGCCTCCGGCGTGATCTCGAGCACGGGAATGCTCACCTCGGTCAGCCACGGCGGCGCGTGGTCCTTGAAGAAGGCCCAGGAATGGCGGAACGAGAGCGGCCCGGGGCCCGGGTCGATCCCGCTCTTCTTGCGTGAAGGAGGCGCGGGCGGCGGCCGGCGAACGACGAGCACGCCCGCCACGCCTCGCTCCTCCAGCACCTCGAGCTTCCGGTAGAGGCCTGCCTCGCGCGTCACCTCTTCGCCCTCGAACAGACGCTTGTGCCGAGGTTCGCCCTCGAGGATGACGGCGATCTTGCCCTTGAGGCCGCGGCCCTTCAGATCGTTGTAGGGGTTCTTCTCCGAGTCGATCCCGAACCCGAGGAACACGGGCTCGCCCCGCGCCTCGCCCGTGCACCCGTCCACCGGAACGAAGTGGGTCCCGAACTCGAGCTCCACGGCGTCCCCGCCCTCCTCCAGGGAGAAGGAGAGCCCGCAGCGTTCCTGAACGGGGAGGGCGAGTGGCCGGCCCGGGTACGCGCGCTCCTGCACGTAGGTCCAGCGGTAGGACTCCGTCTGGCCGGGGACGTCCTCGAGTCCCGCGGCGGCGAAGGCCGCGGCGATGTGCTCCGCGGCGCGCTCGAGACCGACACTCGGCGTGTCGCGTCCTTCGAGCTCGGGTGCCGCCAGGTAGCAGACGTCCTGGTAGAGGTCCACCGCCTCGATGGTCGCGAAGCCGGTCGCGTGTCGCGCCGGGGGCGGGGCCGCCGGGTCCGTGACGGGGTCGACCAGGAACAGGAGGAGGAACGGGAGCACCCGCCCATTCTGCCACCCCGGAGCGGGGGCATCTATCCGGGCGCCCGGCTCGCCACGACGTGACGAGAGCCGTCGCGGGCCGCCTCGATCGGACCCGGGAAGCGGGCCCCGGCCCCTTCGACGGCGTCGGCGGGATCCAGGCCCGGATAGAAATGCGTGAGGAGGAGGGTGGAGCACTCCGCACGCCGCGCCATCTCGCCCGCGCTGGTGGGAGAGAGATGGTTCGGCACGGCCTCGTCGTCGGGGAACGAACACTCCGCGACGAACAGGTCCACGCCGCGGGCCAGGTCGGCCACATCGGTGTTCTCGGGAGTGTCGCCGGTGTAGGCGAGGCTCGTCCCCCCGCGCTCGACGCGCCACGCGACCGCCTCGGCCGAGTGCCCCGTCGCGACGCAGGTGAAGACCACGCCGTCGCGCTCGAAGCTCGCGCGTCCGTCCGCCTCCAGGGACACCTCTTTCAGCGTGGCGTGCGGGTCCTCGACCCAGCGACCGAAGGCGGATCGACCGGCATCCACGAGCGCGCGCAGGCCGACGGGCCCGACCAGCTCGAGCGGACCGGCGGCATCGAGCGCGGGGTTCCTGCGCGCGAACAGGAGCGCCAAGACGTCCAGACAGTGGTCGGGGTGATAGTGCGAGAGGAGGACGCGTCGCACGCGCTCGAGCGCGATCCCGGCCCCGCCGAGCGCCCGCACGCTCCCCGGGCCGCAGTCCAGGAGGGTCACGTCCCCTCCGCTCTCCGGGACGATCGCGTATCCCGAGCAGCCGTATCCGGGTCGCGGCAGGATCGAGCCGGCGCCCAGGACGACGAGCTCCACGTCTACGCGTCCTCGAAGCCGGACGCGTGACGCTCGTGGAACCTCCAGGCGTCGGTCAGGATCTCCCGCAGCTCGGAGGAGCGCGCCTTCCAGCCGAGCTCCGCCAGGGCGCGGGTCCCGCCGCTCACGAGTCGCGGCGGATCGCCCGGTCGCCGGTCGACGATGCGGGCCGGAATCGCGTGCCGCGTGACGGCGCGCGCGTGTTCGATGACCTCGAGCACCGAGTAGCCGCTGCCCGTGCCCAGGTTGCAGGCGATGCGATCCGTCCCTGCCTGCAGGTGGGCGAGCGCGCGCAGGTGCGCGTCGGCCAGGTCGTCCACGTGGATGTAGTCCCGGATGCAGGTGCCATCGGGCGTGTCGTCGTCGTCGCCGAACACGAGGATCTCCTCGCGCTTCCCCTGGGCTACCTGCAGAACGAGCGGAATGAGGTGCGTCTCGGGCTCGTGGTCCTCGCCGAGGTCACCGTCCTTGGACGCACCGGCCGCGTTGAAGTAGCGCAGCGCCGCGGACCGCATGCCGTACGCCCGGCCGTAGTCCTCCATCATGTGCTCCATGTGGAGCTTGGTCCGGCCGTAGGGCGAGATGGGGTCCTGCGGGTGCGTGTCGGGCATCGGGATCTCGACCGGATCCCCGTAGGTCGCGCACGTGCTCGAGAACACGATGTCGTTGCACCCCGCGGCGCGCATCTCCTCGAGCAGGTTCCAGGTGTAGGAGACGTTCTCGCGGTAGTACTTGGCCGGGTTCTCGACGGACTCGCCGACATAGCACTTCGCGGCGAAATGGACGACGGCGCGCGGTCGGTACTCCTGAAAGACCCGGGCGAGACCGGCCCGGTCGGCGAGGTCGACCTCCTCGAACGGAGTCTCCACCGCACATCTGTGACCGGTGGACAGGTTGTCCAGGACGACCGTCTCGACTTCGTTCCGCTGGAGCAGACGGACGGTGTGGGAACCGATGTAGCCGGCTCCGCCCACGACGAGCACCGGGCCTTCGACGCGTTTCTTCACGCGCTCCCCCCGAGCGTGGTGAGGCTGGCGCCCAGTCCCTCGAGGTCGGTCCAGAAGGTCGGCCACGACTTCGCGACGCAGTCGGCATCGGCGACGTGGATGCCGGGATAGATCAGCCCGAGGAGCGCGAACGCGAACGCCATCCTGTGATCGCCCTCGGGATCGAGCACGATCGGGGGCTCTTCCGCCGGGTCGGCGCCGTGACGCGGAGGCCCGATCTCCAGGAAGTCGGCGCCGGCCTCGGCCGACAGTCCGATCGCGCGCACACCGCGCGCCAGGACCCGGATCCTGTTGCTCTCCTTGCCGGGCAGCGTGTGCAACCCGCGGAGGCGGCTCTCGGACTCGGCGTCGAGCGCCGCGCAGGCCGCGACCGCGACCATCGCGGGTGCGAGGTCGGGCTCGCGCGAGAGGTCGATCTCCGCGCCCTGCGTCGGTTTTCCCTTCGCCCAGAGCCTTCCCTCCTCGCACCCGGCCTCGCAACCGAACGCCTTCAGGAGCTCGACGATGCGCACGTCGCCCTGGAGCGAGCCCTCACCCAGTCCGGGAATCTCGAGCTCGCCTCCCGTCACGCATGCGGCGGCCAGCGCGGTGCCGGCCGTCGACGCGTCGGGCTCCACGGCGATCGCTTCCGCCGGAGCCGTGAGCGGACCCTCGATGGAGATCAGGACTCCCTCGGAGTTGTTCCAGAGCTGCACGCGGGCACCGAAGCTCTCCAGCACCCGCGCCGACATCTCCGCGTAGGGCATGCTCGGAATGTCGCCGCGGACGTGCAGGTGGTAGCGGCCCTCGCGCGCGGCGAGCGCCGCGAGGAGCGCGCTCACCTCCTGGCTCGAAGCCGGGTCTTCCAGGAAGACGTCGGCCGGTGGCTCCGCCGAGCGCAACCGGACCGCGTAGCCGCCTTCGACGCCCTCGAACTCGCAGCCCACGCCCGCACCGGCCAGCGCGCGAAAGAGCGAGACGCTCTGCCGGCGGCGGAGCGTGCCCTCGGGGACCAGCTGGACGTGCCGGTCCTTCGGGACGCCGAGCGCGAGCACTGCAGCGGCGAAGCGCCCCATCGTCGCCGACTCGCCCGGAGAGAGAGGACCCGTCGGGTTCCACCCCACGGCGGCCGGCGGCCTGCCGCCCACCGTGACCCCGCCCTTGCCGTCGCTGACTGCGACACCGCACGCCTCGAGCAGAGCGCGCGCGGCCGTCACGTCCGCGGCGGACGGGAGCTCCGCGATGAGCGTGTCGCCCTCGGCCAGGGACGCGGCGACCAGAATGCGCTGCGCGAGGGACTTGGAGCCCTCGGGTCGAAACGAACCCGAGAGCGCATCCCCCGGTGAGAATCCGCGGCAAGGCCGCGTTCCGGAACCACTCGAGTTGACCGTCATGCCCCTGGAATTGTAGTCATCGAAGGCTCCTGCCATACTCCCCGCCCGCGTTCCGAGAGGCAAACCCAGAGCCAGCTATTCTTCTGATGAACGACACCCGCAAAGAACCCCGGGGCGGCGACGAGCGCGTCTATCTGGGGGGGGCCACCGAGCTCTGTGGGCGAAAACTGCTCCACGCCGGCAAGGTCCGTGACATCTACGAGTTCGACGCCGATCACCTCTTGTTCGTGATCAGCGACCGGATCTCGGCCTTCGACGTCCGGATGCGTGAGGGCATCCCCCACAAGGGCCGGGTTCTCAACCGCATCGCCGCGCACTGGTTCGAGACCACGCGCGACATCGTGGAGAACCACATGGTCTCGAGTTCGGTCGAGGACCTCGGTGCCGAA
>JAJDET010000354.1 GCA_029259655.1 Planctomycetota bacterium
GGTCTCGCCCAGGACGAGCACGGGGACGTCGCTCTGCGACACTCGCTCCAGGAGGTCGAAGACCTTCTGCATCGCCGGACTGTCTCCGAGGATCCCGAAGCGCCCCGGGAGCTCGCCGATGTCGGGCGGCTTCGAGGCGATCCGAACCTCGGCGAGCGCGCGCTCGAGCGCCGGACGCAGCTCGGCGAGGCACTTCGCGGCACGTGCCTCACCGACCAGGGCCTCCAGCCGCGCGCGAAGCTCGCCGCTGTCCTGGTTCACGCTCATTGCCCTATCACGCGCAGCTTGGCGTACGTGAGCAGGAGCTCCTTCGTCCCGTGGCGCGTGAAGCGGACCGAAGCGCGCGCGTTGATGCCCGAGCCGCTCAAGCGCTCGACCTTCCCCGTTCCGAAGTGGTCGTGCTCGACGCGCGCCCCCACCACCAGGCCGGGATCGGCCTCGGGCGCGTCGAAGACGCCCAGGACCTGTTCCTCTTCGCCCTCACTCGCAACGCCCTCCACGAGGTCCACGGGGAGCTCCTCCAGGAAGCGCGACGCGATGCGCGGGATCGACTCGCCGAAGTGGAAGCGCCACTCCGCGCGCGTGAGGAAGAGGCGCTCCTTGGCGCGTGTCATCCCGACGTAGACGAGGCGCCGCTCCTCCTCGATCCCGGCGTCGCTCTCGATCGAGCGGGCGTGGGGCAGGAGCTCCTCCTCCATGCCCGCGATGAAGACGACGGGGAACTCGAGCCCCTTCGCCGAGTGGAGCGTCATCAGAGTGACGCGCTCGACCTCTTCCTCGAAGGTGTCGATGTCACTGACCAGCGCGATGTCCTGCAGGAACCCGCGCAGCTTCGCCTCGGGGCTGTCGCGGTCGTAGGTCTCGGCGTGCGCGCGCAGCTCGTCGACGTTCTCGTCCCGCGCGACCTGGTCAGCGTCGGAGAGCTGTCCGAGATAGGCGTAGTACTCCGTCTCGTCGATCACGCGATCGAGCGCTTCTGCCGCGGACGCTTCCGCGTAGGGCGAGAGCAGCTCGAGGAGCCCGGCGAAGGCCTCGACGCCCTTCTTCGCGCGGCCGCGGAGGCGCGCGCGCGCTTCCTCGCTCTTCGCCGCGACGGAGAGCGGGACTCCGCGTTCCTCCGCCCACGCGTAGAGCTTCTCGACGCTCTTCTCCCCCACTCCGCGCTGCGGGACGTTCAGCACGCGCGCACAGGCCACGTCGTCGGCCGGGTTGACGAGCAGGTGCAGGTAGGAGACCAGGTCCTTGATCTCGCGCCGCGCGTAGAACTCGAGCCCTCCCACGACCTGGTACGGAATCCCCGCGAGTCGCAGCGCTCGCTCCAGCGCGCGCTGCATGAAGTTGACGCGGTAGAAGACCGCACACTCGTCTGCCCTCTTCCCGTGCGCCAGGAGGGCGCGGATCTGCCGCGCGATCTCGTCGCCCTCGTCGTTCTCGTCGGCGCAGACCAGGACCCCGATCTTCTCGCCGTCTCCGCGGTCGGTCCACAGGTCCTTCTCCTTGCGGCTCGCGTTGTGCGCGATGACGCCCTGCGCCGCCTTGAGCACGTTCCCGACCGAGCGGTAGTTCTGCTCGAGCTTGATGACCTTCGCGTTCGCGAAGTCGGCCTCGAAGTCGAGGATGTTCCGCACGTCCGCGCCGCGCCAGGCGTAGATCGACTGGTCCGGGTCGCCGCACGCAGCGAAGTTTCCGTGGGCGCTCGCGAATGCTCTCGTGAGCCCGTACTGCACGCGGTTCGTGTCCTGGTACTCGTCGACCATGACGAACCGGAAGCGGCTCGCGTACGAATCCTTCACGCCGGGGTGCGAGCGGAAGATCTCCTGGGTCTTCAGCAAGAGATCGTCGAAGTCGAGCGCGTTGTTCCGGCGCATGGCCTCCTCGTAGGAGCGGAAGACGCGCTGGCCCACCTCGTGCTCCATGCTCATGCCGCCG
The DNA here is from genome assembly GCA_029259655.1 of Planctomycetota bacterium. GTDB lineage: Bacteria > Planctomycetota > UBA1135 > UBA1135 > OFTM220. Next base: position 1,930 of record JAJDET010000354.1, read on the forward strand.
TCCTCGTCGGCGGCCGGGACCGCGGCGTCGTTCTTCCACTCGCTGATCCACCCCCCCAGCATCGCGGGCCGGAAGCGCGTCAGGTCGTACCCGAGGTCCGAGACGATCTTCTTGAGGAGCTGGTTCTTGTCGTGCGTATCGTAGATCGTGAAGTCGCGGCTCCAGCCCGAGAGCACGCCGATCTCGCGCCGCAGGATCCGCGCGCAGGTCGAGTGGAAGGTCGAGATCCACAGGCCGCGGAAGGTGACCAGCTTCTCCACGCGCTCGCGCATCTCGCGCGCGGCCTTGTTCGTGAACGTGATCGCCAGGATCTCGTGGGGTCGGACTCCGCAGGCCGAGAGCAGCCATGCCACTCGACGTGTGATCACACGCGTCTTGCCCGATCCGGCGCCGGCCAGAATCAGGAGCGGCCCCTCGACGTGCTGGACGGCCTCGCTCTGAGGCGGGTTCAGGTCCGCGAGGAGCTCGCGGGCCTGCTCCGACGGCCCTTCGGCCGGTCGGTTCGCGGCTCCCGCCGCGTCGGTGGACACGATGTCCGTCCAGTCGATGGGCGGCATCCCGTCGATTGTAGTGGGCGCGGGTCGTGGTGCACGTGCGTCAAGCGATCCGACGTCCGAGAATGCCCGCGCGCCCTCCGTGCTCACGCTCGTGCACGACCTCGAACCCCGGAATTCCGCCCGCGAGCTCTCCCGGCGCGAGACGGAAGCGCGCCGGCGGGCGATCCCCTGGATAGTCGGTCGTCACCGTCGCGAAGATCAGGTGACCTCCGACGCGAACGAGGCGCGAAAGCCCGGCGAGCAGGGTCCTGTCGAGGAACAGCACGCACACGACCAGGTCGAACGGCTCACCCAGGCCCGGAGCCGGCCGCCGAAGGAGGTCGACAGCCTGCGTCTCGACCTCGAGGTTGGCCGCGCGCGCGCGCTCCTTCAGGATTCCGAGCCCCACGGGGCTCACGTCCCAGGCGGAGACCTCGAATCCGGACCGCGCCAGGTAGAGCGCGTGCCGACCGGTCCCGGCCGCGAGGTCGAGCGCGTGTCCCCGGGTCGGGACCCTGGAGAGCGCCTCCACGACGAAGGGATCGGGCCCCTCTTCCCTTCGACCGAGCTCCCCGGTGTACTTCGCGTCCCAGCGCTCGCGGTCGTCCACGGCGAGAAGAGTACCGAGTCCGGACGGAACCCACCTCCACGCGCGAGCGTCCCATGCCTACGCTCGTGACCAAGTCCGTCTCCACCAACGCCCCGGGAGACAAGTGGCGGACACCCGGATCCGGCCGGCGCTACGCACGCGATCGCTGGGCTCATGCCCGGCGCGCCGCGATCGACCCGAGGATCGTGGGCGCGCTGGCCAAGGAGCACGGGTTCGCGGGCGGTCCCTGTCTGGACGTCGGTTGCGGACCCGGACGGTTGCGACCGGAGCTGGTGGCGTCCGGTGCGCACTGGATCGGGCTCGACGCATCAGCCGCGATGCTGGACGAGGCATCCATCCGGGCTCCCGGTTCGCTCCTGCGCGGCCTGGTGGAGAAGCTGCCCGTGCGGGACGGTGCCGTCGAGCTGGTCGTGGCATGCAGGCTGCTCCACCACTTCCAGGCGCCCGAGGCGTTCGATCGCGCGATCGCCGAGCTGGTGCGCGTGTCCGCGCGGCTCGTCATCTTCTCTTTCTGGGACTCGGCGTCGCTGCCCGCGGTCCGGCGCCGGATCGGTCTCGCCCGGGACGAGGGTCCGACCGGACGCGTGTCTCGCACGCGGTCCGTGATCACGGAGAGCGTGAGTCGCGCGGGCGCCCGCGTCGCGGAGTTCCGCTCCGTCCTGCGCTTCCTGTCCCAGCAGACGTTCGCGGTGCTCGAGAAGCGAGCGTGAGCGCCTCGTTCGAGGCCATCGGGGACCCGCACCGCGTCGAGGACGTCCGCGAGCTCGTCGAGAGCGCGGCCTCTTCGGGAAGACCGATCGGAGGCCTGGTCGACCTCGGTCGCGGAGAGGGCCGCGGCTACCTCAAGGCCTCGGGACTGCGCGGAAAGGCACGCGTACGCCACGCCGTCCGCGAGCTCGTGCTGCGCCGGCCGCACTCCCGGCTCGCCGAGCACGAGAACCTCGAGTGGCTCCGCCGGCACGGATTCCGCGCGCCTCGACCGCTGGCCGCGGGTGTCGTCCGGCGGTTCGGAATCGTCGGCTATCAGTTCCTGCTGACGGAGGAGGTCCGGGACGCTCGCACGCTGGTGCAGATCCGGGAGGAGGGCGGTGGGCTCGAGCACGCGGTCCTGCCTTCGATCGCGCACGAGGTGGCGCGCATGCACGGGCTGGGCTTCGTCCACCGCAACCTCTTCGCGCGCAACATCCTGATCACCACGGACGGCAAGATCTGGTTCCTCGACGTCTGGAGGGGCGGAGCGCGGTTCCAGCTACGCGGTGCGGCCTACGATGTGGCCTGCTTCCTCGGAGAGCTCCCGTCCGACGAGCACGGGGCGTTCCTCCGGGCCTACGCGGCAGCGCAGCGCGAGCCGATCACTGATTGAAGACGCTCTCGCGATCCCCTGCCAGCTCGCGCAGCCGGCCGAGGAGCGGATCGCGCGCTGCCGCCGGAACGGGAACCGCGGTCCACTCGCCGTACAGCCGGAAGCGCAGGTGATCGCCGATCAACCGCCACTCCTCGAGCTCCTCGAACGATCGGACGGAGAAGCCTCGCCGAACGCCTCGACTCCCGCAGATGCGATCGCCGGCGGAAGGCCGGAGCTCGTTCACCGCAAGGACGGCGGCCAGGGAGAGGAGCGCCCACACGAGGCCGGCTCCGCCGGAGGGAACGGCGAGGGCGCCGAGCACGGCGATCGCGCCCGTCGCGACGTGCCGCGGCGCACGAGCGGGAACGGCCATCCCGACGATGTCCCCGACGAGCTCGCGCTCGGCGCGCCGAACGGAGAGCACGAAGAGGAGCGAGCCCAGCGCGATCGGGAACAGGAGTACGAGCGAGATGGGCTGCACGCCGCGATTCTATCCGGGAGAGCCGGTGCCTCGGATACCCTTTGGGCGCGCGTCATGGAGCTTCCGATCCACGAGTCGACCCAGGCCGAGCTCCTCGGCCGCCTAGCGCGGGAGCACGGGGGGCGCGAGGCGCTGGTCCACCCGCAGCGTTCGCTGCGGCTCACCTACGCCGACCTCGCTGCGCGGTCGCTCTCCCTCGCTCGCGGGCTGCTGGCGCTCGGCCTCGCTCCGGGGGATCGAATCGTCATCTGGGCCGAGAACCTCCCCGAGTGGATCCCGATCCAGTTCGCAGCCGCGCGCGCGGGTTGCATCCTGGTGACCGCGAACACCGCGCTCCAGCGCGACGAGATCGCCTACGTGCTGCGCCAGAGCCGCGCGTCGGCCGTGGTCCTCTCGCGCGGCGTGAGCGGGCGCGAGTACTTCGCGGCGATCGAGTACCTCTCGAGGTACGACGGCGTCCTGCCCGACCTCCGGCACGCCGTCGCGATCGACCCGGACGAGGAATGGACCGGGCTCTCGCTCGAGGAACTGGAGCGGCGGGGCGAGGAAGTGCCCGTCGAACGCGTACACGAGCGCGAGGCCGCGATCGGCGTTCACGATCCGGTGAACATCCAGTACACGTCGGGGACCACGGGCTTCCCGAAAGGCGTCGTCCTCACGAACGAGAACCTCGTCGAGAACGCCTACGCCATGGCGCGTCGGATCGGCATGTCGGAATCCGACCGGTTGCTCCTGCAGGTGCCGCTGTTCCACTGTTTCGGGTGCGTCGTCGCCGTGCTCGGCGCCTGCACGCACGGCGCGACGCTGGTGGAGATCGAGCGCTTCGACCCCGCAGAAGCGCTGGCCGCGATCGAGTCGGAACGCTGCACGCTCGCGTTCGGCGTCCCGACCATGTTCCGGGCCCTGCTCGAGCACGAGGACCTCGCGCGGTTCGACCTCTCGACCCTGCGCAAGGGCGTCATGGCCGGGTCGTCCTGCCCGGAGGCGCTCATGCGGCGCGTGATCGACGAGATGGGCGTCGAGAACATGCTCGTCGGGTACGGCCTGACCGAGGCCTCGCCGGCGATCACCGCGTCGAGCCCGGACGATCCGATCGAGGTGCGGTGCAGTACGGTCGGCACCGCGATCGACGGAGTCGAGGTCCGGATCGCCGACCCGGAGACGGGGACTCCGCTTCCGCCCGGCGAACAGGGCGAGCTCTGGGCACGCGGGCCGAACGTGATGCTCGGGTACTTCGACGACCCGGAGGCCACGGCCGAGGCGATCACGCCGGAGGGTTGGCTGCGCACGGGCGACCTGGCGACGGTGGACGAGGCCGGTCTGGTCCGGATCGTCGGGCGGTTGCGGGAGATGATCATCCGCGGCGGTGAGAACGTGTACCCGGCCGAGGTCGAGGACGCGCTGCGGGCCCACCCCGACGTGCGCGACGCCGCCGTCTTCGGCGTGCCGTCGGAGCACTGGGGCGAGGAGGTCGCCGCCGCCCTGATCGCCGAGAGTGGCCGCACTCCCGACGGCGACGCGATCCTCGCCGAGCTCGAGGGCCACCTGGCGCCCTTCAAGCGCCCCAGCCACGTGCGATTCGTGGACGCGTTCCCCCTGACGGCCTCGGGCAAGGTCCAGAAGTTCCGACTGGCGGAGCTGTGCGGCCTCTCCGGAGGCGACGAGAATCCTCACGCCGAGACTCCGTAGGGGTCGGGTTCACGGCCCTCCCCGAAAACCTCCTCCACGATGATCAACACATCAGCTCTGCTCCTCCTCGCCCTCCAGGCCCCGACCGAACCCATCGCCCTCGAGGAGGTCCTCGAGCCCATCCGGGCCGAGCGCGACCTCGCCGCGCTCTCGGCGGCCATCGTGGGGCCGGAGGGTCTGATCGCCATCGGAGCCGTCGGACACCGCGCCCGCGGTAAGGAGGCCCTGGTCCTCCGCTCCGACCGCTGGCACATCGGCTCCTGCACGAAGTCCATGACGGCGACGCTCATCGCGCGTCTGGCGGAGGCCGAGGTGCTCTCGCTGGACTCGACGCTCGACGTCCTGTTCCCGGAGTACGCCGAGGAGATGGCCGAGGACTGGCGCCACGTGAAACTGACGCACCTCCTCCAGCACCGGGCGGGAATCGAGCCGAACCCGATGCAGATGTGGGCGGAGCTCGCCGAGCACCCCGACGGAGTCGCCGGTGCCCGCGCGATGCTCGTGCGCGAGACCCTGCTCGCTCCCCCCGATCTTCCGCCCGGAGAGTTCGTGTACAGCAACTGGGGCTACGCGATCGCGGGAGCCGCGGCCGAGCGGGCAACGGGCAGCTCGTGGGAGGACCTGATACGCGAGCACGTCTTCGCGCCGCTCGGCATGAAGAGCGCCGGCTTCGGCCCGCCGGGCACCGAGGAGGAGCTCGACGAGCCGCGCGGCCACGCGATGGGGAAGCTCCCGGTCTACGGGGACAACCCGGCCTGGATGGGCCCGGCCGGGACGGTCCACGCGAGCCTCGCCGACTGGGGGCGCTACATCGCGTTCCACCTCGCCGGCGCTCGCGGAGAAGACACCGAGCTGCTCTCGAAGGAGAGCTTCGCCCGGATGCACACCGCCCCCGAGGGCTCGCCCTACGCTTTCGGGTGGTTGAGGGAAGAGCGCGACTGGGCGAAGGGCGACGTCCTCTGGCACAACGGCAGCAACACGATGTGGTACACGCTCGTGTTCATCGCGCCCGAGCGGAACATCGCCCTGCTCGCAGCGTGCAACCAGGCCGACCCGGCAGCGATGACGGGCGTCGACGAAGCGATCACCGCCTCGTTCGAGCTCTGGGACGCTCGCCAGTAGGCCGGCGCGCTGCGGGCGCGCTCCGGGACGGGTGTATGATGTGCGGCTCGATCTCCGCCAACACCCGCCGAGGAGCCCCATGTCCCGCCCCACCTCGTTCGCGCTATCCCTCCCGACTCTCGCCCTCCTGCTCGCGCCGCTCGGGGCGTCCGTGCCCGTCGACGAGGGGATGTGGCTCTTCGACGATCCGCCGCTCGGCATCCTCTCGGAGAAGCACCGGTTCCAGCCGACGGCCGAATGGCTCGAGCACCTGCAACTCGCCTCGGTCCGGGTGAACGACGGGGGCTCGGGGAGTTTCATCTCTTCCGAGGGCCTGGTCCTGACGAACCACCACGTGGGTTTCGAGGCCATCTCCGAGCTGTCGACGGCCGAGCGCAACCTGGTCCGTGACGGCTTCTACGCCGGGACTCGGGCGGAGGAGCTCGCGTGCCCGGACCTCGAGCTCAACGTGCTCCAGTCGATCGAGGACGTGACGGCGCGCGTCCTCGCGGCGGTCGAGGAGGGCGCGACCGAAGCGGATGCCCGCACGCAGCGCGAGGCAGAGATCGCGAAGATCGAGCAGGCCGAGAGCGAGGCGACGGGACTCCGCTGCGACGTGATCGAGCTCTATCGCGGGGGCCGCTACTCCCTCTACCGCTTCAAGAAGTACACGGAGGTGAGGCTCGTCTTCGCCCCGGAGGAGCAGGCCGCCTTCTTCGGCGGCGACCCCGACAACTTCACGTTCCCGCGCTTCTGCCTCGACATGTGCATCTTCCGCGCCTACGAGGACGGTGCACCGGCGAAGACGCCGAACTTCCTGCGCTGGAACGCAGAGGGGCCGAAGAAGGACGAGCTCGTGTTCGTGTCGGGCAACCCGGGCTCGACCGGACGCCTCAACACGCTGGCGCAGCTCGAGTACATGCGCGACGAGGCCTATCCGCTGTACCTCCGCTCCATGAAGCTTCGCCGCGCAGCGCTGCTCGAGTACGCCGCGCTGGGCGAAGAGCAGGCGCGGAGAGCACGCGGTGACCTCCTGTCCATCGAGAACGGGATCAAGGCCCTCACGGGCTACCACGAGAGCCTCGCGACCGGGCGCAGCATCGAGCTCAAGCGCACCGCCGAGCAGGAGATGCGCTCGTCGATCCAGAAGAACGCGCAGCTCGCTGCCGAGGCCGGCGACGCCTGGGAGGCGATCGAACGCGCACAGGGGGAGAAGCGCAAGCTCTCGAAACGCGAGTACTGCTCGCGCATCCGAGGTTCGCGCCTCTTCTCGATCGCGCGCCACATCGTGCGCATGGTCGAGGAGAAGCAGAAACCCAACGAGGAGCGGCTGCCCGAGTACCGCGAGTCGGCGCTGGCCTCGCTCGAGCTCTCGCTCTTCTCCGACGCGCCCATCTACGTCGATCTCGAGGAGGTCGCGATCGCGACCGGGCTCGAGCTCATGCGGACCGAGCTCGGCGCCGCCGATCCCCTCGTACGCGCCGCGTTCGGCAACGTGGCGACGGCGGAGGCCTCGGCGAAGCGCATCGCGGGCTCGCGCCTCGTCGACCCGGCCTTCCGACGGCAACTGGTCGAGGGCGGGAGCGATGCCGTGGCCGCCAGCACCGACCCGGTGATCCAGCTCGTGCGCGCGATCGACCCCGAGAGTCGTTCTCTCCGGCGTGAGATGGAGGACAAGGTGAAGAGCATCGAGGCCCGTTGCGGCGAGCGCATCGCCCGGATGCGGTTCGCGCTCCACGGTTCGACGGTCTACCCCGACGCCACGTTCACGCCGCGCCTCTCCTTCGGCACGGTCCAGGGCTTCGAGACCGGCGGATACAACATGCCCTGGAAGACCACCTTCCACGGGCTCTACGAGCGCGCCTCGGCCTTCGACGGCGAGATGCCCTACGAGCTGTCGCCGGCATTCGCGCGCGCGGCTCAGAAGATCCGCCGCGACGTGCCCTACAACTTCGTCTGCACGGCCGACATCATCGGTGGCAACTCCGGGAGCCCGGTGGTCAACGCGCGGGGCGAGCTCGTGGGCCTGGTCTTCGACGGCAACATCCAGATGCTCGGCAACCGTTTCGTCTACGACGATTCCGTTTCGCGGACGGTCGCCGTGCACGCCGGCGGGATGCTCGAGGCGATGCACGCGGCGTACGGAGCGGATGCGCTCGCGAAGGAGATTCTCTCGGGTCGGTAAGCGTCGGGGTGGGGCGTGGTGCCTCGCGGTCGCGTGTCGTACGCGGCGTGACGAGTCTCGGACGCCCGCAATGAGTCGTGCGCGTTTCTCCCCGCAGTGCCGTACTCTCCGCGCACGGGCGGATGCCCGCGTGCGCGAGGAAGGCGCCCCAGCGCCGGTCCCTCGTGAGCCGACCGCCCTAGGCGGTGTCGGCGTGTTGTCCATCTGGTTTCTTCCGCCCGCCGGGAGGCATCGCGCCGGGTACCGGCGCATCCTCGGCGGAGTGCCGTGGTGCCCGTAGTCGCGTATCGCACCCGGGCTGCCGAGCCGCATGCGGTCGGACTCCCAGTCTCGCGATGCTCGTCGGGCGAAGCCCGCGAGCGAGTGCGCATTGCGACGTCCCGCACCCGCGTCCCCCACATGTCGTCGCCTCCCGACGCCTCGCTTGCGCGGGCTTCGCCGCGCAAGCATCGCGAAGGCATTCCGACCCCCCGACACCTGCAACCCGTGGAGAGCCACCCGTCCGAGGGCACCCCGACACCAACCGGTGAAGCCGCGGTACCCGCGGCGATGCCTCCGGCGGGCGGAAGAAACCTCATGAAACACGCCGACACCGCCTAGGGCGGTCGGCTCACGAGGGACCGGCGCTGGGGCGCCT